>NZ_MJGL01000045.1:0-81400 GCF_001864855.1 Curtobacterium sp. MCBA15_005
GTCAGGGGTTTTCTGCGTTCGGCGGCCCGTTCTGGGTCCTTGTCGACGGGGACCGGTCAGGCCGTAGGATCAGCCGACGACGGAGGAACGATGACCGAAGCCTGGCCGGCCCTGCCCGACGGCTCCCGACTGGCTCTGCGGGAGATCCTCATCCACGGGGTGCTCTCCCGCGCCGAGATCGCTCGGTCACTCGGGCTCTCACGGGCGAGCCTCACGCGGGCGATGCGCATCCTCGTGTCACAGCGGCTCGTGGTCGAGGTCGGCACTGATGTGCGCGGCGCCACCGGCCGCCCGTCGGAGCTCCTGCAGGCGAGCAGCGGGCAGTGGGAGTTCCTCGGCATCAAGCTCACGAAGGACCGCCTGTACGCCGCGGTCACGGACTTGGGCGGCCGGGTCCTCGCCCTGCACGAAGAAGGCATCGACGACACCGCCGCCGAGTCGCTCGCGGAGCAGATCACGGTGGTGCTCGGCCGACTCCGTGCTGCGCATCCAGCCATCTGCGCGATCGGCGTCTCGCTGCCCGGCGACGTCATGGTCCGCGCGGGGGAGTCCGTCGTCGCGGCGTCGGTGTTCCTCGGGTGGCACGAGGTGCCGTTCGCCCGGATGCTCGAGGAGCGGACGGGCATCGCCACGTTCACGGCGAACGACGTCCACGCGCTCACGGCGAAGGAGCACTGGTTCGGTGCGGGTGCCGGCCGCGGGTCCATGGTGCTCGTGACGGTCGGTGAGGGCCTGGGCCTCGGGCTCATCGCGAACGGTCAGGTCTCCACCGGGGAGCACGGGCGACTGGGGCGCATCGGGCACCTTCCCGTCCTCGGGGGAGGCCCGGACTGTGGCCTCGGTCACGCCGGGTGCGCCTCGAGCTACCTGCCCAGCCCGGTCATCGTGCGGAACGCCGGCCAGGCGGGGAAGACCTACGACCAGGTGGTCGAGCTCGCCCGGGACGGCGACGAGGCAGCCCTCGCTGCGTTCGAGGATGCCGGCCGTGCTCTCGGGGTCCTGCTCGCCACCGCGGTGCACATCGCCGACCCCGCAGCGATCGTGCTGACGGGCGACGGGCTGCCCGTGTACGACCTGGCGCGGGCGACCGTCGACGAGTCGATGCGGGCCGCCCTGGCGCCGTACACCGAGCCGGTCACGGTGGAGGTTCAGCCGTTCGAGTTCTCGGAGTGGGCACGTGCCGGGGCGGTCCTCGCCATCCGTCGGCTGCTGGGGGAGTGATCGGCCGAGGGAGCCGGTAGAGGTGTCGCGACGTTAGTTACACACGTTGACAAACGCGGACGCAGACGGGAGGCTTGAGCGGTCCACACCATCGAAGGAGATGCCGTGACCGCTGCCCCCACCGTCCCGTGGCCGACCGACGTCCTGTCGTTCGGCGGCGACTACAGCCCCGAGCAGTGGCCCCGGGAGACCTGGCTCGAGGACGTCCGACTGATGCGGGAGGCCGGGGTGAACCTGGTCACCGTCGGGGTGTTCTCGTGGGCACTGCTCGAGCGGTCGCCGGGGGACTTCACGTGGGATTGGCTCGACGACGTGCTCGCGCTGCTGCACGAGCACGGCATCGCGGTGGACCTCGCGACGCCGACCGCTGCTCCACCGAACTGGCTGCTGACCGCACACCCGGAGATCCTGCCCGTGGACGCCACGGAGCGTCGGGAACGACCGGGTGGGCGACTCGGGTGGTGCCCGGCCTCCGAGCTGTTCCGGGAACACGCGCTCCGCATGGTCGACGCGCTGGCCGAGCGGTACGGCCGACACCCGGCGGTGCGGCTCTGGCACGTGAGCAACGAGCTCGGCGGCGGCAACGGCCGGTGCTACTGCGAGGAGTCGGCAGCGGACTTCCGGCACTGGCTCGTCGCGGAGTACGGCGACGTCGAGGCCGCGAACGACGCGTGGGGCACGGCCTTCTGGGGGCACACCTACACCTCGTTCGACGAGGTCTCGCCGCCGCGCGGTGTGGGTGGTGCACCGAACCCCGGGCTCGCGCTGGACTTCGAGCGGTACTCGTCCGACGCGCTGCTCCGCCAGTACGACGCCGAGAAGGCCGTCATCGAGCAGCACTCGGACGTGCCGGTCACGACGAACTTCATGGTGGGCGCCGGGTCGCAGGTCGTCGACTATGCCGGGTGGGCGAAGCACGTGGCGATCGTCGCGAACGACCACTACACGCTCGTCGACGACGCCCGCCGCGAGCAGGACCTCGCGCTGGCCGGTGACCGGATGCGCGGGATGTCGGCGGACCGGCGCCCTTGGCTGCTCATGGAGCACTCGACGGGTGGCCCGAGCTGGCAGCAGCGCAACCGCGCCAAGGAACCCGCGGAGCTCGTCCGGAACGCCCTGGCGCACGTCGCGCACGGGTCGGACGGGGCGCTGTTCTTCCAGTGGCGGGCCTCGACCGCGGGCGCGGAGCAGTTCCACTCGGCGATGCTCCCGCACGCCGGCACCCGCACACGCATCTGGCGCGAGGTGCTCGCCCTCGGCCGGGCGCTGCAGGACCTCGCACCCGTGCAGGGCACCCGAGTCGAGCCGGCCCGGGTCGCGATCGTCGTGGACGAGGCCTCCGGGTGGGCCGTGCAGTCGGGGCTCAAGCCGCACCGGGGCCTGCGCTACGGCCGGGAGCTCCGCGCCTGGCACCGCGCGTTCCACGACCGGCAGGTGCTGACGGACGTAGTCCCCGCCGACGCCGACCTGGACGGCTACGACGTGGTCGTCGTGCCGACGATGCTCATCGTCGACGACGCGACCGCCGCGCGGCTGTCCGCCGTGGTGGACCGCGGCGCCACCCTGATCGTCACGTACCTGTCCGGCGTCGCCGACGAGACCGCGCGCATCCGCACCGGGGGCTACCCGGGAGCGTTCCGCCAGGTGCTCGGCGCCTGGAGCGAGGAGTTCACCCCGCTGCAGCGCGACGAACGCTGGACCCTCGACGACGGCGAGGTCGTCACCGACTGGGCCGAAGCGGTCGTGCTCGAGGACGCCGAGTCCGTGCTCCGGTACACCGACGGCCCGCTCGCGGGCCGGCCCGCCGTCACGCGCCGCGCCGTCGGCGGCGGCGCCTGGTACGTGTCCGCGATGCTCGCGGACGACAGCATCCAACGGCTCGTGGACGGGGTGATCGCGGAGCGGGGGATCCTGCGGATGGTCACCGGGCCTCCCGGCCTGGAGGCGGTGCGTCGCGTCGGCGACGACGGTTCCGCCTTCCTGTTCCTCGTCAACCACCGTGCTGACGACGTCACGGTCGGCGCGTCCGGGACGGACCTGCTCGACGGGTCCGGCCACGGGCCGGACACCGTCGTGCCGGCCGGACGCGTCCGCGTGCTGCGCGAGGAGCGGGCCTCGTGACCGTCGTGGAGCGCGAGTCGACGGCCGTCGGTGCAGGCGATCGACGGGTGCAGGTGCTGCGATCAGCCGGGGTGTCGCTGGTGCTGGCCTCCGCGGCGGACGGGCTGCCCGAGGTGCTGCACTGGGGTCGGGACGTCGGGCCCGTCGCGCCGGACGACACGGCCGACCTGCTGCTCGCACTCGGCCGGCCGCTCGGACCGAGTGCGCTCGACGCGCGGTGGCCCCTCACGGTGCTGCCGACCGAGCGCGACGGGTGGGAGGGTCGACCGGGGATCGCGGGGCACGTGGACGGACTGCCGCTCGTGCCGCGGTGGCGCGACGTCGCCATGGCTGTCGTCTCCGTCGCGGACGAACAGCGGATCGTCGTGACCGCCGAGTCGGACTCGGTGGCGCTCCGGAGCGAGTTCGCGCTCGACACCGCCGGGGTGCTGCGGGTGCGGCACACGGTGACGAACACGCACGCCGACCCCGTGCACGTGCAGGCGCTCGAGGCGACGCTGCCGGTGGGGGAGCGGATCACCGAGGTGCTCGACCTGGGCGGACGGTGGACCCGCGAGCGCACACCGCAGCGCCGGGCAGCGACCGCCGGGAGCCACGCGCGCGAGAGCCGTCGCGGGCGGACCGGCCACGACTCGCCGACGTTGCTCGTGCTCGGGACGCCCGGGTTCTCGGATGCCGAGGGCGAGCTGTGGGCGGTGCACCTGGCCTGGAGCGCCGACTCCGTGTACCGGTACGACCAGCTCGCCGAGGCGCGACCGCTGCTCGGTGCCGGGGAACTGCTGCGCGCCGGCGAGGTCGTGCTCGGCGAGGGGGAGTCGTTCACCGCCCCCGACGCCGTGTTCGTGTGGAGCGACACCGGGATCGACGGGCTGTCCGACCGCCTGCACGACTCGTTGCGCAGCCGTCCGGGGCACCCGCGACGACCCCGGCCCGTGGTGCTGAACACGTGGGAGGCCGTCTACTACCGGCAGGAGCTCGAGCCCCTGGTGGCACTGGCGGAGATGGCGGCCGACATCGGCGTCGAGCGGTTCGTGCTCGACGACGGGTGGTTCCTCGGCCGGCGGTCGGACTCGACCTCGCTCGGGGACTGGCGCGTCGACCCGACGGTGTGGCCGGACGGGCTGGCACCGCTCGTCGACCGGGTGCGTGCGCTCGGCATGGAGTTCGGCCTGTGGTTCGAGCCCGAGATGGTCAGCCCGGTGTCCGAGCTGGCGGAGGCTCACCCCGAGTGGATGCTGCAGCGCCCCGAGGACGACGTCCGCACGTGGCGGAACCAGTACGTGCTCGACATGGCGAACCCACTGGCCCGGCACCACGTGCTCGAGAGCATGTCCCGCGTGATCGGTGTGCACCACGTCGACTTCGTGAAGTGGGACCAGAACCGGGACATCGTGCACGCGGTGCACGCGGGTCGCGCCGGCATCGACGCGCACACCCGCGGCGTGTACGCCTTGATGGACGAGCTGCGTGCGCGGCACCCGTGGCTCGAGATCGAGGCGTGCGCGAGCGGCGGTGCCCGGATCGACCTCGGCGTACTCGAGCGGACCGACCGGGTGTGGCCGTCGGACTCGAACGACGCCTTCGAGCGACTGCCGATCCAGCGCTGGACCGAGGCGCTGCTCCCGCTCGAGCTGATCGGTTCGCACGTCGGGCCGGAGGTCTCGCACACCACGGGCCGGCACCTCGACCTGGACTTCCGGATGGCGGTGTCGCTGTTCGGCTCGGCCGGCATCGAGACCGACATCACCAAGCTGCCACCCGAGGAGCTCGACCGGCTCCGGGCCTGGACGGCGCTGTACCGACGGGAGCGCGGGCTGCTGCACTCCGGGCGGCTGCGGCACCTGGACCTCGGGGACCCGGGAACGGTGGCGACGTCGGTCGTGGCCACCGACCGTTCGCGGGCGCTGGTGCGGGTGGCGCGGACGGAGACGGGGCCGAGGTCGTTGCCGGTGCCGCTCCGGGTGCGCGGACTCGACCGGTCGCGGCGCTACCGGCTCGCCCCGGTGGCCGGGCTCGCCGTGCCGCACGGGCTCGACATGGTGCCGCCGGAGTGGCTCGCGCGCGGACACCTGGAACTGACCGGTGCCGTGTTCGAGGACGTCGGCGCACGGCTCCCGCTGCTCGCCCCCGCGACCGCGATCGTGCTGGAGCTCCGCGCCCTCGACTGAGCACGTTCGACCGACGGTTCCGGTTCGCGAACCCGGGGGATCGTGAACCGGAACCGTCAGCGCGACGCCCCGGTCAGGGCAGGAGCGAACCCGCGTGGCGGAGGACGAGCCGGTGGTCGAGCTCCTGTGCAGCGATGCCCGGCGCTCCCGTCACCGTGAAGGTCACCGACTCGCCGGGGAGCAGGGACACCAACCCGTCGTCGACGCGGGCGGCCGCATCCACGCGGTCGGGGAACAGCGAGACGTCACGCGCGTACGCCGTCGCCGTCACAGTGACCGCCGCGCCGTCGTCCGTCGCCGAGACGACCGTGGACAGGGGCGAGGGCTCGAGCGCCTGGTCGACGACCTCGGCGAAGTCGTGCACCGTGCGGGTGCCGGCTCCCGTGACGACGAGGACCTCGGAACCGGGGTCGCCCGGTACCGCGAGCGACGACGGCAGCTGCACCCGGGCGGCATCGGCGGGGTCGGCCGCGAGCGTGAACGACGACGACTCGAGCACGGTGCCGTCGAAGGCGACGCGGGAGACCGTGACCTCGTCGGCGACCGACGCCCCGGACGCGTTGACGAGGACGACGTCGAGCCCACCCTGGCCGCCGGACGACGGCTGCACGGTGAGCAGCACGGGCTGGTAGGCCTGCCGGACGGCGTACCAGACGGGCTTCCGGATGCCGGCGTGGTCGACGAGGGCCCAGGACACCACGGGCCAGTCGTCGTTGAGCTGCCAGACGACCATGCCGGTGTTGTCGGGCGTGCGGGAGCGGAACCACTCCATGCCGAAGCGGATCGCGTGCGCCTGGTTGAGCTGCGCGGCGAAGTGCCAGTCCTCGATCGAGGCCGGCTCGGGCAGGTGGCCGCGCATGCCGTCGGCGAGCTTCCGGTTGCCCTGGTCGGCCTTCTGGTGCACGAGCATCTCGTGGCCGTCCGGGTCGAGGGGCTCGTCGTGCACCACCGCGGTCAGGGTCGACCACGCCGGCGGGCCCTGGAACCCGAACTCGGCCACGAACCGCGGCTCCCAGTCGGCGTAGGCGCGGTAGTCGAGGCGGTTCCAGACGTCCCAGATGTGCACGGTGCCGTTCCGCTGGCCGTTCGGCGTCAGGTACTCGTCGAACGAGAACGGGCTGCCCGGCGTGTACGGCCGGGTCGGGTCCAGCTCGGCCACGACCGACGGCAGCAGGGAACGGTAGTAGCCGTTGCCCCAGGTCCGGCCGACGAGCGACGGCCGCCAGCCCCACTCGGCGTAGGCGACGAGGTTCTCGTTGTTGCCGTTCCACACCACGAGCGACGGGTGCGGGCTGAGGCGGGTGACGGCCTCGCGGACCTCGGGCTCGACCTCGTCGGCGAGCCAGGGCTCTTCGGCGTAGGCGGCACAGGCGAACAGGAAGTCCTGCCACACCAGGACGCCGAGCTCGTCGCACCGGTCGTACAGGTCGTCGGACTCGTAGATGCCGCCGCCCCAGATGCGGAGCAGGTTCATGTTCGCGTCGATCGCGTCCTGGATCCGGTCCGCGTACCGCTCGGGTGTCATCTCGGTCAGGTAGGCGTGGTCGGGGATCCAGTTCGCCCCGCGCACCATGACCGGACGGCCGTTGACGCGGAGCAGGAACGGTGCCCCGCCGGCGTCGGCAGCGGTGTCGAGCGTGACGGTGCGGAAGCCCACGCGGCCGGTCCACAGGTCGTCGCCGACCTCGACCCGGACGTCGTACAGCGGCTGGTCGCCCTCACCGCGGGGCCACCAGACGGCGACGTCGGGGACCTCGAGGCGGACGGTCGCCGCGCCCTCGACGACGGGGCGCGCGCCGACCACCCGGCCGGCGGTGTCGGAACCCGGGTGCCCTGCGGACGCGGGGTGCGGGGCCAGGGTGATCCGGGCCTCCAGGCCGCTGCCCGCGGAACCGTCCGCGGACGCGACGGGCGCGCTGCCGATCGCCTGCGAGAAGGAGCCGGTGGAGCCGGCGTGCTCGACGTCGACGTGGGCTGTCAGCACCCCGGTGGTGCCGTCGAGGTCGACGAGCGGGCGGACGGCCGCGATGCGGACGCCGCTCCACGACTCGATGCCGATCGACTTCCAGACGCCGCTCGTGGCGACGTCGACGCCCCAGTCCCACCCGAAGTTCGACGCGTTCTTGCGGAGCGCGTTGTAGGGGTGGTGGTTGACGTGGGGCAGCTCGCCGCCGTGCAGTGCGGACAGACGCTCGGCTGCGGGGACGGGCGCGTCGAACGTGACGACGAGCTCGTTCGTGCCCGGTCGGAGCAGGTGCCCGACGGGGAACCGGTACGAGCGGTGCTGGTTGGCGGTGGTCGCGACGACGATGCCGTTGAGCTCGATCGTGGCGAGGGTGTCGAGGCCCTCGGCGACGAGGTCGTGGCGGGTCTCGTCCGGCGCGGTCCACTCGAACGTGCGGCGGTAGCGCCAGACGGTGTCGCCGATCCACTGGGTGGCGGCCTCGCCGTCGCCGTCGAACGGGTCGGGGATCCGGCCGGCCCGCAGCAGGTCGGTGTGCACGCAGCCGGGGACCTGCGCCTCGACCGGTTCGCGGTGCTCCGCCGACTGCTCGGGCCCGGTCACCGCCTCGAGGGTCCACGTGCCGTCCAGGGTGGTCCGCTCCATTGCGTCTCCTCATCGTTACGGGGCCGTGACCCGACCCCTTGACCGCCTTAGTTTACGCGTGTAACAATCACGCTCACAACGTGGACCCTGCGACGACGCAGACCGAGAGGACAACGATGTTCAACCCAACCCGTTCACGGCTCGCCATCGGCGGCGCCGTTCTCCTCGCAGCCGGCCTCGCGCTCAGCGGCTGCAGCTCCAGCGGCACCGCCAGCACGAACGACGCCGCTGCCTCGACCCTGGTGGCGTACACCGGCCAGTCCGGCGACTACCAGATCAACTTCAACCCGTGGTCGCCGTCCAACATCGGCGGCGTCGGCACGATCTACGAGTCGCTCTTCTTCATCACCAACGTCAACACGGAGGACCCGAAGCCGCTGCTCGGCAAGTCGTACGAGTGGAACGACGACGGCACGCAGCTCACCATCACGCTGCGCGACGGGGCCACCTGGAGCGACGGCGAGCCCTTCACCTCGAAGGACGTCGTGTTCACGCTCGACATGCTCAAGAAGCAGAAGGCCCTGAACTCGATCGGCTACGACGGCACCGCGAAGGCCGACGGCGACGACAAGGTGGTCGTCTCGTTCGACAAGCCGTCGTTCGTGCTCGGCCCGAACCTGCTCGGCAAGACCTGGATCGTGCCCGAGCACCTGTGGAAGGACATCGACCCGACCACCGACGTCGTGCGCGAGCCCGTCGGCACCGGCCCGTACACGCTCGGCACCTTCAAGGCGCAGGCGTTCACCCTCGAGGCGAACAAGAAGTACTGGGACGGCGCCCCGGCCGTGAAGACCATCCGCTACCTGTCGCTCTCCGGCAACACCGCCGGCGCCGACGCACTGAAGCAGGGGTCGATCGACTGGCAGACCGGCCCGGTGCCGAACATGGACGACATCCCCGCCAACTACAACGGCTACGACGGCATCACCGTCGGTCAGAACCAGATGGCCCTGCTGACCTGCGCGAACACCGACCTGGGCTGCGCCGGCCCGCAGACCGACCCGGCCGTCCGCCACGCGATCGCCGACGCCATCAACCGCAAGCAGCTCAACTCGCTGGCGTTCGAGAACACGGCGAGCGAGATCTCGCCGACCTTCGCGCTCACCACGACGCAGAAGGACACCATCTCGAAGGACATCGAGCCGGCCGTGATGCCGGAGACCGCCGACACCGACGCGGCCGCCTCGACCCTCGAGGACGCCGGGTGGAAGAAGGGCTCCGACGGCATCTACGCCAAGGACGGCAAGAAGCTGTCCCTGACGGTCGAGGTCGTCACCGGGTGGACCGACTACATCACCGCGATCGACACGATGACGCAGCAGCTCAAGGCCGCTGGCATCGAGCTCAAGGCGCAGCAGTCGTCGTGGAACGAGTGGACCGACAAGAAGACCAAGGGCAACTTCGAGCTCGCGATCGACTCGCTCGGCCAGGGCCCGACGGCGAACCCGTACTACCTGTACAACAACTACTTCACGACGGCCAACACCGCGAAGGTCGGTGAAGCGGCCCCGATGAACATCTCGCGGTACAGCAACCCCGACGTCGACGAGGCCATCGCGAAGCTCGCCACGATCAACCCCGAGGACACCGCGGCGACCCAGCCCGAGCTCGACACGATCCAGGAGCACATCGTCGAGGACCTGCCCTACATCCCCGTGATGACGGGCGGCACGACGAGCGAGTTCCACGCGGCGAAGTTCACCGGCTGGCCGACGAAGGACGACCTGTACGCGTTCCCGGCGGTCTGGGCGAGCCCGGACAACGCCGAGATCTTCAAGGCGCTCAAGCCGGCGAAGGGCTGACACCGATGGGATCGCGACCGAGGGGCACTCGACGATGACCTACTTCCTGCGCAAGATCGGCTTCTACGTCGTCGCACTGTGGGCGGCCCTGACGCTGAACTTCATCATCCCCAGGCTCCTGCCCGGCAACCCGGTGGACATCCTGCTCGCCAAGCTCCAGCAGCGCGGCGGGCAGGTGACCCCGGCGACCCGGGAGGCGTACGAGCTGCTCCTCGGTGGCGATTCCTCGGAGCCGCTCATCTCCCAGTACGGCCACTACCTGGTCAACGTGTTCCGCGGTGACCTCGGCGTGTCCGTCAGTTACTTCCCGGCACCCGTCACCGAGGTGATCGGCAGTTCGCTGCCGTGGACCATCGCCCTGGTCGGGATCGCCACCATCGTGGCCGCGATCATCGGCGTCGGCCTCGGGGCCTTCGTCGGGTGGCGGCCCGGCACCTGGCTCGACTCGTTCGTGCCGGCCACCACCCTGCTCGCCGCGGTGCCGTACTTCTGGCTCGCGCTGATCCTGGTGTACTTCTTCGCCACCGGGCTCCACCTGTTCCCGGCGCAGGGCGGCTACGACGTCATCCTGACGCCCGGGTTCAACTGGGACTTCATCGTCTCGGCGGTGCAGTACGGGGTGCTGCCGGCGGTGACGATCGTGCTCGCATCGCTCGGCGGCTGGTTGCTCGGCATGCGCAACATGATGGTGTCGACGCTGTCCGAGGACTACATCACCACCGCGCAGGCGAAGGGCCTGTCCGACGGCAAGATCCTGCGGAACTACGCCGCCCGGAACGCCGTGCTGCCGTCCGTCGCCGGGTTCGCGATCTCCCTCGGGTTCATCGTGTCCGGCTCCGTCGTCACCGAGCAGGTGTTCTCGTACCCGGGCATCGGGTCGAAGCTGCTGTCCGCCGTGACGAACAACGACTACGCGCTCATGCAGGGCATCTTCCTGTTCATCACCCTGGCGGTCCTCGGCGCGAACCTCGTCGTCGACCTGCTGTACGGACTGATCGACCCGCGCACGCGGGCCCGGAGCTAGGGGAGGAGACGACCATGACCAACATCCAGCAGGAGACCGAGCCCACCATCGGCGCGCTGACCGAGGAAGCCGACAGCACCACGTCGATCGCCACCCGGCGCGCGTCGAAGGGCGGCATCCGCAGGTTCTTGCCCACCCTCACCCCCTGGCTCGTCACGGGCATCGCGCTCGTCGCCGGCGTCACGCTGTTCGGGGTGATCGGACCGCTGCTCGTCGGCGACCCGACCACCATCCGCGACACCGGGCTGCAGGGACCGAGCGGCTCGAACGTCCTCGGCACCACCCAGACCGGTCAGGACGTCCTGGCGCAGCTCGCCTTCGCCACCCGGGGCAGCCTGCAGATCGGGCTCATCGTCGGCGTCCTCGCCACGGTGCTGTCCGCGTTCTTCGGCATCCTCGGCGCCTACCTGGGTGGGATCATGGACGAGGCGTTCTCGCTGTTCTCGAACGTGTTCCTCGTCATCCCCGGCCTGCCGCTCGTCATCGTCATCTCCGGCCTGGTGCCGCGTGAGGCCCGCGGGCTGTGGACCATCGCGGTCGTCCTGGCGATCACGTCGTGGGCCGGGTCCGCCCGGGTGCTGCGGGCGCAGACGATGTCGATCCGCAACCGCGACTACGTGTCCGCCGCCCGGGTCGCCGGCGAACGGCCCTGGCGGGTCATCGCCGTCGAGATCCTGCCGAACCTGCTGCCGGTGCTCGCGTCGCAGTTCGTGTTCGCGGTGATCGCCGCGATCCTCGGGGAGGCGGGGCTGTCGTTCCTCGGGCTCGGGGCGTCGAACTCCACGACGCTCGGCACCATGCTCTTCTACGCCCAGAACGGCTTCGCGCTGGCGAACGGCGCCTGGTGGTGGTTCGTGCCACCGGGCCTGCTCATCGCCCTGCTCGGCATGGGCCTGTCCCTGGTGAACTTCTCGATCGACGAGGTCATCAACCCGCGACTCGCGAACGTGCGTGCGCAGCGACGGCGCGACCGTCGTGCGAAGCGTGCGGCCCGCTCGGGAGGCCCGGCCCGCGTCGCCACCGCCGGTCACGACACGAAGGGGGTCGCCCGATGAGCGCCACCGACACCGCACGACCGGTCACCTCCGACGCCACGGGCGACGGCCGCCGGCCGGCCGTGCTGACCATCGACCACCTCGACGTCGTCTACGAGACCGAGCACCCCGTGCACGCCGTCAAGGACGTCTCGCTCACCCTGGCGCCCGGCGAGATCCTCGGGCTCGCGGGGGAGTCGGGCTGCGGCAAGACGACCCTGGCGTACGCCATCACCCGGCTGCACCGGCCGCCGGCGAAGGTCACGTCGGGCAGCATCACGTTCCACGACCGGGACGGCACCGACGTCGACCTGCTCGGCCTGCCGCACGAGCAGCTCCGGGCCGTGCGGTGGTCGAAGCTGTCGATGGTGTTCCAGGGGGCGATGAACGCGCTCAACCCGGTCACCACGATCCGCGCCCAGCTCGACGACGCCCTGGTCGAACACCGGAAGGGCCTGCCCCGCAAGGAACGTCGGGCGATCGCCGAGGACGCCCTGCGCCGCGTCGGCGTCGACCCGTCCCGCATCACCGCGTACCCGCACGAACTGTCGGGCGGCATGCGGCAGCGCGTGATGATCGCGATGGCGATGCTGCTCGAACCGCAGATCATGATCATGGACGAGCCGACCACCGCACTCGACGTCGTGGTGCAGCGGGAGATCCTGCGCGAGATCGTCCGGCTGCGCGACGAACTCGGGTTCGCCGTCGTGTTCATCACCCATGACCTGCCGCTGCTGCTCGAGATCAGCGACCGGATCGCGATCATGCTCCGCGGCGAGGTCGTCGAGTGCGACCGTGCCAGCGTGATCCAGCACGACCAGCAGCACCCGTACACGCGGAAGCTGCTGCAGTCGTTCCCGAGCCTGTCCGGAGCCCGCGGCGCGTTCATCCGCACCGGGGTCGAGGACGGCGCCGAACCCGAGACCGACACCCGGGCCGTCGTGGTCCAGGCAGCACAGGAGACGGACCGATGACCAGTGTGACCGTCAGCCACCTCGGCAAGGACTTCCACACCCGCAAGGGCCTGAAGCGCACCACCCTGCGGGCCGTCGACGACGTGTCGTTCGACCTGCTGCCCGGCCGGACCGTCGCGCTCGTGGGGGAGTCCGGCTCGGGCAAGTCCACCATCGCGCGGATGCTCGCCAAGCTCGAGACCAGGACGCGCGGCTCGATCGACGTGCGGCTCGAGGACGGCACCCCCGTCGAGGGCAGCATGTACCGGCGGCACGTGCAGATGGTGTTCCAGGACCCGTTCGCCTCCCTCAACCCGTTCCACTCGATCGAGCACCACATCGCCCGGCCGCTGCAGCTGCACCACCGGGCCCGCGGCGCCGACGAGACCGCCGACAAGGTGCGCGAACTGCTCGGCCGGGTGAACCTCGACGAGGACTTCGCGTCGCGGCGGCCGCACGAGCTCTCCGGCGGACAGCGGCAGCGCGTCGCCATCGCCCGCGCACTCGCCCCCGGCGCCCAGGTGCTCATCGCCGACGAACCCGTGTCGATGCTCGACGTCTCGATCCGCCTGAGCGTGCTCAACCTGCTCGGCCGGCTGCAGCGCGAGGACGAGCTCGCCGTGCTCTACATCACGCACGACCTGGCGACCGCGCGGCACTTCTCCGACGAGATCCTCGTGCTCTACCGCGGCCGGGTCGTCGAGCGCGGGCCGTCGGACGCCGTCATCCTCGACCCGCACCACGACTACACCCGGCTGCTCGCCGAGGCCGCCCCCGACCCGGAGCGCACCGAGCGCCGGATCACCGCGGGGCCGCCGCTCGACCGGACGAAGATCGACAACACCACCTGCTACGACCACACGATCGGGGACTGGGTGTCGAGCGAGGCCGCACCGGTCGGGGCGCGATGAGCAACGGGCCGACGTTCGTCGACTGGGTCACCGACCGGTTCGCGGCACGGTTCCGGGTCCATCCCGACCAGCCTGTCGCCCTGGTGTCGTTCGTGGCCGGCGGCGGAGCGCTCGCCGACGGGCCGGACGACCCGCAGCCGCTCGTCGAGCTGACGACGATCGGGCACGGGCGGTTCCCGGGCGGGTTCCGGCACGTGGACTCCACGATCGGGGCGCGACTGCGCCCCGTGTCGCACCACGGGCACGACGACGGGACCGACCTGTGGTTCCGGATCGTGCAGGCGGACGCGGCCACGTGCCTCCAGGCCGAGTCGGTGTTCCGGGCGCGCGCCGGCGTGCCCGCGTTCCAGACGTGGACCGAGGTGTCGGCCGAGCACGGTGAGCACGTCGTCGACTTCGTCTCGTCGTTCGCGACCGGGGCGTTCCTGACCGACTCGGGCGCCACCGTCGACGAGCTCGCCCTCGTGCACGCCGACAACGACTGGGCAGCGGAGAGCCGTTGGCGGACCGATCCGCTGCGGTCGATCGGGCTCGCGGCGATCGACCGGGAGGCCCAGCACCACCCGCCCCGCAGCCGCGCCGTCGTGCAGAACCGCGGCTCGTGGTCGACGGGCGAGGCGCTGCCGATCGGGGTGCTGCGGGCGGAGGACGCTGTGTCGCTTCCGTACGCGCTCGTCTGGCAGGTCGAGCACAACGGGCCGTGGCTGTACGAGCTCGGGGAGACCCGGCGGCACGCGTACCTGCTGCTGAGCGGCCCCACCGACCAGGAACACCAGTGGACCACCGTCGTCACACCCGAGCAGCCGTTCACCTCGGTGCCGGTGTCCGTCGGCATCGCCGCGTCGATCGACGACGCCTTCGGGGTGCTCACCCGGCAGCGTCGGGCGTTCCGGCACGTGCGGGAGGCCGACCGCGCCCTGCCCCTGGTGTTCAACGACTACATGAACACGCTCATGGGCGACCCGACCACCGAGAAGCTCCTGCCGCTCATCGACGCGGCCGCCGACGCCGGAGCGGACCTGTTCTGCATCGACGCCGGCTGGTACGCCGAGGGGCACTGGTGGGACACCGTCGGAGCGTGGGAGGAAGCGGCATCGCGGTTCCCGACGGGGCTCGGGGCCGTCATCGACCACATCCGTGCGCGCGGCATGCAAGCCGGCCTCTGGCTCGAGCCCGAGGTCATCGGCATCCACTCGCCGCTGGCTTCGACCCTGCCGCCGTCCGCGTTCGTCGAGCACCACGGGGTCCGGGTCGCGGAGCACGGGCGGCACCTGCTCGACCTGCGCTCGCCGGAGGCCCGCGCACACCTCGACGCGGTGGTCGACCGGCTCGTCGGGGAGCTCGGGGTGACGTTCTTCAAGATGGACAACAACACCATGACGGGGCCGTTCGCCGGGATGCTCGACCACCAGCGGGCGCTGCTCGACTGGCTCGACGCGGTGCAGGAGCGGTACCCGGCGCTGCTCATCGAGAACTGCGCCTCGGGAGCGATGCGCGCCGACTGGGCCGTGTTGTCCCGCCTGCACATGCAGTCGACGTCGGACCAGCAGGACCCGGTGTTGTCCGCCACGATCGCCGCCGCCGCTCCCGCCGCGATGCTGCCAGAGCAGGCGGGGAACTGGGCGTACCCGGCGCCGACGATGGACCCCGAGCTGTTCACGCTGTCGCTCGTGAACGGGGTGCTCGGGCGGATGTACCTGTCCGGGTACCTCAACGAGATGACGTCGTCGCAGCGCGCGGTGGTCGGTGACGCCATCACTGCGCACCGGCAGGTCCTGGACGTCGTCGAGGCGTCAGTCCCGGTCTGGCCCCTCGGGCTGCCCGCCTGGGAGGACCCGTGGGTCGCGCTCGGCCTGCACGCCGCCTCGGGCGACCTGTACCTGTCGGTGTGGTCGCTACCCGGTGCGTCGGCGTCGGTGTCGTTGCCGCTGCCGGCGTTCGCCGGGCAGACGGTGGTCGTCGAGCCGCTGTTCCCGACGGCACTCGGGTCATGGTCCGTGGCGTGGGACGCCGCTTCGGGCTCGCTCGAGGTCGCGAACGGAGGATCGACCCCCACAGCGCGGGTGCTCCGCGTCCGGTCGCAGGAGGCGGACGCGGGGGCCTGAGCGGGCGCGCGTCGCGATGGCAGGGCGCGCGCCGGAGCGGACGGGAGGCACGGTGCGGGCAGGCACCGTGCCTCCCGTTTCGTCGGTGGTCGCGTCCACGGCGCGGGGCACGCGGGTTCGTGTCCGCGCGGTGACGGTTCCGGTTCAGGACCCTCGGGGATCGTGAACCAGAACCGTCAGGAGCGCTGCAGGACGGGGTCTCGGGTCACGCCTGCTCCTCGTCGTCGGGGCGTCGCGGAGCGCGGAGGCGCAGGGTGGCGCCGAGGCCGATGACCAGGAAGCCGGCGGCGGAGAACGCGGCGGCGCGGGTGCCGTCGGAGAACGCGTCGGCGGCGTCGGCACGGGTGGCCCCGTCGAGGCCGGAGATGGCTCCGCCGGAGGACTGCACCACGGCGTCGGCGATCTTCGTCGCGGTGGCGGCCGGGGTGCCCGCGTCCTGCAGACGGTGCTCCAGGATGCTGCCGGTCGAGGTGAACAGGACGGTGCCGAGGACGGCGATGCCGAGCGCTGAGCCGATCTGGCGCGCGGTGCTCTGGGCCCCGGACGCCTCACCGCTGCGTTCGACCGGGACGTCCTGCAGTACGACACCGGTGAGCTGGGCCGTCGCGAGCCCGACGCCGAACCCGTAGACGAACAGGCACGGCACGATCGCCCACCACGGCGTCGACGACGTCACGATGAACCCGATCGCGGCGACCCCGACGATCTCGGCGCCGATGCCCATCCGGACGATCGGCAGTGCTCCGACGCGTTGCCCGACCGTGGCGGCGAACCCACTCGCGACGAACGACCCGATCGCCAGTGCGAGCAGCACGAAGCCGGTCTGCAGGGCGGAGTACCCGAGCACGTTCTGCAGCCAGAGCGGCAGCGACAGGATGATGCCGAACTCGCCGAGCGACACGATGAGCGCTGCGACGGAACCGTTCCGGAACGAGCCGATGCGGAACAGGTCGAGTGCGATCAGGGTCGAGCGTCCGGCCCGCTGCCGGCGCAGGGAACGGACCACGAAGGCGACTCCGGCGAGGACGGCCACGACGAACGCGACGGGGATCGGGGAGATCGGGCCGTCCCACGACCACGAGCCGATGGTGAGCGACGTCGACGACGGGGTCCACCAGCCGTAGGTGCGGCCCTCGATGAGCCCGAACACCAGGGCGGCACTCGCGATCACGGACAGCAGCGCTCCGACGAGGTCGATGCGGCCGGTGTGCCGGGCGTCTCGCGACTCCCGTACGGCGACGGCGAGCCCGACGAGGATGACCGCGACGATCGGGACGTTGATGCCGAAGGCCCACCGCCACGAGAAGTCCGTCGTCAGCCAGCCGCCGAGCAGGGGGCCGACCGCGACCATGCCGCCGATCGTCGAGCCCCACACGGCGAAGGCGATGCCACGCTCCCGGCCGGTGAACGTCGCGTTGAGGATCGAGAGCGTGGTGGGGAGGACCATCGCGCCGCCGATGCCCTGCAGCACGCGGGACACGACGAGGAGCTCACCGGTCGGCGAGAGCGCGGCGAGCACCGACGCCACCGCGAACACGATGACGCCGGTGGTGAGCAGGCGTCGGCGGCCGAACCGGTCGGCCACGGACCCGAAGACGAGCAGCAGGGCGGCGAACACGAGCGTGTAGCTCTCCTGCACCCACTGCACCAGGGTCGAGCCGATGTCGAGGTCGGCGACGATGCTCGGGATCGCGACGTTGACGATCGTGGAGTCGACGATGATGAGCGCCACGGCGAGGCTGACCACGACCAGGCCGAGCCAGCGACGACGGTCCGGCGTGGTGGGTGGTGCTGCGGCGGGAGCGCTCATTCCGGTGGTTCCTCTCAGATGATCAGCATGCTGACGACCTGACGGTACACCCGCTTCCGGTGACGGGCGGACCGGGGACTCGCGGCAGGAGCTGGAGCTCCATCGCCCGGGTATCGCCGCCGGGATCCAGAAGAGCCAGCTCGAGCGGGGCGGGCAGCGCGAGGACAATGCGCACGAGGACGATGCCGGATTCCGATCGACCGTACGATGGAGGACATCGGCGTTGCAAGACGGGGGGTCACGTGAACGCGGACGGTGTCCTCTGGATGATCACGGGGATCGCTGCAGTCTCGGCCGGCTTCACCGTGGTCGGCGGTCTTGCCTACCTCGGCCTCTGGCGAACGTGGGTGCACCAGCGAGCGTGGAGTGCGGACCGGGTCTTCCCGACGCTGTTCCTCGGCGTCGGCGGGATGCTCCTGGCGACGTTCGCCGCGCTGCTGGAGACCGGGCTGTTCGTCGTGACAGCGGTCGCCATCGTGCTCGCGTTCGTCCTCATCGTCACGTCGGTCTTCCTCTTCGTGCTCGGGGTGCCACGGTGGATGACACCCCGCTGGTACCGCGACGTGCTCGACCAGCGGTGAGCGACAGAAACTCGCCCGCGCGCGCCGGACTCGTTATCGTGGACGGGCATCACGACAGGGGGAGCAGGACGTGACTGATGGTTGGCGAATCGACCCGGGACCCGCGCGCGGTGCCATCGACAACGCGGAAGGGGAGACCCAGGAGTTCCCGACCCTCGAGACGGACCTCGTGTCGGCCTTGAGCGACGCCCTCGCGGCGCTCGGCGGACACGGGCCCTCGACCGCGGCGAAGCTCGCGTCGATCCAGTCGAACCCGTTCGAGATCGACCTGCTCGCCGCCCAGCAGCACATCGAGCGGGCGATCAGTGCCACGCGACAAGCGATCGGCGCCTACGAGGCCGGCGACGAGCAGATGGCGGCGACCTACGAGAACGGTATCCCGCAGTGATCTCCACGAGCGACCTGCAGGAACTGCCCGACCCTGCTGCACTCGAATCGGCGGCCACCGCGCTCGGTACCTTCGGATCACACGTCGTCGCGCGGGTCGAGGCGGTGTCGACCGAGTGGAAGGGACTCGCCGCCGCCGACGTCTACCAGACGCCCGAACGTGACATCGTGCTCGACGCGATGAACACCCCTGCACTCATCGCCGAGATGATCAAGCAGAACGCGGACTTCGCGGCGACGGCGTTGCAGACCTACGCGTCGACCGTGTCCGGGCTGCAGACCCGACGGGCCTCGATCCTCACGAACATCGCCGATGCCAACGAGGCGGAGCGGCAAGTGGCGCAGCAGCCCGATTCGAACAGCACGGAACCCACACCGTCCCCGACCCCCGGCCCGGATCCCGCGACGTCGTCGAGTCACGTCCGAGAGCTCATCGCGACCTTCAACGCGAACGCGCAGCAGGCCGACCAGGACTGCGCCGACGCACTCGGTCGGCTCGAGAAGTACAGCAAGACCGCCGTGCAGTCCTTCGTCGACGTCGTCGGCGGATCCGGTGTCGTCGGCACCGGTGTCGGTGTCGGATCGTCGGTCGCGGAGGGCGCGCTCGAGCGGTGGCGACGCATCCACATCGTGCCGGAATCGTCGATCAACGTGCAGCTGACGATCCCCATGTGGGACGAGATGGAGAACGGCGTCAAGTACTGGAAGACGCCGAGCGGTGTGCTGTCGCCGCATCCTCCGACGCCGCCCGAACTCCGGCTCACCGGACCGACGTCGAGTCACAGCACGGTCGTCACCGATCCCGAGGTGTCGCGCGGAGCGCTCCCGACCTGGGCGAAGCACCTCGGAAAAGCGCTCGGCATCGGGGGCGCCGCGCTCACCCTCTACTCCGCCGGCCAGGAGCAGTGGGTCGAGGACGAGGAAGAACACCCGGAGTGGTCGACCTCACAGCGCATCGAGAGCAGCCTCGAGAACGTCGTCATCGTCGGCGGGTCCTCGGTCATCCTCGGAACCATCGGCGCGTCCGTCGGCGCGTCGTTCGGTGCCGCTGCCGGTGCGGCAGTGGGAGCGGGCGGGGGCACGGTCGTCCTGCCGGTCATCGGGACGATCGGCGTCGGCGCACTCGGTGGAGCCGTCGGCGGGGTCGTCGGCGGTGCTGCCGGAGGTTGGGCGGGCGGCGAAGCAGGCGAAGCACTCGGCACCTGGGGCAAGGAGAACTTCTACGATGGGTCCGAAGCCCAGCGATGGGTGCGAGACACGTGGAAGAAGGTGTTCGGATGACCCCGCTCGGGTTCGTCGTCGTGCTGTTCGCCATCGGGCTCCTCTTCGGCGGCCTCGGAGCGCTGGCCTACGCCGGCGTCTGGCGTTCGTGGATCGGTCGGCTCCACCAGAACGTCGTCTTCGGGTGGTTCTGGTTGGGACTCGCGGTGCTGTCGATGGGACTCGCGGCGAGCTTCATCCGGACGCCGGTCTTCGGGTTCTCCTTCGTGTTCGCTGTCGCCGCCGCCGTGACCGGTGCGCTCGGCCTGTGGATCCTGCTGTCCGGCGTTCCGCGACGGCTCCAGCCCCGCTGGTACCGAGTGGAGCGTGAACGGTGAGCGCCCCGACCGAGGTCGGACCGATGAGCCTGCCGCTGCCCTCGAACTGGGAACGGATCGAGTCGTCCGACAACGTCGTCGTCCTCGCCGCGCCCGAGGTCCCCGATGCGAGGTTCCGCCCCAACATCGTGCTGACCACGGCGCTCGCCGAGGCGCCCCTCCACGTGGTGTCGTCGAACGCGATCGCGTCGATCCTCGCGCTGCAGCCTCGCGCACAGGTGTTCGCGGTCGAACCGAACGACCTCGACGACGTGCTCGGCGTGCCGTCCCGGACCGTCGAGTGGGGCTACGAAGCGGAGCACACCACGGTGCTGGTGCGCCAGTGGATCGCCGTGATCGGTCGACACCAAGTGCACGTCACCGGCAGCTGTGCGGTCGAGGAGTTCATCGACTTCATCCCGTTCTTCCGGAGTGTGCTGGCGGCGGCATCGATCGCCGACACCGGGGCCAACGACAACCCCTCGACCGGACGCATCGTCCACTCCGACGTCCCCGACGACAACCCGTCGGCGTCGCCACGGATCGATCCGGGCGCATCGGACCGGATCGGCGCGACACTCGAAGCCCTCGACGGTGTCGTCCTCGCCCAGCCCCGCCCGGTGGGCCGCTGGATGCTCAGCGACGAAGCGCTCCAGCACCTGTGGTCGCTGCGGGGCCGGGGCATCATCTCGCGCGGGAAGCGCCGGTCGCCCGAGGGCGTCGAACTCGCCGAGGCAGGTCTCACCGGCGCGCTCGGTGCGCTCGCCGGCGACGGGCAGCGGATCGCGAACCTGCTCGAACGACCCGGCTACCGGTACGGAGCCGCGGCGGACCACGCTGGTCGGTCGGTCGAGTGGAGCATGTGGCTCGGCGGCGACACCGCGCTGGTGCGCGCACGAGGCAACGTCGCCGACCTGGTCGACGACCGGCTGCGCGACGACACCATCGCGCAGTACGACGTGGTGCCCGCGGGCCGCGCCGTCGGGCACCTTCTCACCTGGGCGCGGGTATCGCCGGCCTGGGCGATCGCCAGCGACGACGAACTCGTCCTGCCGGCGGAGGTCGTCGACGCACGGATCGCATCAGTCGGGATGCCCAACGGTGCCGCCCCGATCTCCGGGTTCGTGGCAGATCGCCTGTGGCGCGAGCCCGTCTGGATCCGCCTCCGTGTGTGGGGAGACCGGACGCCGTACGGGCTGGACGTCATCGCTGCCGGTGCTGCCGGATGGTTCCGCCGCGACGTGCTGGACGACGGACGGGTGCGGCTGGAGCCGATGCCGTCCGGGTCCGTCCTCCGATCCGTGCTGGCGGTCTTCCGCGCGCCGGACGGGTCGAAGGCTCAGTAGTCCGGGCGGATCCTCGCCATTCGAACTCAGCTTCGTCAAGAGCGAATAGATCGACGAGGTGTCAGCGGAGCAGACCGAGCTCCATCGCGCGGGTCACCGCGCGCGTGCGGTCGTTCACGCCGAGCTTCTCGAACACGTGGCCGAGGTGCGTCTTCACCGTGGCCTCGCTGAGGAACAGCGCGCGGCCGATCGCCGGGTTGCTGTTGCCCTGGGCGACGAGGCGCAGGACGTCGAGTTCGCGCGGGGTCAGCGACGGGCCGGCGGCCGCGGGGAGCGCGCCTGTCGCTCGGCGGACGAGCGCTGCGGCCGCGGAGGGCGCGAGCGCGGTCTCACCCCGTGCGGTCGCCCGGACGCCGGCGAGGATCTCGGACTCCGGGGCGGCCTTGAGCAGGTAGCCGGTGGCGCCGGCCTCGATGGCCGCGAGGATCTGGTCGTCGGACTCGTACGTGGTCAGGATCAGGACGCGGACGCCGGGGTCGGCGGCGAGGATCTGCGCCGTCGCCGCATCGCCGTCGAGCACGGGCATCCGGAGGTCCATGAGCACGACGTCGGGGCGTTCGGCCAGCGCCACCGTCACCGCGGCGCGGCCGTCGCTGGCCTGGCCGACGACCTCGACGTCGTCGGCGTCCTGCAGCAGGGCCACGATGCCCGACCGGACGATCGGGTGGTCGTCGGCGACCACGACGCGGATCACCGGGTCACCTCCGCCACGGGGTCACGGTCGACGGCCAGGAGGCCCGGCTCGGGTCCGGTGGGCAGGCTCGCGTCGACGACGGTGCCCCGGCCCGGGGTGCTCGTGATCGTGCAGGCACCGCCGGAGAGCGCCAACCGTTCGTGGAGGCCCCGGAGACCGTGCCCGGCTGTCGGGACGCCGGTGTCGAACCCTACGCCGTCGTCGGTCACACGGACGCCGACCTGTTCGGGCGCGTGCTGCAGGACGATGCGGACGGAGCCGGCATCGGCGTGCGCACGGATGTTCGCGAGGGACTCCTGGACGACCCGGAGCAGCACGACCTGGGCGTCGCGGTCGAGCGGGCCGTCGGTCGCGTCCACGGTCACGGGCGTGCCGGTCTCGCGGGTGTAGCGCTCCGCCAGACGGTGCAGGGCCCCGGCCAGGCTGCCGCTCGTGGCACCGGCGACCCCGGCGGCGATGAGGGCGCGGGAGTCCTCGAGCGCCGCTCGTGCCGACTCCTCGAGGACCGCCAGCCGTTCGTCGAGCGCGGCACCGCGGTCGTTCGCCAGGTCCTTGCGGGCACGTTCGGTGAGCATGACGATGCCGGCGAGGTTCTGCGCGACGGTGTCGTGGATCTCGCGGGCCAGGCGCTCCCGTTCGCTCGCGACGCCCGCGCTGCGGTGGGCATCGGCGAGGGACTGCTGGGTGGCGCGGAGTTCGTCGAGGAGCTGACGGCGCTCCTCGGACAGGCCGGCGACACTCGAGATCCACACGCCCATCGCGCAGGCGCCGATCACGCTGATGCCCTCGATGAGCACGGTGCTGACGAGGGCGTCCGGGCCGCCGGAGACCTGCAGGCCGATGCCGCTCGCGACGCCGACCGCGACCGAGAGCAGGACGGCGGTGCGGACCCGTTCGGACTGCACCCAGACGAGCGGGAACGCGATGCACTGCACGAACGCGGTGCTCGGCACGACGGCGGGCAGCACCAGGGCGGCGACGAGGACCAGCGGCAGGAAGGCCGCTGCGGCACGGGGGCTGTCGTAGCCGCGGTGCCCGAACACGGCGTAGGCGACGACGAGCACGACGACCGCGGTGAACGCCGGCCAGCGGGCACCCCACGGGGACCACCCGAACACGGTGATCACGGCGGTGAGGAGCATCGTGCCCGCGAAGAAGACGTGCAACCACCGGTTGCGCATCCACGTCTCGCCGCTCATGTGCCCAGCATCCCACCAGCGGGGCGCCATCAGGCGTCCTTGCGGTTCCACCGGAACGTCAGCAGGCAGGCCACCGTGCCCAGGACCAGCCACGCTGCCAACACGAGGGCTCCGAGGGCGAGGTGCCACGCGCCTCCCGGCTCACCCGACTCGAACGCACCGGGCAGGAAGACGGACCGCATGCCGGACGCCATCCAGCGCAGGGGGAAGACGGAGGCGACGTCCTGCAACCAGGTGGGGAGCTGCGTGAAGGGCAGGTAGACGCCGGAGATGAACTGCAGCACCAGGACGATCGGGACGATGGTGGCGGTGGCGCGCCGGCCCTCGCGGGGGAGCGCCGAGACCGCGATGCCGAGGACGCAGCTGGTGGCGATGCCGAGGACCATCACCCCGGCGAAGACACCCCAGTTGCTCGCGTCGGTCGGCAGGTCGACGCCGAACACCAGGCTCGCGATCGCCAGCAGCAGTGCGGTCTGCACGAGCGTGGTGACGAGGACCATGCCGATCTTGCCGACGAAGTACGACAGGACGGGCAGCGGTGTGCCGCCGAGGCGCTTCAACGTGCCGTCGCTGCGCTCGGTGGCGATGTCGACGCCGAGGGACTGCGTGCCGGAGAGCAGGATGCCCGTCGCGACCAGGCCGGGCAGGTAGTAGGTGGCGTAGTCGACGCTGACGTCGGGGCCGGCCTGGATGTCGGCGGCGCCGGAGAACGCCACCGAGAACAGCGCCAGCATGATGATCGGGAACAGGAAGGTGAAGAAGACCGCGTCGGGGGCGCGGAAGTAGGTGCGGATCTCGTACGAGATGCGGCTGGTCGCTGTCTTCATTTCTGTCCCACCATGTCGAGGTAGACGTCCTCGAGGGACGGACGGATGACTTCGAGGTCGTGCATGGGCGAGGTGCTGCTGCGGATGAGCGCCGTCGGGTCGCTCGTGCGCTCGTCGTGGTGTCCGCCGTCGTCGTCACGCCAGCGGACCCGGGGCGTGCGGGCCTCGGCGCCGCCGATCTCGTCGATCGGTGCCAGGTCGAGGAGCTTCCCGTCGGCGATGACCGCCGCCCGGTCGGCGAGCTGGGCGGCTTCGTCGAGGTAGTGCGTGGTGAGCAGGATCGTCGTGCCCTCGTGCTGCACCCGGCGCAGGAGGTCCCAGAACTGCCGACGGGCCTCGGGGTCGAAGCCCGTGGTCGGTTCGTCGAGGAACAGGACCTCCGGGCGACCGATGATGCCGAGGGCGACATCGACGCGGCGGCGCTGGCCACCCGACAAGCGGCTGATGCGGGCGTTGCGCTGCGTCTCGAGCCCCGTCGCGGTGAGGAGCTCCTCGACGCTGCGGTGCTTCGGGTACAGCGTCGCGAAGTGGTTCAGCTGCTCGGCGACGGTGACGTTCGGGGACTCCGCGCTGGTCTGCAGGACGATGCCGATGCGTGCGTTGTGGCTGCGGCTCGTCCGTGCCGGGTCGTGACCGAGGACGCGGACCTCTCCGGCGGTGCGGGAGCGGTACCCCTCGAGGATCTCGACCGTTGTGGACTTGCCGGCGCCGTTGGGGCCGAGGAGGGCGAAGGTCTCGCCCCGATCGATCGTGAAGGAGACGTCGTCCACGGCACGTTTGCCGGTGGCGTACTGCTTGCCGAGGTGCTGGACCTCGATGGCGGGGGACTCGGGCATGGGTCCAGCTTCGCCGCCGGGTCGCCGTGGGGGATCGACCGGGGCGGTGGTGTCGGCATCATCCGATCGGGGGATGGTGCCGGCGGGGAAGGTGGTTCGGTTTCCGGCCGTGACGGTTCTGGTTCGCGATCGTCGCGGATCGTGAACCGGAACCGTCACGCCTCAGTACTGCGGGCGGATCCAGTCCTTCGGTGGCACGAAGCGGGCGCGGGGCAGGGCCTCGTCCGGCTCGGCGGTCCGCACGCTCGTGATGATCGTGGCCTCGCCGTGCTCGTACGAACGGCGGGCGATGCCGTCGTGCTCGTCGATCACCAGTGTCGAGCGGAACGCCGGGTCCTCGCCGTGCTCGAAGGTCACCAGGATCGAGCGCTCGCCGACGTGCTGGATCAAGATCGGGTGGACGTCGTCCGTGGCGCGGCCCCACCGGAGCATCAGATCGGGCACGGCCATCCGGACGACGGGGGACGGGACCATGCCCCGGACGAACGACACCTCGATCGGGCCGTCGTCGGGCTCGTGCAGCACGCCGTCGCGGTAGGAGACCGGCTTGGCACGCTGTCGGACCAAGGTCCAGGTCTGCGCGGGCTCGTCGATGTCGACGCGGAACTGCCAGGACTTCTGCCGGGACTCCTGGTGGATGCCCTCGAGGACGTACCGTGCGGGTCGGCGGAGGGCGGCGAGCTCCTCGGCGATCGCGGGACCGTCGGACCGGGTGAGGAGTTCGTCGAAACGCATCGTGCCAGCATGGCGCACCACGTGCCGTGGACCGCACCCCCGACGGGCGGGAGGCGCGGGGCGGGGTGGTGCAGGGCCTCCAGGCCGTGGGGTGGTCGCGTCAGGTTGCGTCAAGCAACGTGCGCGTAGACCGGGAGGATGCAGGTCGTCGGAGTCGAACAGTTCGGAGGGCCCGAGGCCCTCGCCGTCCACGAGGTGCCGGAGCCGCACGCCGGTGCGGGATCCGTGCGGATCCGGATGCACGCGTTCGCCGTGAACCCGACCGACACGGGGGTGCGCGCCGGGCAGCGGGACAGCTCGCAGGCCTCACCGCCGTACGTGCCGGGGATGGACGCCGCCGGCGTCATCGACGAAGTCGGGCCCGACGTCACCGGATGGCAGGTCGGCGACGAGGTCATGGCGATGGCGCTGCCGCTCAGCGCCCACGGTGGCGCCTACGTGCAGGAGCTCGTTGCGCCGGTGGGGTCGTTCACGCGGATCCCTCGCGGGACGTCGATCGAGGCTGCGGCGACCGTGCCGATGAACGGGCTGACGGCGTTGCAGATCCTGTCGCACGCCTCGCTCGCGCCGGGGCAGACGCTCGCCGTGACCGGGGCTGCTGGGCTGCTCGGGAACTACGTGGTGCAGCTGGCGAAGGCCGCCGGGCTGATCGTTATCGCGGATGCTGCTCCGGCCGACGAAGCACTCGTCCGGTCGCTCGGGCCGGACCACGTGGTGCCAAGGGGTGCTTCCTTCGCTTCCGCTGTCCGGGAGCTCGTGCCGGACGGGGTCGACGCGCTCGCCGACGCTGCCGTGCAGCGCGACGAGGTCGTGGACGCCGTTCGCGACGGGGGAGTCTTCTTCGACGTGCGGGGGTGGCAGGGCAACGGGGCTCGGGGGATCGAGTTCGTGCAGGTGATGGTGTTCTCGGAGTACCGGTCGTTCGACAAGCTCGAGCAGCTGCGGCACGCGGTGGAGAGTGGGACGTTGACGCCGCGGGTCGCCGAGGTGCTGCCGGCTGCTCGGGCTGTGGAGGCGCATGAGCGGTTGGAGGCTGGGGGGACGCGGGGGCGGTTCGTGCTCAGTTGGTGAGTTGATGACGTGGTGATGGACGGGAGGCGCGGTGCCGGTTGGTGCCGCGCCTTTCGTCCGTCTGGCCTCGACCTGTCAGATTGGCTGGACGCTGCGTCCGACTTCGTACACCCACCGCTCGTTCGATCGGCTCTTCACGACTCGGTTCGCTCAGGTTGTGATTGTTCCCGACGAGGACGGAACGCTGTTCGGCAAAGCGATACATTTTTGTGTGACCCCTGAAACATCAGTACATGTCATGGTCAACGAGGAGGCGAAGTGGGCGAGACTGACAAGGCGTTCCGCAGCCCGGCGGACCGCGCTGCCGCGATCGGGGCGCTCTTCATCTTTACCCCAGTCGGGGTGATGTGTGCTGCGGGGGCTGCGGCGCATGGGTTCGACGCCGGGTCGCTCATCGTTCTCGGTCTCGTCCTCGCTGGAGTTCTCTGGGCGATGGTGCTCGTCACGCGAGCGGCTGCGTTCGTCGAGTGCTCGCCTGAGTGGATCACGGTGGGGTTGGTGCCGTTCTGGAGGACACGACTGCTTCGTCGTGAGGTCATTCGGGTCGCCGTCGTCCGGATCGACACCTACGCCGAATTCGGCGGATGGGGGATCAAGGGTTCGGCCCGGAACTCGAAGGGACGGCTGTACTCGGTGGGCGGGGAGAGGGCTGTGAGGATCGAGGTGCGGGATGGGCGAACGTTCGTCGTCGCGTTCAAGGAGCCGGCGACGGCGGAGTGTGCCCTGCAGACGCTGCAGGGACCGGTCTGACCGTGCTCAGCGCCGCGCATTACTCCGCTAAGCGCGCCAACCCACAGGCCGTTGCGTGCCCGGGTCATCCCGACGTGGAGCTCCCGGCGCCCTCGCTCTTGTTCGGTTCCGGATGGGTGGGCCGGAGTTGCATTCAAGTGTCACGGATCGACGTGCGCCAGGAGTACTCGTTCTCGTGGATCGCGTCGTCACCATTGGCTGCGATTGCGATGCCCTTCCATAGGCTGAGCGCATGCCAGCAACGCAGCTACCGTTCGAGCCCTCAGAGCTCACCGTCCGCCAGCTGCTCGCTTCGTACGTTGGCGTCCTCGACGAGCTCCTCCGCCGGGGACTCGTCAGAACTCGTAATTCCCCGCTCGGTGACCTCGCCGAGTCACTCGCGCTGCGCGCGTACGGCGGTGCGCTCGCGCCGAACTCGGAGAAGAGTTACGACCTGCGACGACCTGACGGGCACCGTGTTCAAGTGAAGGCAAGAGTTGTCAATCCTCTCGATAGACGAACGCAAGCATTCTCCGCGTTTCGGTCATGGGAGTTCGAAGAAGCGCTCTTCCTGCTCTTCGACGCCGCGACCTACGACCTGATCTGGGCGCGAGAATTGAGTCGCGACGCGACCGTTAGCATCGGGCGCAGAGTGGAGCACACCAATTCCTCCACGGTGGCTGTTCGCGATGTGCTGCGCGCTGGCCTAGACGTGACAGACCTAATTCGAGATGCCTACGAGCGCATAGACGAGCCAGCGTCGGGATCAACTCCGGGTTCGACCCTCGACGCTCGCTGATTGACCAGATTCCGGATGACCTTAACGAGCGTCGGGCTGTAGTCCTGCCAGGTCTCGTCGATCCTTGAGATATCGACCTTGCCGGTATGGACGCCCTCGCACAGCCGCATCCATCCTTCACCGGCTGCGGCCGTGAGTGCTGCGGCGACGGATGCGCTGACCACCGTTCCCGCTCCCGGTAGGAGCTTGATGAAGCTGCGCGCCAATGCGCGTCCAGCGAGTTGCGCGCTGAGCTGAGCCACAGTGGAAACCGACATCATCGTCTTGAAATCCAGATCGTAGATCGCGGCGATCCGGCCCATCATCGTGAGCTGAATCGGCGCGAGTGTGAGCGCGTCAGCTATTGGGATCGGGACCGCGGCCGCCGCAGCAGCAGCGGAGGCAGACGCGGCGATAACCGGTCGGGCCAGCTGGCGTTTCCACGGAAGATTGAGCCGCTGAGCGACACGAAACGCATCCTTGGTGTCATCGGGTGAAAGTGCGAGCGTCTCGACGAGCAGATCACCAAGCCCATGACCCGTTCCCTTCCCGTGCTTCCCGACAACGGACGTAAGTACGACGCTCCTTACCGGCAAATCAACCGCTCGCCCGTTCGCGTCAGTAGGCGCTTCGAGCCATGCCTGGAACTCCTGCACACCTTCCGGTGCTTTAAATTTGCCAGTGACCGTTTTCTCCCAGTCGACCTTCGTCAGCACCAGTACGACTGGGAGGCCAGCGTTGTCCAGCTCACGGATGATCTCGATGTCCGCGTGTGTGAGACGGTCCGCGGTTGAATTTATGCAGAACCACACTACTGAGATTTGTTCCTTGGTGGGCTTGCTGGCAACGATCTTGAGGTGGTCACGCAGTGAACCTGCCGGCGACTTGAACGAGCCGATCTCGAACCCCTCGAAGTCCCATACCCCGAGCGCCTCATCAGAGTAGTAGTGCACACCCTCTGTGACTGGGAGCCCTTTGCCGACTTTCGCGAGATCACGGCCGAAGATCGCGTTTACAAGGGAAGATTTGCCTACGCCAGTGCCCCCGACCACGGCGAGGTTGAACCGTCCGTACCGACCCTTCGCTTTCGCATTTGCTGTCAGGAACGGTTCACTATCGATCGCCCGCTCGTGGTCGGCATCGCCTGGGGACTTCGGGAGCATGAACATGTGTCCTTTCGATCCAGCGGGGTCGTGGCCGGAGTTTTGGTCTAGTGCGAATCTAGTGCTCGCTGAAAGACTCTTGTGTTCGACGCCCCTCGTGCAGACGCCAAAGATCGTCAAGCCTGCGGCCGTCGGGAAGAGTCCACTTACGCCAACCATCCACGGTGGGAACCTGGGCTGCCTCACGAGCCGCCCGGGAGGGAGTGTCGAACGTCCGACCGTCAGGCAGCTCGAAGGAGCCGTCTGCCTGAACAACGGCGCTGTACTGGTCGCCGACTCTCGGACGTTCCCACACGAGGGTCGCACCAGCTTCGATTAGCCCTGCGGAGATGAGATCACGAACGGTTGTCCTCGGCCGTCCTGGGCCTGTGCGGACGGTCGGGGCAGAGAGGGCGAACTCGTCGAGGTCGACGAGCGACGTGCCGTCTTCAGTGCGCTCTATGTCCCAGGCAGCCGCGAGCTTGAGGAGCAATTCTCTCTGGCGTTCCTCCAACCGCTCGGGCGTCCAAACGGACTCATTCAAGACCCCGACCGTGATTGCAAAGGTCGTGACACCGCTTGCTGACTTGAAATACCGCTGCTTCTTGGTCTCGAACTCGTAGTTCTGCGCCTCAGAGTTCTTCTTGCGGTCGAGGAGCACCAGGTTCGCAAGCCGATGCGTCCAGTGGTCGCGGAGCTCGTCGTCGAACAGCTCACTCCATATCGAGCCCTCTGCCGGCGACTGCGGAAGAACATGCTCGACCGTGATGATCTTCGGATTGAATTGCATGCTCGTGCTACTGAGCAGGTCGTTCAGGCGGAGCAGAACATAGCGACGGACCGGCGCAGACTTGTAGATCGGTCCGCGCAGTTGAGCAAGAGTCTCTCGCCGCTCGTCGTCCGAAAGTTCGTACTCCGGGGAGTCGATCCCGAGCCCAGCGGTGAGGCTCCGGAGGAGGTTGGCATATCGGGTCCCGCGCGGTGTCGCGTACTCCCGGCGGATGAGCATCGAGGCAGCCAGTCGTTCGAGCCGTGAGAAATGCTCGATAAGCTGTATGGGGTCCTCCGAGTGCTGCTTCAACAGCCACAGAGCGACAGGGCGCCAGTCGCCAGTGTCGAGTTGGTTGAGGGTACGAAGCCAGTTATTGACGACTTCGGCGTCGTGGGGCCAGGAGTAGTTCTCGTTGTCGATGATCGCGGAGGCGTCTGCATAGGGCAGCAGAACGTCGTCGATGAACGTCGACCCGTCGCCGGGCAGGAACCGCCGAAGGACCTGCTCCGGAAACTCCTGAAGTAGCTCTCTGGTGGGCCGCGTCATCGAATAGATCGTTCGAATGTGTGCGAAGAGGTCTTGGAACGATGCGCGACCGAGGTCGATCTCCGCCTCTTCCCACTTGTTGGCGAAGACGCTTCTCGACTCGGGCGGAAGACTGCCGATCACGTCTGATTTGAAAATGTCAGCAGCCGACAGGTCAAGACCGCGTGAGTTCATCACACTGAAAATCCGGTGCGCACTCGCGATGTCTGGGGTCGTTACGACGACGAGGTAGGTGCGGGAGCTGATGAGCTTCGAGAGCGCCATACGACGCTCATCCTCCCAATCCCGGAGGGCCTCGTGAAAGAGACGCGCGTTGTCACGGATGTTTTTCTGCGCGTCGGTGGCAAGGGCTCCATCTGGTGCGGACATCAGTCCTGCGAGATCGGAGGCCTGCTGGACCCTGGTTTGGAAGAATTCGGCGTCGCGGTCGCGAATACGCAGCCGGGGCTTCGGCTCGAGGTCGAGCAAGCTGTTTCCCGGTTCGATCACTAGGGCGCTCAGTGCAGATCGGAAGTCCCCAGTTGACAGTGCACGGAGCACCGACAGCAAGATCGTTAGTGTCGTGAGTCGCTGCTGGCCGTCGATCACTTCGGCGAACGGCGAATCATCGCTCTTGATAAGAACGAGCGACCCGAGGAAGTACGGCTCGGTTGCGGTCTCTCGAGCGAGCGCATCGCTGAGATCGTCGAGCAGCTGACGAGCCTGCGCTCCTCCCCACGAGTACGGCCGCTGATACTCCGGAATTTGAAACTGATAATCAGAGCTGAAAATCTTCGAGACGGACATTTCGTGCGCACTGAGCTGGGCCAAGCTGTTCCCCTTCAACTTCATGAACGCGGGCTCTCGGCGCACGCTAGCCACGATCGTAGTCCTTACGAAATGCCAGCCTGGCGACTTTCGTGTACGGATCGCGGCTTCGCGCCACGATAGTTGCGGCAACGATCGCTCGATCGCCGCACCGTGGCTACCTCCTCCTAGACAGCGTGGTCAGCCAGAGTTCGTCCGACCCGGTGTCCTGGGCACCCTCACCTGCCCCTCGAGTATGCACAGCGAAGCAGGGGCCCTCACGTTAGTCTCCGATAACGGGCCTCGCCACTGCTTTACGCCACTGAGGATGTGGCCCAGCGCACAGATGTGTGGCAGAGGCCCGAGGAGGATCCTAGAATCACAGGCGCACAGCCAGCCGCGACTGTGGCGCTGGGGTTCACCTAAACGTGACGAAACTACTGAAGGTCGTCAGGCTTTGAGCCGTCGGCAAAAGTCAAGCCATCGGCTTCACCCGCGCCTCGATGAATTTGATCGCAAAGTCACCAAGGTCGTACTTGATGTACAGCTGCTGGTCAATCTCGGGGATCGACTTGGCCCAGTCGATGTCCGACTTCCCCGTGAAATCCTGAAGTGGAACGTGCGTCCAGACCTTCGCCGGGTTGTGCTGGGTGATCTTGAGAATGCCGAGCATGGCGCGCGCGAACTTAGTCTTCACGTACTTGAGGCAAGCCTGAGCATGCGCCGCGTCATTGAACGCCCCGATTGTGATGAAGGTTTGGGTGACGGCGACCTCGGGCTCGGCTACAAGCGGACTGGAGAGCACTTCGCCAAGAGCGCCGGAACCATTCGCTGCCGCCACAACCACCTTGTACTTGTTGAAGCTCGCCGGCCCAGCAACGTAGTTCCTACGAATCCACCGCGATAGCCGACGGTTTTTGATCAGTCCAAGAACGCGTACGTAATCCTGCCCGTCGTCGGGGTGTTCCGTGTGATAGAGGAAGGAGAACTGTTCGAACGTGTTCGTGTTTACGAGTGCTGCATTGCCGTCGGGGCGGAGTGCTCGCGCTTCCGGGTGCTCGTTGTACAGCGCGTCGGTATATCGAAACGACCGCGAGCTCGTGATGGAGGGAGCGATCGACGCGTTGTGCGCCTCGTTCACCTTGTGGAGAATCTCGTTCAGCTCTGGATAACTGGTGAACGTGTCGATCGGCTCGACATCACGCTCTTCGTCCCAGTACGTGACCGCGATCCCACCCTTGATGTCAGTGCCTGGGAAGAGATCGTTGCTGTTGGGGACGTAGTGCGGGACGCTTAGATGCCGGTCCGCGAGCATCTTCTCGTTCCACACCTTCGGAGTGAATCCGGCGTTGAAGAGGAAGCGCGCCGGCGTGATAAGCACGGCCTTACTGGCGACCTCGTACGCGGCATTCATGAACTGGTGGTATACGGGCGTGTCACGGGTGCCGTCGCCCTGCGCTTCCTCCTGGTAAGGAGGGTTACCAATCACTACATCGAACTTCTTCCCCACGGTCAGTTGCCTTCCGTCAGCATGTCGTTGATCGTCTGCTTGCGCTGTGCGTTGGTCATCCTCGCGAGGTTGCCGACTCTGAAGTGGCCGGACTCCTTGAGCCACTTCTTGCGCTCGGGCACCCCGCCGGAGACGGCCTCGAGGGTGATCTCGTGGAGGATCTCGTTGTGGCTCATCTCGAAGAGCTGCGAGGTCAGGATGTGCTTGAGCCGCTCATCCTGGTCCTGGATCTGGTGCGAAAGACCGGTGTCCAGGCGGCGCACGAGCTCCATCAGGAAAAGCCCTGCAGTGGAGAACAAGTCGGCGAAGGTCTTCTCGGGGTCCGCGAAGATCCCGGGGTTCTCGGCCTCGAGAATGTCGACCATCTGCTTGACGACCAGCTGCGGAGTGAAAACGAGCGAGGTATTCTGCTGCGGGATGTAGGCGAAGATGCTCTCCGTCTGCACGTCGTCAAAGTAGTCTGCGAGGACTTCTTTTTTGTCGAGGAACTCCTGGATCGACTGGTCAAACACCGCCTGATCGAAGAGCCCGGGGATCCTGGAAACGGTGCCGTCTTCCTCGGTCACCTCCTGCCCGTCGCGCAGCAGGCGGAACTCTGTCTCGCTGATGCCGGTGATCTCCTCGAAGACGTGGTCGGGGGTGTAGTCCTCGAAGTTCGACAGGCGGATATCCCGGTCGCCATAGGCCATGAGGAACATCGGGATCGTGCGAGCGAAGCCACGGAGGTGTGAACGTGCGTCGTCCATGGTTTGGTCGGCGCGCCTCTGCTCCTTCTTCCTCTCCTCGCGCTCGACGACGGTCCGGGTGACCGCCTCGGTCGTCTCCATCAGGATGTTTGCGATGCTTTCTTGGAAGGCCTTCTCCTGCTCGGCTTTCTTTGCGACGAGCACGGCGGCGTCGGCCTCCGTGGGGGCCTCGGCCAGCTCGTCGGCGAGGTGCTTCGAGGTGATCTCGTGCTCGACACGCACGCGTTCATACTTGCGAACGACCTCTGACTCGGTGGCCTTCTCATCGCGCTCGACCTGCTTGTTCGTCAGGCCATATTCGGCCCGGAGCTTGTCGCGGGTGTCGCGCGTCTTCCCGGTGACGAGCTTCGCGAGCTTAGTCGCCACCTCGGCCGTAGGAGCCTGCGCATCGGCCGTCGGGATTTCCTCGACGCGCCACAAGGGAGCGCCCAGCTCGGCGATCTTGGGATTGATAACGGTCTCGATGTCGACCTCGGCGATGCCGTCGCGGTCGACGTTCGGCAACGGCTCGGGCAGGTCGAGCTCCTTCCTTTTGAGCTTGCCCTGCTCTGCCGTCGGGAGCTTGTCGAGGATCTGCTTCACGTGCTCGGAGTAGCGGAAGATCCCGGCGACGTTCGCGAACAGCAGGTTCGACAGGAACCCACGGCGCACTACCTCGCGAGCCTTGAACACCTTCGGGAACGTGAGGACTTGCGCGGCGTCGAGCTCGACCATCCGACCCTCGGCGTCCTCGCCGATCACGGGGAAGAAGTTCAGCAGCGTGCGAATGTTCTCCTGCCGCGATACCGGGTCGCCCGAAGGATTCGGGTGAAGGTTGTTCGCGAACTCGTCGACGATTGTGAGCGTGCGCTCGGGAGCAAAGTCGAAGATGTAGGAGTTCTTCTTCTGAAAGACCTTGTCGCCGCGCTCGAAGGTGCACGGGTTTTGCGCCCGGAACGCCGCCTGCATGTAGACGGCCGGCGAGGTCACGTTCGAGAGCATTACGACCGCCGTCCACTCGGGGATGGTCACGCCCGTGGTGAGCTGACCGACCGACAGCGTGATCGTCCTGCCGCCGGTCTTCTCGGCCTCGGCGATGGCCTCGCGGACCTTCGTCAGAGATGCCTTCGAAACCACGAGGTCGCTGTCGTCTTCCCCACCATGCCCGTCGCCGGCGGCCAGGACGACTTTGTAGTCCTTGAACACCGGGTGCTTGTTCAGTAGACGCTGCAGCGCCTTCGCCGACGCCACGCGGTCCAGCAGCCAGAACGAGTGCCGGATCTCGTCGCGCAGCTCGGGCGTTGAGAACGGGTACTTTTCATTTGCAGAGAGCCGGTCGAGGAACACTTGCACGTCCGCCTCGTGCTCAAAGAATCCGTTGTCCTTTGTGCGGAAGAACTCGCCCAGGTCGAAGGCATAGTCGATGTTCGCCTCGTCCTCAGCTATCGCCACGCCCTCAGCGAGACGGTCGCTAATCATCCGCGAAACCTGGTAGGTGAGCAAGTTAAGCGTAGGTAGCGCCTCGTAGGGATTCTCTTGGTTCGGGTTATCCCACCTGGCGCGTGCGGCCTGCTCGTCCTCGTAGGTCCAGTTAAAGATCTGGTCCTGGTCGAACCTTCCCGAAGCGAGAGCCTTGAACGGCGTGCCTGACAGGTGCAGCGTCCACTTACGCGTGACCTGGTCGAAAGCGACGTCGGTCTTTGTTGTGTCGACACCTTCGTGAGCCTCATCGATGACCAGCAGGTCCCAATCAAACTGCGCGATGTGCTTGAGCTTGTCGAAGCTTCCGCCGAAGTACATCGAACCCTTCAGGTCCTGCAGCGAGAGGAACTCAACGATGCGCGGGTCCTGATCGAGGTGCTCGCGAGCGTAGGAGCGCCATTGCTCTCTCGTCATCGTCGGACGGCCGTTCAGTGACGGAGACTCGGACACGAAGTGGTAGGTCGTCTGGTGGCCGACGAAGCGTAGGAAGTCGTCGAGCCACGAGTTCGCGACCGCCGGACGATTCGTCACGATGAGCACCCGGCGCGCGTCGAGCTCGCGCATGAGTTCATATGTCGTGAGGGTTTTGCCGAAGCGCGGTTTGGCGTTCCATAGCACCTCGGCCTTCCCGGCACCGAACGCCTCGAGCGTCTGGGCAACAGCGTCCTTCTGCTCCGGGCGGAGCTCGTAGTCCTGCGCCACGACGCCCGAGGTGTCGATCTCGAAGTTGCCCGAGGCGAAGTCGAGGAAGTACTCGCGCGAGCTCTTCGGAGCATCGTTGAAACGGTGCCACTCGGTGCGCTTCGGCCGGCCTTCGGTCGCCGGGACGCCGTCACGCTCAATGCCCTGCTGCTTGAGGAATGCGTGGAAGTCGTGATCGGTGAACCTCCCGCCGTCGGGCGTCATGTAGGTCGCCTTGAATACCCACTCGATCTTTTTGCTGATCGACAGCTGCGAGGCCTGCTGAGCGATGCGCGCCTGTGCGCCACCCTCCTGCTCCGTGTAGCCGATCTTTTCCCAGCCGCCGTACTTGGGCAGGTCGGTCGTGCTCCACGAGTAGATCTGCGGCGTGATCTCCCGGAACGTACTGATCGTCGGGTTAGGCATGTGCGTTCGCTTTCTTGTGAACGTGGTGGACCGGGCAAGGCTCGTAGGCGGCGTACACGGTGAAGTCGAAAGCACCGTCCTCGCGCAGCGAGTTGAAAGTGAACGGCTCTCTCTTGACCTTCGAGGGGTCGTCCGCCTGGCGGGTCCACCATGAGAACTCGATTTCGTCGCCGTCGGCCGTGCGGCCAGTCAGGGTGTTGCCGCGCAGGACGTTCGTCTCAACGAGGAAGACTGCAGCGCGGAAGAGGTCGGTGCGCGGTGAGCAGGGCGTGCCGCACGAGGTGTGGAACTTCACGAATTCGCCCACCAGCGCAGCCTGCGCGTCCCGGTGGTTGTCCTCAAGGAGCTCGATCGCATAGATGGACGCGAGCGCGAACAGCGATTCCCTTTGCCAGGTTGACGGGGCCAGATGCTCTTCGACCGCGGCGAGCTTGCGCTGCAGGATCGCGACGAGGAAATTTCCGTCGCCGGCCGCTGGTTCGAGGAAGGTCCTGTCGATGAAACCCTCACCGCGCTCGAGATCGTCGCTCACGAGATCGAGCATCTGATCCACCATTGAGCGCGGGGTGAACACCTCGCCGTAGGTCTTGACGCGGTGCCGCGACTTGACGAACAGGCGGTCGGCGTCGTGTTTGCTCATGGCGATCTTCCGTCGGTAGGAGGTCAGGGACCCCGAAGCGTCGTCGCGCAAGGGAGAACCGTCTCGTGTGGCTTCCTCGAAGATTACGAGAGGGTTGGCGCTGCGGCGCGACTCGTGACCCGGTTCCGCCGCAGGGAGAGATGTCGCGGGGGCGGTAGGAGTCATGAAACCTCTTCGTCAGGGGGGGTGCCAGACGTCGTGTCTGTGCTCAAAGCCTCTACATCATATTCGGGGGGGGGCAGGGCCAGAAGCGACAGAGGAGCACCATGCGGGCGCGAACGAGAACAGCCGACCACCACGGGGCGGTCGGCTATTTTGGCTATTCTGTGTGGGGAGTGGCGTCAGTGCGCGGATTCGTACGGGTCGCGGACGGCGTGGCTGATGCGGCCGCGTGAGGAGACTTCGTGGCCGTTCGCGTCCGCCCACTCGCGAGTCTTCGCGAGCTCGTCGGAGTTGCCACGCTTGGCGCCCTGCCGGCGCCTGCGCCACCAGAGCAGCCGCTGACCTTTCGGGCGGCGGCGACGTAGTCGGAGAACGCTTCGCGCATCGCGTGGGGCATGCGCCATGTACGCGCTCGCGCCCAACCGCATCAGCGCGAAGCCGCCGCCCGAGCGAAACCGGCACCCGCCGTGGCAGGACCCGCGGCACCGGCTACAGGAGGCGCATTGGTCGCATCAGCCGGCACGGCCGACGACACCACGTCGAGCGGCGCCCCGGGAGCAGACTGCTCCTCGAGGTCGGCCTTCACCGACGCGGACACCCCGAACAACAACGTCGCCACGAACCCCACGACATAGGCCACCACGAGGCCCGACCCGTACCCGAGCAACGCCCACCCGTACCCGGACGATCCGTTCAGCAGCGGGATGAGCGACAGGTCCGAGGCCCCGATGGCGATCGCCCCGACGGAGTGCCCGAGCTGGTCGAACAACCCGACGACACCGCCGCCGAACGCCCCACCGATCCACGCAGTGATGAACGGCCGGCCGAGGGGGAGGGTCACGCCGTAGATCAGGGGCTCGCCGACGCCGAGGAAGCCGGCCGGTAGCGCACCGCGGATGGTCCGCACCAGCGAGGCGTTCGACCGGAACCGCACCCACAGCGCGATGCACGCACCGATCTGCCCGGCACCACCCATCGCCAGGACGGGCAACAGCACGGTCCACCCGGTCTGGTCGATCAGGGTGGTGTGGATCGGGATGAGTCCCTGGTGCATGCCGGTCATGACGAGCGGCAGGAACAGGCCTCCGAGCACGAAGCCGGCGAACGCCCCGCCGTTCGCGAGCAACCAGGTCGCCGCGGTCCCGATCGCGACGGAGACGACACCGGCGACGGACATGAGCACGCCGAGGCTGATCGAACCGGCGACGAGCACGGTGACGGTCGGCACGACGATGAGCGCGATGACGTCCGGCGTGACCCGGCGCATGAACCGCTCGACGTAGGCGGCGAGTATGCCACCGGCCAGCGCTCCGAGCACACCGCCCTGCCCGGGAGCCAGGGTCTCGCCGAACACCGTGACGTTCGCGACGCCGGCCGCGACGATGATGCCGCCGACCGCGCCACCGAGGATGGGCGTGCCGCCGAACTCCTTCGCGGCGTTCATCCCGACGAACACGGCGAGCAGCGACAGGAACCCGGACGAGAGCACGCCGAGGAACGGCGTGACCCCGGGCACCCACCCCAGGTTCGTCAGGATGCCGTTGATCCCGGCGATGAGCCCGCAGGCGATCAGTGCGGGGATGAGCGGGATGAAGATCGCGGAGATCTTCCGGATCGCGCGCATGGTGCGGCCGTCAGAACGGGACCGCGCGGTCGCCTTGATGGACGCACCGCGAGCAGCGAGCTCCTCGGGCGACGCACCAGACCCACCAGCCGCAGCCGGCGGGGCGGCCGCGCGCAGGGCCTCCAGGCCGTCGGCCACGCGGTCGACGAGACCCGGGCCGAGCACGATCTGCAGGTTCGCGCCGGCCGCGATGGCGGCCATGACGCCGTCGGTGGCCTTCAGATCCTCGAGCGCGACTGCGGAGTCGGACACGACCTCGACCCGCAGGCGGGTCATGCAGTTCTCGACGTCGGCGATGTTCGCGGAACCGCCGACGGCGTCGAGGATCTGCTGGGCGAGTTGCTGTGCATCGGGCATGGCGTGCTCCTCGGGGAAAGGAAACGAACGGGGAAACGGGGTCTACAGCACGGCGCGCAACGAGCCAGCAGCAGCATCGAGGCGCTCGCGGGCATCGGCAGCCGAGGCGCCGGTCAGGATCACGGCGATGGCGGTCTTCACCTCGCCGTCCGAGGCGTCGAGTGCCGCCTGGACCTCGGCGGGGGGCGCGCCGGTGACGTCCTGGACGAGCGAGAACGCCCGGGCGACGAGCTTCGCGTTCGTCGCCCGCACGTCGACCATGCGGTTGCCGTACGTCTTGTGACTGCGCACCATCGCGAGCGTGGTGAGCATGTTGAGGACGAGCTTCTGCGCGGTGCCCGCCTTCAGGCGGGTCGACCCGGCGATGAACTCGGGGCCGACAACGACGTCGATGGCGATGTCCGCCTCCCGCCCCGCGGCCGAGTCGAGGTTGCACGCGACGGAGACCGACAGGGCGGAGCGGCGACGGGCCTCCAGGATGGCTGCGATCACGTAGGGCGTCCTGCCGGACGCGCTGATCCCGACGACCACGTCGTCGGCCGTCAGACCGAGCGCGTCGAGGTCGCGGACGGCCGCTGCTTCGTCGTCCTCCGCGCCCTCCACCGCGGTGGTCAAGGCGGGGTCGCCGCCGGCGATCACGCCAACCACCTGGCTCGGGTCGGTACCGAAGGTGGGCGGGCATTCGCTGGCGTCGAGGACGCCGAGCCGGCCCGGCGTGCCGGCGCCGACGTAGACGAGTCGGCCACCACGCGCGAACGCTGCGGCGATCGAGTCTGCCGCCAGTGCGATGGCCGGGAGGCACGGCTCCAGTGCCGCAGGCACGCTGCGGTCTCCGGCGTTCATACGCTGGGCGGCTTCCAGCGTGGAGATCGTGTCGATGTCGTCCAGCGCGTGGTCGGTCGCCTCGGTGGTGAGGGCGGCGAGTTCGTCGCGGAGGGCGTCGTGGGTTTCGTGCGTCTGGTTCATGGTGGTGCTCAGTTCCGGTGGTGGGTGCGGACGGCGTCGCGGCTGCGGGCGAGGAGCGGCTGGGAGCGCTCGTCGGTGCGCTGCGCGACGACGATGAACAGGGTGTCGACGATGGCGAGCTGGCTCATCCGGCTGCCCATGGCCGCGGGGCGCAGGGCACTCTCGGCACCGGCGACACCGAGCAGGACGTGGTCGGCGGTGGTGCCGAGCGGGGCGGCGGCGTGGCCGGTGATCGCGATGATCGTGGCGTGCTGTGCTCGGGCGGCGTGGGCGACCTCGAGGGTCTCGACGGTGGAGCCCGAGTGGCTGACGAGCACCAGGACGTCGTGCTCGCCGATGACGCTCGCCAGTGTCAGGGCGTTGTGCGGGTCGTCGGCGATGGAGCTCACGATGCCGATGCGTTCGAGCTTGAGGTGCAGGTCGCGGGCGACGATGCCGCTCGCTCCCACGCCGTACAGGACGACGCGTCGGGCGTCGCTCACGGCGGCTGCAGCTGCCTCAAGTGCGTGCGGGTCGAGCGCGGCACGGGTGTCGGCCATCACCGCTCGGACGTCCTCGGTGACCTTCGCGATCACGGTGGCGACGTCGTCGTCGACCGCGACCCCGGCGTGGATCTCGGTGGACTCACGCTCGTGGATCTCGCGTTCGACGGCCCGGGTCATGCTGCGCTGCAGGGCGGCGAAGTTCGCGAAGCCCAGGTGCTGGGCGAACCGGGAGACCGTGGCGGGGGACACCCCGGCTCGGCCGGCGAGGTCGGTGGCGTTCGTGGTGGCCGCGGCTGCCGGGTCGCCGAGGACGGCGTCGGCGATGGCGCGCATGCTCGACGGCATGCTCGCCGACTGGGTGCGGACGAGGGCGAAGGCGTCGGCGCGTTCGGACCGCTCGGTGATCGTCATCCCGCCATGAAAGCGTCTTTCGTGAGCGAGCGCCAGTGCCGAAAGTAAATTGCGTGTTACGGGCTGTGGGCTGTCGGTGCGACTCGGTTTCGCGCAACCAAAGTGCGTCCGCGCCGCGGAGGTGCGTGGCACAGTTGCGCTTTGGTTGTGCGCGCGGCGGCGGGCCTCCAGGCTGGACGCCGTCAGGCGACGCCGCGTCGCGGACGAAAGACCCCTGCGCGGACCAGCCACACGTAGAGCAGGCAGCCGATGCAGACGTCGAAGACGGCGTTGAGGAACGCCGCGACCAGTGCGACCGCGGCTCCGATGGGGGCGGCGTACGGCACGCCGAGCAGTGCGAGGAGCAGCGCGACCGCGGTCACGAACAGGCCGACCTGCTGGGCGAAGGTCGGGGGTTCCGGGGCCTCGAGTTCGGCGGGCGGGGCGAGGCGTGGGCGGACGACCCGTCGGAAGAGTGCGCCGTAGGGGTGGCGGCGGATGCCGGCTATGCCTCCGACGGCGAACAGCACGACGATGACCGCGAGCAGCACGATGCCGGCGACCCACGTCTCGGGGATCAGCGTGAGGACGATCGTCGCGGCGAGGAGCACCGTGGTGATGGCGGCGCCGAAGCGGGGGGAGCGCGGGTCGACGCCGCGTTCGGTGTCGGTGGTGGTGGTCATCGGGACTCCTGGGTGCCGGTGGTGCCTGAGGTGCCTGAGGTGCCTGTGCTGCGTGTGGTGTCCGTGCTGCCTGCGGTCAGGACGGCGTCGAGGGCTGCGGCGAGCTCGGGTGGGCGGGGTGGGCCTCCGAAGCGGGTGTGGACCGAGCGGTCGGCGTCGAGCAGCAGGACCGTCGGCGTCTGCATCACGTCGAAGCGGCGAGCGAGTTCGGGGTGCTCGGCGAGGTCGATCTCGATGCGTCGGACGCCCTCGTGTTGATCGGCGACGGAGGCGAGCTGGCGCCGGGTGGCCGGGCACCGCGCACAGGTCGGCGTGGAGAACTGGACGAACGTGGCGGCGGTGCCGTAATCGGTGTCGAGCGCGAGGCCGTCTGCGTTCTGCCTCGTCGACGCGGCGCTGCCCGCCGACCGGGCTCGACCGGTCCGGTGGCGGAGCAGGAGACCGAGGACCGTCGCGAGCGCGAGGACCCCCACGAGCACGGCCACTGCGGTTCCGAAGGTCACACGGCGACGGTACGCGCAGCCGACGAACTGCTGTCGAACGTGACCGGATGTGACGCCGAGCTGTGCGCGTCGCGCCGGGCTCGGCGGGGACTCAGTCCTCGGGGAGCGTGCGGACCCACTGCTCGAACGCGGCGGCGTCGTCGTCGCGGAAGACGGCGGAAGGCCGCGACTCGTCCTTCGCCGAGTGCAGGAACAGCGTGCCGTCGGCCATCCCCGGCGTCGCGTCATCGAGGACGGACGACCTCGCCGCGACGCCCTTCCTGGTGAGGAAGGTCAGCTGTTCGCCGTTCGCCGATTCTGCGATCGCCGCATCACCGTCGAAGAACGAGGCGAGCTCCATCACCAGGAACGCGGTGGCCCCGTCCTGCGTGGTGAGGGCGACGGCCGGCTTCGTCCGACTCTTGCCGAAGGGGCGCTCGACGGCCGTGGCCGTGACTCCCGAGCCGGTCCACGGTCGCACGTCGGTCAGGGGGAGCCTGGCGGCGACCCGCGCCGCGGGTCGTTTCGGCGGGAGGGCGGCCTGGAACAGCAACGTCCCGATCACGACCGCGAGGAACCAGGCGTACGGCGAGAACGTCTTCGTCGCGATGAGGACGAGGAAGCCACCGAGGAACCCCGCCCCGACCAGATTCGGCCACCACCTCGACTCCTGACGCAGGCCGAGCGGCCACACCACGGCGCCGTACACGAGTCCGACGACCGTGGGGACCCAGAAGGCCGAGGGGCGGATGACGCCGGCGTGGAAGTGCAGCCAGACGTCCACCCCCGCCATGACGACCGCCATCACGACGAAGAAGACGCGCTGTGCGCGACGGTCCCGCTCGCGCGTGCTCAATGTGGTCATGTCGTTCCCCCGTGGTGCTCGTTCCCCGTGCTGCTCAGTCAAGCAGAACGCGCGGTCATGGTCCCGCCGCTCGGGCCGTACCCTCGGTCGGGTGACTGACGACGTGACCGCGGGCCGCTACCGACACTTCAAGGGCAACGACTACGAGGTGCTGCTCGTCGCTCGTGACGTGGAAACCGAGGAGCCCGTGGTCGTGTACCAGGCGCTGTACGGCGAACGCGGGCACTGGGTGCGCTCGCTCGCCGACTTCACCGCGCACGTCACCCGCGACGGGTACGACGGGCCCCGGTTCGTGCACCGCCCGTCATCACACGAGTGATCGTCGCCGAGAAGGCGTTCAGTTGCTGACGCCGACCCACAACTCATCACGTGCCCTGGTCATCCCGACGTAGAGCTCCCGGAGATCGAGGCGCCGTCGTTCGAGCGCGCTGTCCGGAGCGTCCTCGGGAGGGTCGACCAGCAGCGCCGAGGGGATGTCGGTGAGGAACACGTGCTTGAACTCCAAGCCCTTCGCGCGTTTGATCGTGCCGACCTTGATCGCACCTGAGGTCTGCCCGCGGTAGGACTCGACGGAAATCGCGGCGAATTTGTCGCGGCGAAGCATCTTGAGGAGCCGATCGGCGCTGGCGTTGCTCGGTGTCAGGATGCCGATGTCGCCGGTGCGCGCCCGACCACGATCGATCGCTGCACGGAGCGCCTCGAGCAGGAGCCGGTCGAGCTCATGGTGGTCCGACGACCGGCGGAGCACCGGCTTCGGCCCCGACCGGGTGATCGCCGCCACGGTGTCCCCGGGAGCGTCTGTACCCTCGATGTCGGTGACGATGTCGTCGGCGACCAAGCGGCGCGCGAACTCCGCAATCTCTCGTGTGTTCCGGTGATTGACGTCGAGGACGACGCCGCGGCCCGCCAATGAGATCCCGACCTCGCTGAGCGTGTAGCCGCCGGGGTAGATGGACTGTTGCCCGTCGCCGATGAGGGTGAGGCCGTCCTGACGATCACCGACAAGGGCGTGCAGCATGCCGACGGAGAGGGATGTGAGGTCCTGCGCTTCATCGATCAGGACAGCGTCGTACCGGTCGAGCGGCCGCTCGAGAAGCTCATCTCGTGCTGTTCGGATGAGGTCGGCCCAGTCCATGACCCGAAGGCTTCGCAGGTTTCGGTCGTACGCCTCCGCGAGCTCCCAGACGTGCTGCCTGAGCTCGACCGGCAGCCGGTACTTGCGGCCGACCCTGGCGACGGTTGCGTACTGGTCGAAGTCGAGCAGTCCGCGACCCTTGATCACGTGGTCGACCTCGTCGCGCCAGTAGCCGACGGAGAACTTGGAACTTCGGAGGGGATGGGACTCTGGAAGATCTCGCCAGGCGCGCCACCAAGCGCTGTTGACGAGGCCCTGATCGACCCGGAACGGGACTTTGCGCTCGGTCAGGATCCCGTGCGCGAATGCGTGGACTCCCGCGAACTCGACCTTCGCTGCGTGTGCCGGTTCGAGCCGCTGCAGGAGAGATTCGAGCACGGCCGGGAACGTTCTGACGTAGGTCGTGACCAGGACCCTCTTCCGGCTCCGGCGCGCAAGGTGGGCGGTGCGGTGTAAGCCGACGACTGTCTTGCCCGTCCCTGCCGCGCCGCGGATCCGCGCAGGTCCGTTGAAGCTCCGCCGGGCGATCCGTGCTTGGGCCGGATCGAGGTACGACATCCACGTCTCGATGGGTGCATCGTCCAGGTGAAGGAGGCCTTGGTGGAACGTCGCGAGGTCGAAGAGTGGAGCTTGTTCCGGTCGTTCTTCGATGAGGAGCGCCGAGGGAGTGGGGTCCGGGCTCGGAAGGAGCGCGAAGTAATCGCGTGCGACGGCAGCGACTCGTTCTGCGTCGGCCGGCGTGAGCCGCGCGCCGCGCCGGCGGATGTTGTCCACCAGTCGATCGACACCGATGACCTCGATGACGCCGACCTGCGCGGTGATTGTCGGCTGGAGGGTCATCGCCGCGATGCAGTGCACCTCGCTCGGAGGAAGGCCGACCTCGGCGAACGCCTCCTGAGCCCCGTCGAGAAGCGAGCCGAGTGAGTCGAAGGTGTCAGCCACGTCTTCATCGCCGCGGTGTGGCCGACCGTTCTCGATCGAGAACTCCCGCCAGGCCTTGGTGTCGACGATGAAGACGCCGGCACGACCGACCAGGATGAGGTCGACCTGAGCGTTCTTCGAACCGGGCCAACGTCGATCAGTCAGGAAGTGGAAACCGTCGGCGGTCAAGTCCGAGAGGAGCTGCAGGGTCTGTGCCTCCGTGCGTTCCGCCACCGCAAAGCGAGCAGCCTCTGCTCGGAGTGCGAGCGCGCCCGCCGGATCGGCAGCCGCTTCCGCCAACAAGTGCCGTGCTCGTGCTCCGGCCGATGCGCCCGCGACGCTCATGCTGACAGTCCCTCCACGGGGCGAACAGCTCGATGGCCAGCCGGGTCCCCGTCCCTGATCAGCCACGAGCCAGTCTTGCGGGTGAGGCGTGCTCGCAACAGGCACCCATTCGGGCGACGCGATTCGATACGAGAGTGCGTCATGCACCGCGGCGCGGACCGTTTCGGGACGACGGCGTGCTCGATGATCATGCTGCCTCCGTTGAGCGACCTCCGGACCGAAGATGCACACCAACATGTCAGATGATCGGCTGCCGAGCAAGGGTGAAGCGTGAACGTCGGCGCTCGCCCCTAGGCTTTCAGCGCACCGGAGAGCAAGGGGGAGCGCATGCAGATCGGCGTCGACGGGCACGTGCTGCTCAGCCCGAGTGACCTGAGCACGTGGTCGGCCTGCGAGTGGGCGTTCCTCCGCCGCCTCGACGCCAAGCTCGGTCGCGGGGACGCCCTGCCGGACGTGCACGACGACATGCTCGAACGCACGGCTCGGCTCGGGGACCAGCACGAGCTCGACTACCTCGACATCCTCAAGCAGACCCGCGACGTCGTCGAGTTCGACCGCCCCGCCCCGCCGGACTACGCACGCGCCGCAGCCGAAGCACGACAGGCCTTCGCCGACGGTGCCGACGTGCTGTACCAGCCGACGTTCCACGCAGCACCGACGGCCGACGAGCCCGGGTTCATCGGCTTCGCGGACTTCATCATCCGCAACGACCGCGGCGAGTACGAGGTCTACGACACCAAGCTCGCCCGCCACGCCAAGATCAGCGCCCTGCTGCAGCTCGCCGCGTACGCCGAGCAGATGCAGGCGCACGGCATCCCCACCGGACAGCAGGTGCACCTGGTGCTCGGCGACCGGACGACGACCACACACGACCTCGCCGACATCGCGCCGGTGTACCGCACGCAGCGCGCCGAACTGCAGCGGGTCATCGCCGAGCGCATCGCCGCCGACGAGTCACTGCAGTGGGGCGACCCGCGCTACTCATCCTGTGGCCGATGCGCCGTCTGCTCGACCCAGGTCGCCGAGCACCGCGACCTCGTCCTCGTCGCGGGCATGCGCCTCGACCAACGGGCGAGGCTGATCAAGCACGAGGTGCGGACGATCGACGACCTGGCGGTCCGCACCCGGGCAGTGCCGGGCTTGTCCCGCGCGACGCAGGATCGGCTGGTGCGTCAGGCGAGCCTCCAGATCGAGTCGGAAGACGCCCGACGGAAGGGCGCCGACGGGCCGGACCAGCCCGTCAAGCCGCGCTTCGAGGTACTCGACGCCCGCGCGCTCGACGCGATCCCGGCACCGGACCCGGGCGACGTGTTCTTCGACTTCGAGGGCGACCCGCTGCACACCGAGGACGGCGTGCACTGGGGCCTCGACTACCTGTTCGGCCTGGTCGACGACCGCGCCGAGTTCACCACGTTCTGGGCGCACACCATCCGCGACGAACGAGTTGCGCTGGAGCAGTTCCTCGCGTTCATCGAGGCCCGGCGGCAGCAGTACCCGGGCATGCACATCTACCACTACGCGGCCTACGAGCGGACGCACCTACTGTCGCTCGCCGCCCGGCACGGTGTGGGCGAGGACGCCGTCGACGACCTGCTGCGAGCCGGGGTCCTGGTCGACCTGTACCCGATCGTCCGCAAGGCCCTGGTCGTCGGCAGCCACAGTTACTCCATCAAGAAGCTCGAACCGCTGTACATGGGAGCGGACCTGCGCGAGAGCGACGTCACGAACGCCGCGGACAGCATCACCGCCTACGTCGACGCGATCGACGAGCTCCGGAACGGCGACGCGGCCGAGGGACAGCGGATGCTCGACCAGGTCGCCGACTACAACGCCTACGACTGCCGCTCGACCCTGCGCCTGCGCGACTGGCTCCGCTCGCTGCGAACCGACGACCCCGATGCGGCCGACCCGGCGCTCGAGCTCGAGGTCCCACCGATCCCCGTCGAGCGCGAGCCCAATCCGGTGTCCGTCGCGCTGGCTGCGCAACTCGAGGACGTCGACGCCCTCGACCGCACCCCTGACCAGACCGCGTTGGCGCTCGCCGCGGCCGCGATCGACTACCACCGCCGCGAGGCCAAGACCTTCTGGCAGGACCACTTCGACCGCCTGCGGAACCCGGTCGACGACTGGGCCGACACGCGTGACGTCCTGGTCGTGGAGCGTGCGTCCGTCGAGCGCGACTGGGACATGCTGCCGCGTGCCCGGTCGCAGTCGCGGGAACTCCGGTTGTCAGGGACGCTCGCGCCCGGCTCGCGGCTCCGGCCTGGAGGCACGCCCCACCTGGTCTACGACGACCCACTTCCGCCATCGATCGCCTCCCCGGGCCCCGGGTCGAAGGGCGCTTCGTCGCGCGCCGTGATCGTGGACGTCCGGGACAACGGCGATGCCGTCGAGGTCCTCGTGAAAGAAGGACTGCCCGTCGGCGGCGAGCCGCACCACCAGTTCCCCGTGGCCCTTGCCCCGTCGGCGCCGCCCCGCGCGAAGCCCCAGCCCGAGGCGATCGCGTGGTGGGGTCAGGCCGTACTCGACGACCTGCCGGCGATGCTGCCCGACCCCGCGCTCGACCTGCTGCGACGGGTGCCCCCGCGTGGCCCGATCGTGCCGGTGCAGGGCGACGACGCGGTGTCGGCCGTCGTCTCGACCCTGCTCGACCTCGACCGGTCGTACCTGGCGATCCAGGGCCCTCCCGGCACGGGCAAGACCTACGTCGGCTCGAACGTCGTCGCCCGACTCGTCCGCGAGTACGGCTGGCGCGTCGGGGTCGTCGGACAGTCGCACGCGACGTCGGAGAACTTCCTGACCTCGGTCGTGAACGCCGGCGTCCCCGCGGACCGGGTCGTGAAGGTGCCGAAGTCCGGCGCGACCGAGGACGAGCTCGACGCCGCAGCCTGGACCCCCGTGAAGAACGGTGCCGCGGTCGCCGCGTTCCTGTCCTCGTGTGAGTCCTCGGGCACCGGCGGTGTCGTCGGTGGCACTGCGTGGACGTTCGCGAACGAGTCGACGATCGAGCGCCGGTCCCTCGACCTGCTCGTGGTCGACGAGGCCGGACAGTTCTCCCTCGCCCCGACCATCGCGTCGTCGGTCGCCGCGACCCGGCTCCTGCTGCTCGGGGACCCCCAGCAGCTGCCCCAGGTGTCGCAGGGCTCGCACCCCGAGCCCGTCGACGAGTCCGCGCTCGGCTGGCTCGCCGACGGCCAGCACGTCCTGCCGCCCGAGTTCGGGTACTTCCTCGCCCGCACCCGCCGCATGGAGCCCGCGCTGACCGAATCCGTCTCGGCCCTGTCCTACGACAGGCAGCTCGCCTCGATGGTCTCCGGCCGGCACCTCGACGGCATCGCCGCGGGTGTGCACCCCGTGCCGGTCGTGCACGCGGGCAACACGACGTCCGCTGCTGAAGAGGCCGCCCGGGTCGTCGCACTCGTCGGTGACGTCGTCGGCCGCACCTGGACCGACGGTTCCGACACCCGCGCCCTGACCGACGAGGACGTCATCGTGGTGGCGCCGTACAACGCACAGGGGGCACTGATCCGGCAGGAGCTCGACCGCGCGGGCTTCACCGGCACCCAGGTCGGCACGGTCGACCTGTTCCAGGGCCGAGAGGCCGTCGTGTCGATCGTGTCCCTGGCAGCGTCGAGTGCGGCGGACATCCCGCGCGGCCTCGACTTCCTGCTCATGCCGAACCGGTTGAACGTGGCGATCTCGCGGGCGAAGTGGGCGGCGTACCTCGTGCACTCACCGGCGCTGACCACGGGGCTGCCCCCGTCGATCGCGGGCTTGTCCCTGTTGTCCCGCTTCATCGAGCTCGTCGAACCGGCTCGCTGACCGAGGCGACGCCGAGTCCTCTAGGCTGCAGGCGGCCGAGGGGGCCAGAGGAGTGGGGGACGATGTCTGCAGGAGCGCAAGGACCGCTGCCGGCCGGAAGACCAGTGCCGGACCCGGTCGAGGCACCGAAGCCGAACGCGGCGTGGACGGTCGACCTCGTCGTCACCATCGCCCTGTTCGTGGTCATCGCGATGCTCAGCGGCTTCGCGGTGCTGTTCGGCTGGGTCCTCGGGACGATGTCGCAGTACGGGTGCGACTGGGAGTCCTCGACGCGCGTGTGCAACCGATCGATGGGGGTCCAGACCGCAGTGGTCGAGGCGATCGTCCTCATCGTCGTGTGCACGGGAGGCGGAGTCCTCGCAGCGAAGGTCCGTCGGAAGCGGCCGCTCGGGTGGCTCGTCGCACTCGGGACGGCTGCAGCGGTAGCGATTGCTCTCGCACTGACGCTCGCGGTGATCGGGGCGTCGTCGGGTTCCTGACTCCCGCCTGTCGGTTTCGGTTCACGAATCCCGAGGATCGCGAACCATAACCATCACCCAGCGGAAATGCTCCGCACTCGCCCGGAGCGGACGGTGAGACGGAGCGGGTCAGTCGTCGCTGGTCGGGACGCCGCCCTGCATCTGCGCCCGCATCTCGGCGAGGACATCAGCGTGCAGGAAGTTCGCCTCGGCCGCACTCGTGGGGTCGACCACGATGCCGAACTCCTCGGGGAGCGCGGACACGAGCTCGGACATCGGCACCGGACGTCCCTCGGCGTCGGGCAGCCCGGCGGCGAGTTCGCCCGGGTCGGTGAACACGGGCACGAACGGCTTGTCCCGGATCATGACGTGGGCGACGCTGCCGGCCTCCGGGGTACCCGCCGCCTTCCAGGGGACCCACGCCGCGCTGCGCAGGAAGCCCGCGGGCGAGGCTGCCATCCTCCGTCGGAGTTCGGCAGCGGCGGTCGGCGGGGCCTTGTCGACGCCTCGGCCGAAGGCTGATCCGTTCGTCTCATCGGTACTCACGCCAACCATGCTGTCACGGCCGGCGGACACGGCTGGGCCGAGCCGCGCCTCCAGGCCGATGCCCGGCGCACGCGGACGTGGGCCGGGCATCGGAGGTGCCGGTCTCAGTACGCGGCCGACTGCCCGCCGTCGATCGGGACGACCGTCGCGTTGACGTAGGACGCGTCGTCGGACAGCAGGAAGGCGACGACAGCGGCGATCTCGGGGGCCTCGCCGTAGCGCTTCGTCGGGTTGACCTGGATGAACTCCTCGGCGGCCTTGCGCGGGTTCTCCGCGTCGAGCTGCTTCATCGAGTTCTCGACCATGGGCGTCCAGATGGCCCCGGGGGCGATGGCGTTGATGCGGATGCCGTAGCGGCCGTACTCGACGGCCGAGTTGCGGGTGAGGCCGACGACGCCGTGCTTGGCTGCCGCGTACCCGGACTGGTTGCCGATGCCGCGGATGCCGCCGACGCTCGCCGTGTTCACGACCATGCCGGAGCCCCGCTCGCGCATGACCTTGAGCACCTTCTCGAGCCCGAGGAACACGCCGCGCAGGTTGATCGACACGACGCGGTCGAACTCGGCGGCGGTGAACGACTCGGTGGGGTTCTGCTTGCCCTCGATGCCGGCGTTGTTGAAGAAGCCGTCGATGCGGCCGAAGCGCTCGGTCGTGGCGGCGACGTAGGCGTCGACCTGGGCCTCCTCGGACACGTCGGCGACGGTGGTCAGGACCTGTGCGTCCGGGGTGGATTCGAGCACGGCGGTCTTCGTCGCCTCGAGTCCCTGCTCGGAGACGTCGACGAGGGAGAGTGCAGCGCCCTCGGCGGCCAGGCGGACGGCGGTTGCGCGACCGAGGCCGGAGCCGCCGCCGGTGATGAGGACGACGCGGTCGGCGAAGCGGGTGGTGACGGTGCTGGTTTCGGGCATGGGGGTGGCCTCCTGAGGTCTTCGACGGTGAAGGGCTCGGGGTCCGCGGTGGGGCAGCGAGTCCGATCGATGCATCTGCATCGAGATTTCTAGACTACACCTGTCGTTTAACGACGCGGTCAGCAGGTGTCCAGCACCCGCACCATCGCGCTGCCTGCCTCAGCTCGTGACGATCGAGGTCGTCGTTGCCATGGTCGCCGCCATGATCACGACCATCGTCGCGGCCTCGATCTCCTCGAGTACCGCCTTCACCGCCGGGCTCGCCCAGGAGCCCGAGGTGATCTCCTTGACCAGGTCCTTGTCGACGGCGCCGAACTGCTTGCGCAGGGTGTTCGTCGCGTCGAGCAGGCCGATGACCGCGGCGGAGAACGGCGTGGGTCCTGCCCGGCCAGCCAGCACGTCCGCGATGCCGGATCGCAGCAGCGCCTCCGGGGCTCCGTCCCGCTCCGGGTGCTTCGTGGTGGGGAAGAGGCCGAGCACCTTGCCCTGCTCGACGCTGATGACGCCGAGCTCGACGAGTCCGGCGAATACGTCGTCGCGCAGCTGGCGCTTGCCGAGTCGACTCACCCACCACTTCGCCTTGCGCGGTGCACCGGCCGCCGCGATGGAGCCGACCACGCCGTCGAGCACGGGGTCGCCCGTTGCGGCGCCGTTCACCACGGTGACGAGTCCGTCCTGCAGCGAGACGGCACCGCGCAGCGCGAGGTCGGCGAGGACCGCCCCCGCGAGACCGGTGTCGAGCGTCGAACCATCGAGCGCGTGGCGTCCGTCGGGCTCGACCTGCAGGAGCGCGTACGCCTGTGGGACCGTGAGTTGCTCAGCCATGCCCGCAGCCTGCCACGCGGGGCGGAGGGGCGCCGGGCCTCCGAGCCGACACCCAGCGGCGCCGGACCGCTCGATGCCTGGATAAGGTGCTGTCCCGTGGGCATGCGCGGTTTGATGTGGGACGGGACGCGACGACACGGCGTGCTGCTCGCGATCGCCCTGGCGCCGGTGCTCGCTGCGGTCGCGGAGACGGCTGCGCTGACGCTGTCCCACGACCCGGACTGGGGCCGCGGCATCACCGGAGTGGTGGCGGCGATGACCGTCGCCGGGCTCGTCGTGGGCGTGCGCTACAACCCGCTGAACGACATCGCGACCCGGAACCGTCGGTCCGCGCAGGAGCGGACGTCGCGGGAGTCGCGCCGCTCGTTCCTCGACTTGCTGGTGCTCGACCTGGTCCTCATCGTGCTCGGCTTGCCTTTCGGCGGCGTGCTCGCGATCCGCGAGGGCGACCCGAGCGCGTGGTTCCTCTCGCTGGTGTTCGGCTTCCTGTCCGCGATCGCGTTGCTGCTGGCCTGGCTGGTCGACATGTTCGTCGTGCTGCCGATCGTGTCGATGGTCGGCGCTCTGATCGGCGCGAAGGGATCGAGCAGGACCGCGGCGTCGGCCGGGGCGGTGTTCCTGTCCGTCCTGGTGTTCGCCGTCGCGGTCACCGTCGCCGTCCCGAGCACCGACCACGGGTACCTCGGGCGGGCCGGGAGGTTCCTCGAGGCCATGGGGGTCCTCGCCGGTCTGCCGTTCCGCGACGCCGCGAACCCCGCGCTCCTCTGGCTCGCCCGTCTCGCGCTCGTGCTGCTCGTCCTGTCGATCACCTGGCTGGTGCGTGAGGGGCGCGTGCTTCGTCACGCCCGGGGAGACCGCCCGCGCCGGCCGCGCTGAAACCCAGCGTGGCCGGACCGCCCGACGTCAGCAGGCGTCCAGCACCCGCACCATCGCGTCCCGCTCCGCCGGAGCCACCCACAGGCGGTACTTCGCCTTCACCGTGACCTGGTGCTCGATGTAGGTGCAGCGGAACGCCTTGTTCGCGGGCAGCCAGGTCGCCGCGTCGCCGGAGCCCTTCTGCGAGTTGGACCGGCCGTCGACGGCGAACAGGTTCACCGGGTCGTTCGCCAGCGCCTGCCGGTCGGTCTCGGTGAGCCGCTGGGCTCCGGTGCGCCAGGCGTTCTCGAGCGCGACGACGTGGTCGATCTGCACGAGCGTCGACGTCGTGTTGCCGCGCACGAAGTCCACCGTCGCGCCGGTGTACGGCGAGACGAGGGTGCCCGTGAGGACCTTGCAGCGGCCCTCGCGGGTGACGCCGGCGAGGTCGCGGGCGAGGACGTCGTTCCGGGTGTCGCACCCGTTGTGGTCGACGTCGAGCCAGGCGCTGCCGAAGTCACCGGTGCGGTCGTAGCCGGTGCCGGCTGCCTTGCCCTTGACGGGCAGGTCGGCGAGCTGGGTGCGTGCGCGGACCGCGTCGGCGTCGGTTCCGCGGCTGACGGTCGGACTGGAGGCGGGGGTCGCCCCCGACGACGCCTGCTGCGGTCCGATGGTGGTCGTCTCCCCGGCCGTGGGACCGCCCGCCTCGGTCGTGCCCGCCGCGTCGGCGTCCGGCCCGAGGACGCGGGACGCGTCGAGCGCGTAGCCGCCGACGGCGAGGGCCAGGACGACGAGGACGGAGGTCAGGGTGATGCGGCTGCGGCGTCGGCGGGACGTCATGCGGTGGGACTCCAGGTGGTGCGGGCGGAACGGCGGTGCGGGGTGGGACGGTGCCGCGGCGGTGTGCGCAGCGGGTCAGGTCAGCAGGGAGCGGATGTCGTCGGCGGTCAGGTCGTCGGCGAACAGGGCGTCGTCGTCGATCATCGTGGCGAACAGCTCGGCCTTGCGGGCGGCGAGGGCGAGGACCTTCTCCTCGATGGTGTCCTCGGCGATGAACCGTTGGACGCTGACCGACCGGGTCTGCCCGATGCGGTGCGTGCGGTCGACGGCCTGGGACTCGGCGGCGGGGTTCCACCACGGGTCGAGCACGAACACGGTGTCCGCCTCGGTCAGGGTGAGCCCGAACCCGCCGGCCTTCAACGAGATGAGGAACGCCGGGGCGGTGCCCTGCCGGAAGCGCTCGATGACCTCCGGGCGCTTGCGGGTGGAGCCGTCGAGGTACTCGTAGCCGATGCCGCGGGCGTCGAGGGCGTCGGACACCATCCGCAGGAACGAGGTGAACTGGCTGAACACCAGGGCGCGACGGCCCTCTGCCGCGAGCTGTTCGAGTTCGTCCAGCAGCAGGTCGAGCTTGGCCGAGGGGATCGGGGTCGATCCCGACGTGACGTCCGAGTCCGACGACGACCCGGACGACCCGGACGACACCAGCGCCGGCGACAGCGCGAGCATCCGCAGCAGGGTCAGCGACCGGAACACGATCATCCGGTTCTTCGACAGGTCGTCGATCAGGTCGAGGACCTTCAGGCGCTCCCGGTTCAGGGTGCGCTCGTACAGCTCCCGGTGCGCGGGGTCGAGCGTGACCCGGACGACCTGCTCCTGCTTCGGGGGCAGGTCGGCCGCGACGGCTTCCTTGGTGCGGCGGAGCATGAGCGGCCGGATCCGTCGGCGGAGCCGCCCGGTGAGTTCCTGTCGGGCCTCGCCGCGGAGCTCGGGGGAGGCGAGGGGCTTCACGTAGTCGTCGCCGAACCGGGTCCAGGTGGACAGCAGCCCGGGCGCGACGATGTGGAACAGTGCCCACAGGTCGGTCAGCCCGTTCTCGAGCGGGGTGCCGGTGATCGCGAACTTCACCGGTGCCTGCAGCTCCGAGGCCACACGGTGGGTCTGGGACTGCGGGTTCTTCACGAACTGGGCCTCGTCGAGCACCAGCGCCGACCACGGCAGGTCGGTCCAGGCGCGGGCGTCGAGCCGGAGCAGCGCGTACGAGGTGACGACGACGTCCGACGCGGCGGCGGTCCGGGCGACGAGCCCCGGGTCCTTCAGCGACGTCGAGGTCACCGTCGCGACCCGCAGCGATGGCACGAACTTGGCGGCCTCGGCGGCCCAGTTGCCGACGACCGAGGTCGGTGCGACGACCAGGAACGGGGGCGCGTCGGGCTCCGTGGCACGACGGGCGGCGACCATCGCGAGCACCTGCAGGGTCTTGCCGAGGCCCATGTCGTCGGCGAGCACCCCGCCGATGCCGTGCGTCACCAGGAACGACAGCCACGCGTACCCGGCGTGCTGGTACGGCCGCAGGTCGGCGTGCACGGTGTCCGGCACGGGGACGTCACCCGGGGGAGTCGCCCCGAGCAGCCCCGAGGCGATCGCCTGCCACCGCTCGTCGTGCGAGGTCTCGTCGGCCAGCAGGTCGAACTCCGACCACAGCCCGGCGTGCAGGGGCGTGACGGCGATCGGCTGGTCGGGCTCCCACTCGTCCAGGTCGCGGGCCTCGTCGATGAGTTCCTTGAGCCGATCGAACGCGGGGTCGGCCAGCGACAGGTACGAGTTGTCGACGAGCTTGAGCCGTCGCTGCCGACCCGCGAGCGCGGTGAGCAGCGGCGTGAAGGGGATCTGCTTGCCGTTGACGCTGACGATGATGCCGAGGTCGAACCAGTCGTGCTTGTCCGACGGCATCGTCGTGACACTGATGTGCGGCCGCCCGCTCAACCGCTCGTAGTCGAGGCGCTCGCCCTGCACGACCGTGCGGATGCCGAGCGACGGCAGCTCGGGCAGGAACTCGTTCGCGAACACCGCGACGTCGGCCCCGTCGATGGTGCCGTCCTGGAACCAGTCCAGCCCGCCACCGGGTCCGGCAGGGCGGACGGGAGGCCCGGCCTGTGTCGCGTCCTCGGCAAGCGTCGTCGCCGTGGCCGGCTCCACCGCCGGGGCCGGGTCCGCCACGGAGGCGTCATCGGTACTGGCAGGAACGTCGGTGCCGGCAGGATCGTCGGCGGCACGGAGCCCGGACAGGTCGGGGAGCGGGCCGTGCAGGGACACCGGGTCCTTCCGCCCGTCGACGTGCCAGCGCCAGTGCAGGTGCACGCGGTCGTCGGTGCGCGGCGCCCGGGCCGGCTCGAACGTCGCGGTGAGCACGAGCTCGGGCGGGGTGCGCTCCGGCAGCTCCACCGAGCCGTCGGAGCTGACCAGGCCGAGGGCGCCGCGCAAACGGGGCGACCAGTCGGCCAGGAACTCGTCGACCTCGGCGGTCGGCACGGTGATCCGGGTGCCCTCGACGAGCATGCGGCGCTGGTCCTCGGGCACCGGTGCCGGGGTCGGGGCGACGGCGACCGTGAACTCGGGGCTCTCGCGGAACACGTAGACGCCGTGGTCGCCGATCATCCGCGCTGCTCCGGGTACCACGGGCCGGCCGTCGAGCACGGCACTCGCACCGATCACCACGGCGTCGTCGTGCCGGGCGACGTCGAGCAGCACCTGGGCCTGCGTGCCGAGCACCGCACCGCCCTCGCGCTTGCCGGTGACGAACGCGATGTCGAGCGCCGCGGCCTGCTGCAGGAGCGGCCAGAGCAGGGGGCTCCGGAAGTCGTCGAGGTGCAGCCAGTCGCTCTCACCGGGCAGGCCCGCGAGCTGCCCGGCGCGGTGCAGGGCGGCGAGCTGCAGGAACCAGGCGTGCTGCTCGGCACCGACGCCGAGCCGGTTCTGCGAGTAGGGGAGCGTGCCCCAGGTCAGCTGCCCGCGCACCCAGTTGCCGGCGTCGCTGCGGGTCACCGGCCGGACCCCCAGCCGAACGCCGCGGGACGGCGCGGGCAGGGCGCGGCCGGCGGCACGGGCTCGCGAGGCGAGCTTGGCGGGGACCGCGTCACGCAACTCGAACTGCAGCCCCATCCGGGTGCCCTGCGGAGTGGGCGCCCGCTCGTCGTCACCGGCGAGGCGGGCGAGGTCGTGCCTCCAGTCCGAGGGCGGCGGAGCCGGCGTTTCCGGACGTGGGCCGGCGTTCGCGGCGAGGGCGCGGGCGTTGATGGTGAGGAGCGCGGCCGCGACGTGCTTGCAGTCGCCGCCGAGCGGGCAGCTGCAGGTGCTGCGGACCGGGCGGACGAAGTCGCCGCGCGCCGGGGTGGTGTCGACGCGGAGTTCGTACGGGTCGTCTGCGGTGCCGGACACGACCGCAGTGACCGTGCCGTCGTCGTCGTGCCAGGTGGCGTCGTCGACGAGGCCGGCGCGGACGACGTCGCGCGCTCGGCCGAAGGTCTGCGGCCCGACGAAGCGGATGACGTCGACGGCGTCGATCATCGGGGCAGCAGGCACGGGACCATCGTGCCAGTCACCACCGACGATCCCCGCCGCCACCCTGTGCGACGGACATCTGACAGGACTACCGTCCAACGCGGAGCGCGACGACAGCGGTCCACGGAATCGATTGGAACCTCATGCCGGACCGACTGCGGTGGGTACGCGACTCAGCAGACCACTGGAACGGGTGGATCGACGCCGAGGTCGTGTGCGACATCACCCGGACCGACACGTACACCGTCGATTCCCCGGACCACTCGTTGACCGGCGGGCACTCGTCCTTCGAGAGCGCGGCCGCTCAGGTGCACGGCTGGGTTCGCTGGACCGGCCGTTAGGCCGCAGAGCGCAACCCGGTTGTACGTCCACCCGCTGCTCCCTAGCGTGAGAGGGCAGGCCGGAGTCCACCCGGAGGTGACCACACCGCTCTGCTCCAGGAGAGAGAGGTGTTCCGATGACCGACACGACCGAGTCGCAGGCGCCCGCTCCGGGTTCCGATCCTGCTGCACGCCCCACCTCGCCGCGTTCGCTCGTCGCCGTGGCCGGTCAGGACACCGACGAGGCCATCAGCTCGCTCGCCGGCATGTACGCGGGCAAGGCCTGGTACTCCCGAGCCCTCGACCAGGACTACTGGTTCAAGTACGTCGGTGTCGGTGACGAACGGCTGAGTGTCCGCCGTTCCCAGATGCACGGGTACCTGCGGGGTGACGTCGCCACCGAGGGCGAGGTCGTCGTGCAGTGGCTCGAACGCGGCGAGGCCCGCGTCGACGTCGGCCGCGACGAGGTCCGCATGCAGCCCGGCGTCCCGACACTGTTCCCCGTCGAGCGCCGGTTCGAGATGGAGTACCAGGACTGGGACCAGCGCCTGGTGCACCTGCGCCGTGACCTGGTGCTCGACGTCGCCGCCGAGGACCACCTGGTCGACGGCACCATGGCGTTCGACACCACGACGACGCCTGACTCCGCAGCTCTGGGCCAGTGGCGGACCGCCGTGTCCGGCGCGCTCCGTGCGCTGCGCGAGGAGGGCGACGAGTCCCTCGCCTGGCACGAGGCGCAGCGTGACGTCGCCCGGGCCCTGTTCCGGATGTACCCGCTGCAGGCCGAGCGGTTCCCCGCGGGCTACGGCACCCGCAGTGACGGACGACTCCGGGCCGCGGTCGAGTTCATCCAGGCGCACGCCCATCAACCGCTCACCGTCGCCGACATCGCGCAGGCCGCGGGGCTGAGCATCCGGGGGATCCAGGAGTCGTTCCAGCGGGCGTTCGAGCGCTCGCCGATGACGTACCTGCGCGAGGTCCGGCTCGGACGCGTGCACGAGGAACTGCGGATCCTCGACCCGCAGGCGACCTCGGTGGCGGACGTCGCCCGGCGGTGGGGCTTCGCGCACATGGGGCGGTTCGCCTCGGTGTACGCGAGCCGGTTCGGGGAGTACCCGCGGGAGACGTTGCGGCGCTGAGGGGCGCCTCGTCGTCAGCCCGGTGCGCCTATGTCGTTCACCCGACGACGAGGAAGGCCCCCGTCGATCGTCGACGGGGGCCTTCCTTCCGATCGGTGCTAGTTGATCTCGCTGACGAGGACCGCGCGGTTCCTGCGAGCGACCGCGAGCAGCCCCTCGACGTTGGTGGCGCTCTGGATCGCGACGGGCTCGCCGTACTGCGCGACCAGGGCCGCGCGGAGGTTGCCGAGCGAACCGGACAGGTTGTAGGTCGACTTGAGCTCGGTGAAGAACTCGCTGTTGATCTCGATGCCGGTCATCTCGCCGATGAGCCAGGTGCGTCCGTTGTTGGTGATGAGCTTCATGTCTGATGCGTCCTGTTCTGTTCCTGGCGGCGGTGTGGGTTCTTCTGCCTGGTATGAGCCGTCGTACTCGAAGTGCCAGGCTTCGCGTGAGCTGAAGCCGTTCCCGGTCGGCTGCCACCCGTAGGTCGGCGCGTTCGCGTCCATCCAGATCTTCTGGGGTGTGTCGTACTTGTCCACGGAACTGCCGAAGTCGCAAGCCAGGGCCCACCCGTGGATCGACGTACCCGGAGGCGCTGCGAGGGGGCCGATGCCGGCCTGGTACTCCTGGTAGAGCTTCTCCTGGCGGGCGAGGTCGCGGTACGCCTCGGTGATCACGAGTGCGGTGCCGAACTGCCTGGTGAAGGCTGCGTCCAGGTCTCGCCAGGCGAGGGCGGCGTCCGGCCGGAGGAACGGCTGGCCGTTCGAGGCCGGCACCGCTTCGAGCACGGAGGTCGGGATCTGGCCGTTCTGGTAACCGCCCCACGCACCGGCCACGGCGGCAGCTCGCGAGGACGGAGCGCCTTCCGGCTTCGACTTGTCCAGGTTTGCCAGGTTGTCCGGCGTCGCACCGAAGGCACGGTCTGCCGTGAGCACGCTGCTCCCGGCGAGTGCGCTCGCCACGGCGAACATCAGGACCTGGCGGCGGCTGGCTCCCGCGGGTGGTGGTTCGAGATTGACGGATGGATGGACGTCGTCGACGTCGGCCATTGGTGCTCCCCTCAGGAGTCACGTCATTCGTGACCCTTGATCAGGTTGCCAGTTGGTAGACAGATGGGTGGACCCCAGTTCGGGGGTCATGCGGCGACCCCCGTGCCGACGACGAGCGGCGTGCCGAGAGCAGCGAGAGAGCGTGTGCGCGACATGGATCACGTTCATGAGCGAGCACGCGGGCAGGGCCTCCCGGGCGTCGGGTGCTCAGTCGCGCAGGGGCTTGCCGCCGGTCACCTCGCCCGTCGCCAACTTGCTGTGGCGTCGTGAGTACCCGAAGTACACACCGAGCCCGATCGCGAACCAGATCGCGAACCGCACCCAGGTCTCCCACTGCAGGAACGTGACGAGCCACAGTGACGCGATGACGCCGATGATCGGGATGACGGGCATGAACGGCAGCCGGAACTGGCGGTCCAGGTCGGGCTGCCGGTAGCGCAGCACCACCACGGCCGAGCACACCACGACGAACGCGAGCAGGATGCCGATGTTCGTGAGCTCGGCGACCACACCGATCGGCAGCACCCCGGCCAGGATCGCCGACGCGATGCCGAGGATCCAGGTCACCCGGGTCGGCACGTGCCGCTTCGGGTCGGTCTTCGCGAACCACTTCGGCATCAGACCGTCGCGGCTCATCGAGAACCAGACGCGTGAGGCACCGAGCATGAACGTCACCAGCACCGTGACGATGCCGACGATGGCACCGATCGCGATGACGTTGGCGACACCGCCGAGGCCGACGGACGCGAACGCCGACGAGAAGCCCGACGCCGGGTCGATGTCGGTGTACTTCTGCATCCCGGTGAGCACGAGGGTCGCCAGGACGTACAGCACCATCGAGATGCCGAGGGACAGCAGGATCGCCTTCGGCATGTGCTTGCGGGCGTCGGTGGACTCCTCGGCCGCGGTGGACATGGCGTCGTAGCCGAACACGGCGAAGAACACGGTCGCGGCGCCGGTCATCACGCCGCCGAAGCCGAACGGGAAGTACGGGGAGTAGTTCGCGCTGTTGATGTGGAACACGCCGAGCACGACGATGAGCACGACGAGCGCCACCTTGATGCCGACGGCGACGAACTCGAACCGGGCGGCGCTGCGGATGCCGCGGGTGAGCACGAACGCGGTGAGCAGGCACAGCGCGATCGCGAAGACGTCGATCACGTGCCCGTCACCGGTGCCCGGGGCGCCGAGCATCCACGCGGGCAGGTCGATGCCGAACTGGCCGACCAGGAACCCCACGTAGCCGGAGATGCCGATCGCGACCACCGCCACGATCGCCGTGTACTCGAGCAGCAGGTCCCAGCCGATGAACCACCCGACGATCTCGCCGAGCACCGCGTAGCCGTACGTGTACGCGCTGCCGGCCTTCGGGATGAGCCCCGCGAACTCGGCGTACGACAGGGCAGCGGCGGCGCTCGCGACCCCGGCGACCAGGAAGCTGATCAGCACCGCGGGACCGGCGACGCCGTTCGCGACGGTGCCGGCGAGGGTGAAGATGCCGGCGCCGATGATGCCGCCGATGCCGATCGCGGTGAGCTGCCACAGACCGAGGTGCCGTTTCAGGCCGCCTTCGCCCCCGGCCTCGTCATCGATCGTGTCGATGGGCTTCCGTCGGAACAGGGTGCGTGTCGTCGTCGTCACCCGCCCATGGTGCACCCGGAGGCGGTCGTGCGCACGGGCGGGCTGCGTGTGTTCGGGCGGCTGGCTGCGCGCGTGCGCGGCGGCGGGGCCGGCGGAGTTTCGCGCTGAGCGACACTTCTCGCGCCGCCGAGCCCGTGAATTGTCGCTCAGCGCGAAAGTCGGGGGCGCGAGGCACGCACGCGGCTGCACCGCAGGCACCGGGCGTAGACCTGGAGCATGCGCCACCCGAAGAGGACCGAGCCCGGCCCCGGCCAGGAGTCCGTCTGGGACTACCCCCGCCCACCCGCCGTCGAGCGGGTCACCGCCCGCGTCGTCGTCCGCCTGGGCGGCACGGTCGTCGCCGACACGACCGACGCCGTCCGCGTGCTCGAGACCTCGCACCCGCCGGTCTACTACCTGCCGATGGCCGACCTGGCCGAGGGCGCGCTCGTGAAGGCACCCGGATCGAGCATGTGCGAGTTCAAGGGCCTGGCGCGCTACTTCGACGTCGTCGGCGGCGACGGGACGGTCGCGAGCCGTGCCGCCTGGAACTACCCGACGCCCGTGCCCGGCTACGAGTCGCTGCGGGAACGCGTGGCGATCTACCCGTCGGCGATGGACTCGTGCGAGGTCGGCGGCGAACGGGTCCAGGCCCAGGACGGCGACTTCTACGGCGGCTGGATCACGGCGGACATCGTCGGACCGTTCAAGGGCGCGCCCGGCACGCTCGGCTGGTGACCCGGCGTCGTCTCGCGGGGCGGTCCTGATCCGGACCGACCGGAGTCGTGCGCGGCGGGGCGGGACCGCCCCGGGCCTCCCGGCCGCACCGCGTCAGCGGTTCGCGTACGGCGACCAGAACGGCGGCGGGAACGCGCCCCCGGTCACGATCACGAGCACCTGCCAGACGAGCATGACGAGTCCGGCGGTCCCGATCACGATGCCGATCCACGACCACACCTGGACCGCGCGGCGACGCCCGGCGATCCGGATCGCCCGCCAGCCGCTCAGCACGCACACGAGCCCGAACACCGCACCGAGCAGCACGTGCCGCACGGTGGACTGCGCGGGCACGATGATGCCGAGGTAGAACGCGACCGGTCCGAGCAGCACCGCGAAGGTCGCCGGGGCTGCCGGCGGTTCGTGGTCACGAGCAACTGCTCCCATGGACCGCATGTTAGCGAGTGAACCTCGCTTCGAGCACGTCCAGGTCGCGCAGCGCGGGCACCCGATCGCGGGAACGGGCACCATGGAGGCATGCGTTCCTTCTTCCGCGTCCTGCTCGGCCTGGCCCTCGTCGTCGCGGGCACCAGTCACCTGACCTTCGCGCGCAAGGAGTTCACGGCGCAGGTGCCCGACTTCGTCCCCCTGGACGACGACACGACGGTGCTCGCGTCGGGGGTCGCGGAGATCACGCTCGGCTCGGCCCTGGTGCTGGCTCCGAAGCCGGCCCGCCGCTTCGTCGGCTCGGTCGCGGCCCTGTTCTTCACGGTCATCTTCCCCGGCAACCTGTCGCAGTGGGTGAACCGTCGCGACGCCTTCGGCCTGGACAGCGACGAGAAGCGCTTCGTCCGCCTGTTCGGTCAGCCCGTCCTCATCGCGCTTGCGCTCTGGTCGACGCGCGGCCGGCGCTCCTGATGGGCGCGCCCGCGCGGCAGAGCGGTCCGGCCCCCGGCGCGGATCCGGATCCGCTCGGGTCCGGCCCGTCACGCTTCGGTCGGGAGGCCCGCCACCCCCTGGCCGGTCGCAGCCGCGTCGCGGACCTGGTCGCCTCCACCGCCCTGCTCGTCGTGCTGACGGTCGGCGCGTTGGCAGCGGGGTGGGGGATCCGGCTGATGTCGCTCGCGTTCGTGTCGTGCGGGGCGCCGGGCAACACGTGCAACGAGACGCTGGGTGACTCGGTCGTCGTCGTGGGGCCGATCATCGTGGCGGCCGTCCTGGTCGCGACGATCGCGGTCTGCGTGCTGCGGCTCGTGCGACGTCGGCTGACCTGGCCGGTGGTGCTCGTCGGCATGGCGGCGATCGTCGCGGTGTTCTTCGCCTCGCTCTTGCTCGTCGACAGTTCGGTCACGCACGGCATCTAGGCGCTTCTTCCTCCACAGGTGGGGGAGTGTCGGGCGTCTCTCCACAGAAGCCGACGCGCGCCTCGGTGGCGGCGGTCGGACCGACACGCTGGAGTCATGCCTGACACCGAGATGCTCGACCGCCTGATCCGTGAACCCGTCCGCACCGACGACGACGTCGTCCGACTCGTCGAAGCCGTCGTCGAACGACCGCTGCGCCGGCAGTGCTGGGTGCTGTTCCTCGACGACCGTGGGATGTCGATCCCGTTCCTGCTGCCGATCGCCGATCTGCCGTACTCCCCGGACGAGCACGTCGACGACTTCGCGGCCCTGATCGCGGACATCGTGGCGCAGCTCGGCGCCGTCGACGTCGTGCTCGTGTGGGAGCGCCCTGACGCCGACCGGCTCTACCCGGTGGACTGGGAGTGGGTCGACGCCTGTGCGTGCGCCCTCGACGAGCACTCGATCCGGCTCCGCGCCCAGGTCGTCGTGCACTCCGGCGGAGCCGCGATCGTCGAGTTCGACGAGGACACGCAGCCGGTGGCCTCGTGAGCGGTCAGCCCTGGGGAGCGGCGTCCGGCACGTCCTGGCCGGTGAGCTCCTCGACGATCGCCTTCGCCTGCGGCCACGACTTCGCGTAGTGGTCCGGGTCCGAGTTGATCTGCACCGCGTGCGCCATCTGCGTCGGGCTCATCGTCTTCCAGCCGGGCACCTTCACCAGCTTCGCGTAGAACATCGACGCGGCCGTGTAGGGGTCCATCCGCTGCTCGTAGGTGCCCCAGGCGCCGTTGTCGCGCTGCTGGAACAGGCCGCGGCTGTCCGGGCCCGCGGCGTCGCCGTGGTCCAGGTTCACCAGGCTCGACTCGCCGATCGCGGTCATCACCCCGACGGCCTGCGTGTGGGGGCCGATGCCGAGCGCCTGGGCGGCTTCGATCACGTGCGCGGCGTTCACCAGGCGGTCCTGGCAGAAGCCGCCGACGGGTCCGGCCGGCACGACCATCCCGCCGATCGTCTTCGAGGCGACGGCCGGGCACGCGGGAGTCGGGGTGGCGGCGCTCGACTTCGCGATGCCGGCGAGCGAGTTGACCGCGATCACGACGAGGACGACCACACCGATGCCGACCGCCACGATCCCGGCGCCGAACACCGAGGCGAGGGTGATGCCGACACGGCGCATGACGGGACCTCTCGACGGGCTGGGCGGGCGGAGCAGGAAGAGCAGCACGAGCGTACGGGCGCCTCCTGGGAAGCGTGCGGCGGCCCGCCGTGATCGCACGCTCCGCGCTCCGCGGTTCTGGGTTCGCCGTCGGTTGCTCGCTCCGGGGCAGGTGCGTTCCCGGCAACGAGTGACGGTTCTGGTTCACGAAGCGCAGGGCTTCGCGAACCAGAGCCGTCAGGACGCGTGCGCGCTCAGCTGTCGTGCGGCGGGCGCTGCACCTTCGTCGGCTCCGTCACGAGTCCGGTCGGGGCCTTCTCGGCCTGCTTCCGTCCGTGCGTGAACCAGGTCAGGACCCAGAGCAGCACGCCCAGGGCCAGAAGCGCGCCGGCGATCTGGTACTGCTGCGGGTCACGACCGGACGAGAACGGCATGACGAGCCACAGGCACGTGACGATGCCGATGACCGGGATGATGACGCCGGCTCGGAAATGCTTGTGGTCGACCTTGTCGCGGCGCAGCACGAGCACGGTCACGTTGACGACGGCGAACACCGTCAGCAGCAACAGCGAGGTGGTGCCACCGAGGACGACGACGATGGGGGAGTCCGGGTCGAGCGAGACCCACCCGATCAGCAGCAGCGAGATGAGCGTGGTGAAGACGATCGCGGTCGACGGGGTGCGACGGGCGGGGGAGATGCGGGACAGGAAGCCCGGCAGCACGCCCTGCTTGCTCATGCCGTAGAGCAGGCGCGACGCCATCATCATGTTGATCAGGGCCGTGTTGGCGACGGCGAACATCGAGATGAAGGGCAGCAGGTCGGCGATCGGGAAGTCCGGCGCGGCGGTCTGCACGACGGTGACGAGCGGGGTCTCGTTGCCGGCAAGCTCACCGATCGGCACGACGGCCACGGCGCAGATCGACACGAGCACGTAGATCACGGCGGTGATGCCGAGGCCGGTGAGCATGATCTTCGGGAAGATGCGCGATGGGTCCTTGGTCTCCTCGGCCATGTTGACCGAGTCCTCGAACCCGACCATCGCGAAGAACGCCAGCGACGTCGCGGTGCTGATCGACAGGAGCAGGGACTTGTCCTCCGGCGTCTCGAACATCACGACCCGCGAGAAGTCCGCGTTGCCGCCCGCGATCGCCCAGAACCCGATCAGGATCACCATGACGAGACCGGACAGCTCGACGAGCGTCAGCACGACGTTCGTCTTGACGCTCTCGCTCACCCCGCGGAAGTTGATGAACATCACCGCGAGCATGAAGCCCATCGCGATGAGCATCACCACGCCGTTCGGCAGCTCGATGCCGAACCCGGCGCCGAGGTTCGCCGCGAACGCCCGCGATGCCGTCGACGCCGACGTGATCCCGGAACACATCACGATGAACGTCACGATGAAGGTGACGAAGTGGATGCCGAATGCCTTGTGCACGTAGAGGGCGGCACCGGCGGTCTGCGGGTACTTCGTCACGAGTTCGAGGTACGAGAACGCCGTCAGCAGCGCGACCGCGAACGCGATGAGGAAGGGGAGCCACGCTGCCCCGCCGACCTCGGCCGCGACCTGACCGGTGAGCGCGTAGACACCCGTGCCGAGGATGTCGCCGACGATGAAGAGCAGCAGGAGCTTGGGACCGATGACCCGGCGGAGCTCGTGCTGCTCCTGCTGTGGGCGGTCCGTCTTGGTGGTGGCCATGCGTCACCCTTGCGCGCGAGACGCCTTTCTGTCCAGTCCCACAGGAAGGTTTCTCGCGATCGCAACACGGTCGCTCGGTGACGGATACGCTCCGGCCATGGACCAGCAGTCGAACACCACCGAGGAGCCCATCGAGTTCGCGGACTTCAACGCGAAGCTCCTGGTGCTCGACGTCCTCTGCTACGACCTGGACGTCCTCGACCCCTACGACCCGGACGCCGAGGACGAGACCGACGAGGACCTCGACGTCGACGGGCAGGACGACCGGGCGCGCGAGTACTACGACGACCTCGACCTGCTGCCGTCGCACCTGTCGCTCGTCACCGAGATCACCGTGGACTCCGACCTCGAGGTGCTGCGGGACGTCCACCCCGGCTGGGACGGCTCGGACGACCGCTTCGACCCGCAGAACTGGGACGACCTGCTCGACCTGCCGGAGCTCCGGACCGTGTACGCCGCCGCACCACTGCCCGCCCACGTCGTAGAACGGCTCGCGGCCAAGGGCGTCGAGGTCCGCTCCGCCTGAGCGGGACGCGACCAGGATGCGACCGGGACGCCCGCGCGATCGAACAGCTGGCTAGCGGTCAAGCGCCCGCAGCTGCTCGGTGAACTGCTTCGCGCCGCCCTGCGCCGGGTGCCGCACGGCGATCGCCTCGATGCCGGCCAGGGCGAGCGCTCCCTGCGCCTTCCGACCGACCGCGACCACCCGGACCCGGTCCGCACCGCCGAGGGCCTCCAGCAGCGCGAGCGCGACGGTTGCGCCCGAGCGGACCTCGGCGGGCCGTGGCGTCCGGTTCGTCAGCCGGTCCGGTGCCACGAAGGGGTGGTGCGGGAAGATCGCCCACGCGACCGGGAACGCACCGCGCCAGCCCTCCAGCGCGGCCTGCACGACGCGGGACGAGGCCTCCCACGGTGCCGTCGGCTCCGGTGGCACCGAGTACCCGGGCGCGAGCTCGCGCATGCTCGTGAACGGCACACCCGTGTTCGTCATGCCGCGCCACCCCGGGGCCTCGGCCACGAGCAACGTGTCGGCCCCCGCCCCGGATTGCTCCAGGTACCGCGTCAGGTTCGCGCGCCGCAGCCGTCCCTCGGCCGATCCGACGTCGTACAGCGCCTCGGCGTCCGACTCGACGGGCACGGTGTCGAGTGCCGCCCAGAACGCGGCGAACCGACCACCCGTCCCGCTCACGATCGCCCGAGCACCCGGCGGTAGACGTCCTCGAGCCCCGCGGCCGACCGTTCCCAGCTCAGGCGCTCCGCGTGCTCCCGGCCCGCAGCGGCGAGCCCGGCGGCGTACGGCGCATCCGTCAGGATACGCTCGATCTCGTCCGCCCACGCCTGGGGGTCGCGAGATTCGAGCACGACGCCCGTCTCCCCGTCCACCACGGCCTCACGCAGGCCCCCGGCAGCCGCGGCCACGACCGGCACCCCGGAAGCGGAGCCCTCGAGCGCGACGAGCCCGTACGTCTCGGAGTGGGACGGCACGAGCACGGCTGCCGCGCCACGGAACAGGAACGCCAGGTCGGCACGCGACTGCGGCCCGACGAAGGTGACGTGGTCGGCGATGCCCCGCGCGTCGGCGAGCCGACGCAGTTCGTCCACGTAGTCGCCCGCCTCACTCGAGACGTCGCCCGCGATGACGAGGGTGGGGCGGGCCTCCAGGCTGATGTCCGCGATCGCCTCGATCGCCAGGTCCAGGCCCTTGAGCGGCTGCACGCGCGCCGCCGCGACCACGTAGGGGGTGGCGGCGCGGCGCGCACCGACCGCGGCGGGACGGAAGACGGAGCCGTCGACCCCCGGCGGCACGATCCAGATGCGGGCGTCGTCGCCACCGAGTCGGGTGCGCACGGTCGACGCCTCGGCCTCGGACACCACGACGACGGCGTCCGACTCGCGAGCCAGCAGTTCCTCGCCGGCGATGCGGCCGGCGGACTCGGGGCGTTCGCCCTCGGACAGCGGCGTGGCCGGGTCGGCGGCGATGGAGTGGAACGACTGCACGTGGGGGATGCCGCGCTCGCGGGCGACTGGCAGCGCGGCGGCGCCGGAGAACCAGTGGTGCGAGTGCAGGACGTCGAACGGCCCGAGCTGCTGCAGCTCGTGACGGAACGGTTCGATGAACGCGTCGTGCTCACCCTTCGGCACCGGCTCGGCCGGCCCCGCGGACAGGAACCGCAGGCACACGCCCGGCACGAGCGACACCGAGTCCGGCTGCGTCGGAGCGGACCGGCGCGTGATGATGTCCACGTGGTGGCCCAGGTCGGCCAGCGCCTCGGCCTGGTGCCGGACGACGACGTTCATGCCGCCGACCTCGCCTGAACCGGGTTCGTCTCCGGGGGAGGTGTGCAGCGACACCAGCCCGATGTGCAGGGGTTTGATCGTCGCGCTCACCGCTCAACCCTAGCCGCGCGGCCTCCGCTGCGACGGGCGCGCGGGCGCCACCACGACGGGCCGGCGGCCCGCCTCGTCCAGCGGGTCGGATGGGAGGCTCCGATCACCTCCCAGGATCTGCACGCGGTCGTCGCCGTGTCGCTCCCAGAACGCCGCCGTCCACGCGCACAGGGCGCCGTCGAGCAGGTCCTCGCGGTGCTTGTGCGTCGGACCGTGCAGCACCGACGGGTCGGCGAGCCGCCGCGTCAGCGGGTGCGAGTCGAGCAGCAGCGGCGGGTCGAGCGGGGTCTCGCGCAGCCGCCGGACCAGCTCGTCGAAGGCCCCGGCGCGACGGGCACGTGCCTCGGCGGCGGGGATCCGGAGGTCGAGCCGCTTGTACCGGGGTCGTTCCACGTCGTAGCCGAGCTCCTCGACCCCGACCAGCGTCGTGTACGGGTAGCACTCGAACATCGCCGGACCGGTGCGTCGGCGCATCGAGTCCGTGTCGGAGACATACCCGACGCCCAGCGCGGTCAGCCGGTCGAGCAGCGCTGAGCCGGCGCTCGCCGCCGATGCCTGGTTCGTCGGGTTCGCCGCGACCTTCCACCGGCCGTAGCGCTGCCCGACCTGCCGCTCGGACTCACGGATGCCCGTCGGGTTCGTCACGACGAGCGAGGCGTCCACGGCGATCAGGGATCGTGGCCCGAGGTGCTCGGCGATCCAGTCCGTGACGGCGTCGACCCCGCGGGCCCACCCGGCGTCGGTGATCGTGCCGTCGTGGTCCATCGCGACCAGCCCGGTCTCGTTCGCGGCCTTGCGCTCGGAGCCGAGCCCCCACGCGAGGTCGATGCCGAGGTACGCGTTCACCCGTGGATCCAGCTGCGTGCCTCGTAGAGCAACACGCCGTTGACGCTATCGCGTTCCATTGCACCGATCAGCTCCTCAAGCAATTCGAAATCACCGCCTTTAACGTCCACTTGCACGAACCGGCGATATTCATCACGAAGCAGCCTGACTAGCTCGACCGACATGCCCGAACGTAACAGTCGGACCATCCAAGGATCGTCCGTACCGTAACGAATCTCGGAGGAGGCACTAGGGGTGATATACCCAAGTTGATCGAGGACTTCTATGTATCGCATGAGCCTGAAACTTACAAAATCACTTTCATCTTTGATCCGAGCCACGGCTAGATTCACGAGCTTCGCACGCGTCTGCGCGGACTTCCTTACGTACGAAAACAGATGCTCATCCTCCGTCCTCTTGGTGTCTCCCCAAGATGCCCCCACCCAGATTAGCGCAGCGGGTGAATCTTCCCAGTAACGTAAAAAGCTTCGAATCATGCGCTTCAATGGGAAAGCCTGGCGCTTCCAATCCAAGAACATCGAATAGAAGCCCCTGGCTTCCTCCGAGAGCCGGAGACGCGAAAGAGCATCTGAGTCATCGTCGATCGCATCGAAAAAGATCTGGACGATGGCATTGATGATCGAGGCCGAGGTTTGCAACTGCTGGTTTGGCGCTTCTAAGACATCAGCGAGTCTTGATGCGATCGACATCTCGCTATCAATGATGTCAAAATCAAAAACACCCCAGGTGAACATTGCTCGGCCGATTTCAGTGGCTGCAAGACGGACTGGATGTGAATGAACAGTATCCGGTTCGATATTCTCAAGGCGTTCAAGTTCGCGCGTCCTCTCTTCCGCGGAGGAATCCGACCATTCCAAGAGCGGGTTCTCGACGGCGTCGACGGGGTCGTATCGGAGGTCCGCCCGGGACTTGATGAAAGTACCGATATTGAAGTTCGTGGGCGCTGTGTCTCCTTTGAGTACGATGATCGAAGGCCGAAGTCCTTCAATAAGTGCACTGTCTCGCAGAGCAAATACATCGCCAAACCGGCCAACCCTGCCCGCCAGATTTCGGAAGGCCGATGGTGATAGATTTCGCTTGCCGCGCCGCGGCGTGAGAATGAATAGGCGATCCGCGGGTGTATTGACGCCCTCCAAAAGAGTTGAGGTGCAGAAGACGTATCGGACGCCGGAAGCTTTTTGAGCAAACGCCGACTCGATGAACCCGCGGATGCTGTCGGGTACTTTCCCATGATGAAAAATAACCCCGCGACGCAACGCGCTCACTAGCGAATATTCAGGGTCCGTTAAGTCCTCGATCGCGTTCGCTGCTTCGGTGGCGGTAGGGGTGTCAATATCTGGGAGTGTAGCCAGCAGGCGAGCGCTCAAATCCTCAGCCACTTTAGGTTTGCCGACGTAGATGAGGTTTTTTGCTCCTGCGAGCAGCTTAATAGATTCTAGCTCGTCAGACGGTAGCTCGACATGAGTCGGGAAAGATTCACCGAAAAACTGATCGAACACGTTCAGTGTGCCATCCGCCAAGTCAGACCATTGGTAATTTTCGACTTTTATTTGTTCGGTGACTCGCACTTCCTGAGCGTCCAAGGGACTTATGATGTCGTTCAATGCGAGGGCGTTGGATATAAAAGGGCTAAAGAAGCTCACTTCCAGGCTGGGATTGCGCTTTCTGCAGATTGCTACAACTCTGGCGAGTTCCGTTCCACGCATCTCGGCCTCGAACATGTTGTGCGCCTCGTCGATTAGTAAGTGATCGACGATAGATTCGGGAAAATCTGCAAGGAGGCGTGCGAGACGCTCCTGAGTGAGAATGGCAAGAGTGGGACGGTCTGCCACATAAGCGTCGTTGTGGGTGATGACTCGAAAGACTGAATCGACAAGGCTTCCCCGAAAGCTGGCACGGGTCTGGGCGATGAGTGTGCGAGTCGGCACGATTATCGCGACAAACTGAGCTTGGCCCTCCAAAGCCCTTCGGGTGAGTAGTTCCGATTTACCGTATGACGTGGGGGCGATAAACGCGGCGGTAGTAGCGCTCGATGCGGCAGCATGCATTCGAGCCTGACCGCCCGTGAGGAAGTAGCCCTGTTCCTTATGGGTTAAGTTATGGGCCGAGATATCAAGGATGGTTTCAGCCAGCGAGCTGAGGTCGGCGTCTTCTCGCCAGCTTTTAAGCCCCATATAGAGCGGAGTTAGCTCCTTTATGAAGGCGACGTGTGCAAGCGGAGTTGAATCTCCAGTCGCCTTCGCGTAGGAAATCAAGATTCGATAACCTAATTGGTTCAGCCTCGAGTCGTCATTCCTCAGGAACATAATTGCTGCTCGCAGGAGAAGGGACAGTTCTGCTGTGCTGAGATCGTCGTTGATGGCTAATTTATGGTACGCCTTGAAGAAATCCGATCCTTCGAGACTAGGCGTGCGACGAAGGTTTTCCAGGCTGATTTCATCGATAGATTCATTCATGAGATCCCTCGAAAGCTGTCAACGATTGCGTCTAAAGTGGCTTTCCTGACAGCCATCGCCCGCACGCGGTTGAACTTATCTTTTATTAGGGTGGAAGTGTTCAGATGTAGCGCAGCCGCTTCGGCCGAGACGTCGAGCGTTGAGGGCTCCCGGAAAACGACGCCAAAAAGAACGGCGTTTGGATTAGGTCTCGTCTTGGCTTGGATGAGGGTAAGGTCGTTTAGTAAGAGATCTCTCGCAGTTTTAGCGGTGGATGTCTGTACGATGATGTTGGTATCAGTGACGGCCGAGAGCCAGAGCTGAGGCCTATTCACCTCGGAAATCTTTTCATATAGATCCTTCGCGGCCGCAGTCAGCAATGAATGGAGCGCGGACTGGGTGGGAGTGGCAATTGAGGCAGACGATTTCACCTCGCCGTACCAAAGTTCGCCGCTATTGTCGGTGAGAGTTAGGTCGAAACCCTTCTTTACCGACTGCTCCTCTTTGTTGAAGTAGACGCTAGCGCTTTCGAGCGGAGTCTGAAGGAAGGGCAGCAAGGTATGGCATAGGAGCTCGCCGACGAGGCCAATCTTGCGAGTACGATCTTTCTCATCGTATCGGCGCAAGAATTCAGCGGCAGCGAATGCCCGACTGTAGATCGATGGATAGTTCTGGGCATTTGCCCCGAAGCAAAGCTCGGCCAGCTGCTGGTGAAGGTGATCTCGGAGTTCGTCTGTGAATGCCTCAATGATAATAACTTCGCAGGTGCTGTGCGAAGCCGTCCGAACTCCCGGCAGTGCGATTGTCATGTGTCTCCCACACGAGGCTCGCGTGTTGCGAGACGCATGGGTACCCCCCTTTGTGGGCAATATATCGGAGGTCGGCGCTGGCGGACAAGTAGCCGTGCGTCCATTCGGTCTCGGGCCTGTTTGGGTTACAGGTCTGGGAGGGTAGGTTCCGCGATATGGCGAGCGAAGCGACGACGGTGCGGGTGCCGGGGCCCGACGGTGACCGCGAGGTCCGGATCAGCAGCCCCTCGCGGGTGCTCTGGCCCGAGGCGGGCATCACGAAGCTCGACCTGGCGGAGTACCTCGTGACGGTGGGCGATGCCTTCCTCCGGGCGAACGGCGACCGGCCGATCTCGCTGCAGCGGTTCCCGGGCGGTGTCGACGGCGAGCAGTTCTTCTCGAAGAACCCGCCGAAGGGGGCGCCCGACTACGTCCGCTCGGTCACGGTGACCTACCCGAGTGCCCGGTCGCACCCGCAGCTCGTGATCGACGAGCCGGCCGTGGCGGTGTGGGCCGCCCAGATGAACACGGTGGTGTTCCACCCGTGGGCCTCTCGTGCCGAGGACAGCGACCACCCGGACCAGCTCCGCATCGACCTCGACCCGCAGCCCGGCACGGACTTCGGCGACACGGTGCCGGTGGCCGAGGAGCTGCGGAAGGTCCTCGACGAGGTCGGCCTGACGACCTGGATCAAGACGAGCGGCAACCGCGGCCTGCACGTGTTCGCGCCGATCCGCCCCGAGCACGAGTTCCTCGAGGTGCGGCACGCGGTGATCGCCGCGGCGCGCGAACTCGAACGACGGATGCCCGACCGGGTCACGACGGCGTGGTGGAAGGAGGAGCGGTGGCAACGGATCTTCGTCGACTTCAACCAGGCGAACCGCGACCGCACGATGGCCGGTGCCTACAGCCCCCGGGCCCTGGCACACGCCTCGGTCTCTACGCCGATCGCGTGGGAGGAACTGCGGACCGCCGACCCGACGGCCTTCACGATCCGGACGGTGCCGGAGCGGCTGCGCACCACCGGCGACCCGTGGGAGTCGATGGGGGAGCAGCCGGGCAGCATTGCACCGCTGCTCGAGTGGTGGGAGCGGGACCTGGCGAACGGCGAGGGTGAGCTGCCGTTCCCGCCGGACTTCCCGAAGATGCCCGGGGAGCCACCGCGCGTGCAGCCCTCACGGGCGAAGAAGCCGAGCTGAGGCCGAGCGGCCGGGCGGCCGATCAACCGGGCCCAGCCGAGCCGTGCCGAGCCTCAGGCTGCGGAGGAGACGTCCCGCTGACGGTCCGGGTCCTCGACGCGCGTGGTGTGCGTCGGCAGCCCGATGCTGGCGGTGTGCAGGCGGGTGAGCCGTGACCAGGTGCCGCGGTGCACGTCGGTGATGCCGTCGACGATCACGAGCCGAGTCCGATAGTGACGAGGGCGAGCGCCGTGGCGGTCACGCCGGCGATGGCGCTGATGACCGCGCTGAGCTGCAGGACGCGCTGGCGCCGTGCCTCTCGGACTTCTGTGAAGGGGCTCCGCCGAGGGTGGCGGACAAGCGTGCTGGTGCTCATGTCGATCCGCTCCGATCAGGGCATCCGGACTGGACGCCTCGTGCTGCTGAGATCATCCTGGCACGGCTTCGCTAGTTCGGCTAACTACTTTTCCCCGAACGTGACAGAACAGCGACAAACGGACACCGCAGTGCGTTCCGCGTCAGGACAGCACGTCGCTCAGGTCGTACGCACTCGGCACCTCGAGCTGCTCGAACCCGCACGACGTCGCGTCACGGTCGGGCCGCCACCGCTCGAACTGCACGGTGTGCCGGAACCGGTCGCCCTCCATCTGGTCGTACCGGACCTCGAGCACCAGCTCCGGCGCCAGCCGGACGAACGACGTGTCGCGACCCGACGAGAACCGCGACCGTTCCCCGTCACCGGTGACGGGCCTCCCGTCCGCATCGCGGAGCACGACGGGCTCGAGCTCGTCGATCAACGCGGCCCGCCGCTTGTCGGAGAAGGCGGAGACGCCGCCGACCTGGCGGAGCTCGCCGTCCGCGTCGTACAGGCCGACCAGCAGCGACCCGACGCCGGAGCCGCTCTTGTGCACGCGGTAGCCGATGGCGACGACGTCGGCGGTGCGGTGGTGCTTGATCTTGAGCATCGAGCGCTTGTTCGGCTCGTAGGGCCGCGCGCGGGGTTTCGCGACGACGCCGTCGAGCCCGGCGCCCTCGAAGGTGGTGAGCCACTCGCGCGCCTGCTCGACGTCGAGCGTGGTGCGCGTGACGAAGAGCGGGTCGGTCATCGCGTCGCCGAGCTGTTCCAGGCGCTCGCGCCGCTCGTCGAACGGCAGGTCGAGGAGCTCCTGCCCGTCGACGGCCAGCAGGTCGAAGGCCACGAACTGCGCCGGCGTCTCGACGCTGAGCTTGGCGATCCGCGAGGCCGCCGGGTGGATGCGCTGCGACAGGGCCTCCCAGTCGAGGCGCTCGGCACCGGGCTCGCCGGAACGCAGGATCACCTCGCCGTCCAGGACGACCGGGTGGTCGCGGCCGCCGAACTGCGCGCGGAACGCCTCGACGAGCTCGGGGAAGTACCGGGTGAGCGGCTTGGCGCCGCGGCTGCCGATCTCGACATCGTCACCGTCGATGGTCACGATGCCCCGGAAGCCGTCCCACTTCGGTTCGTACCGCAGCCCGCCCTTCGTGCTGTCCGGCTCGGGGACGGTGGCGACGGCCTTGGCGAGCATCGGTGCGATCTCCATGGGTCCTGTCTACTCGCGCGCGTCGGCGGGGCTGTCTGCGCGGCCTGCGCCGTCTGCCTGGAGGCCCGTGCTCCGCCCGGCACGTGCGTTCGGTGAGCAGAAATGGTCGGGTCCACGGCCCGCACCCGACCATTTCTGCTCACCATGCGTCGAGAGCAGGGCCGTCGCGGGCCAGACACGCGTCGGTAGGGTGGCCGGCGTGACGACCGTGCCCCCACCGGCAGCGCCGGCCCCGGAACCGATCAGCCCCGTGCAGGCCGCCGCGCTCCGCGACGGCGTCCTGCCACCCGTCGAGCAGGTGCGGCCGGGCATCTGGACCCTCGCGGTACCGTTCCGGTTCGGGGTGCCCGATGCGACCCTCGTGTACGTCGTCGAGGGGTCGGACGGCTCGCTCGCGGTGATCGACCCCGGGTGGTCGGCCGACGGCGGAATCGCCGAGCTGCGGGACGGGATCGCCGCGATCGGCCGCGCCCTGGACGACGTGTCGCTCGTGGCCGTGACGCACCTGCACGCCGATCACCTGGGGGCCGCGGCTGCCATCCGCCGGGCGACGGGGGCCCGGGTGGCGATGCACGGCCTCGAGGTCAGCGCGCTCGAACGGGAGCGGATCGACGCCGAGCGGAACGACGCGGACATCGCGACGTGGGGGCTGCCCGAACACCTTCGGGCCGGGGTCGTCGAGGCGTGGGGCAGCGGACGCCGGATCGGGATGGGCCGGATCGAGGCGCCGTACGCCGACGTGCTGCTCGAGGACGGCGACCTGCTGCCGATCCCCGGTCGGACGATCCGGACGCTCTGGACCCCGGGCCACACGACCGGGCACGTGTGCTTCCTCGACGAGGCCGACGGGCTGCTGTTCTCCGGCGACCACGTGCTGCCGCGGATCAACTCCGGCATCGGGCTCGGCGGCCGGACCGGCACGAACCCGCTCGGGGACTACCTGGCGTCGCTCGCGCGGCTCGATCCGTACGCCGACCTCGAGGTCTGCCCGGGGCACGAGTACCGGTTCCGTGACGTCGTCACCCGCGCCGAGACCCTGGCCCGGCACCGGGAGGAGCGCTCGCGTCACGTCGCCGCGGCCCTCGATGCGCTGGACCGTCCCACGCTGTTCGAGGTCGCGGCCCGGGTGCCCTTCAGCGGCGGGATCGAGTCGATGACCGGGTTCCTGCTCGCGAGCGCGCTGACGCAGACGGCCTTCCACGCGGAGCTGCTCGGGCGGGCCGGCGAGATCCGGCCCGCCTGACCTCAGCCGAGAGTGGTCGCGAGGCGCTCGATCGTCGTCTTCGCGTCGGCGAACTCCGCGGCGGCGTGGTCGGCCAGCGGTGCGAGGTCCGGCAGCCGGTCGGCCAGGGTCGCGCTGACGGTGATGGGGTACAGCTTCATGCCGAGCGCGGTGCCGAGCACGATGTGCAGGACGGGGGAGCCGTGGTCCCAGCCCTCCGTCGGGGTGCCGGCGTCGTAGGTCGCGCCGCGGCTCACCACGGTGACGACGGGTCGTCCGGCCAGGGGCTGCACGCCGCCGGTCAGGATGCCGGGGACGTGGATGCGGTCGATCCAGGCCTTCAGGGTCGACGGCACGGTGTAGTTGTACAGCGGCGCACCCACCACGACGACGTCGGCGGCGAGGAGCTCGTCGATGACCTGCTGGCGCAGGGCCTCGGCCTCGGGCGCGACGGTCTCCTCGGCGGTGCGGTCGGCGGCGGCCCAGTGCAGCGCCGAGCTCTCCAGGTGGGGGAGCTGGTCGACGTGCAGGTCCCGCCGGACGACCGTGTACTCCGGGCCGCGGGCGCGCCAGGCGTCGGCGAAGGCCGCGGTCAGTGCGCGCGAGCGGGAGTGGGTGAGGTCGGCCGAGGAGTCGATGTGCAGCAGCGTGGGCATGGTGCCCACGCTACCGACGGTGGGACGGAAACGGCCCCGCCGCCCCGTGCGGGGACAGGCGGGGCCGAGCCGGGCCTCCCGTCCGTCACGCGGGCGCGCGACGGACGGGAGACGACGGGGACCGTCAGCGCTGAGCGCGGCGACGGCGCAGGGTGCGGGCGCCGATCAGACCGGCACCGGCGACGAGCAGGCCGAGCGCCCAGGGGAGGGCACCCGTCGCATCGGTTCCGGTGTAGGCGAGCCGACCGGAGCCGGTGTGGTGCGTGGCGACCGCCGCGGGGACGATCGGCTTGATGACGGCGGCCGGGGCGATCGTCGGCTGCACGTCCACCGCGAAGACCGTGCTCGGCACCGCGGCACCGGAGACGGTCAGGGTGTGCGTCGAGGCGTGCGGGAACGTGACGGACACCAGGCCGACCCCGCCCAGGTCGGAGTCCGCGGCGATGACGTCGGTCGCGACGTCCGAGGTGACGGTCGGCGTGAAGAACTCCGGCTCGCCGGTCTCCTCGTCGAAGTCGGGCATGATCTGGTTGCCGAAGCGGTCGACCTGGGCACCGGAGACGAGCAGCGTGCCGCCCTGCTTGACGGTCACCTTGCCGCCCTTGACCGGCTCGGAGTCGCTGAGCAGGTCACCCGTGTAGACGTCACCGTTCGGGTGGATGATCCACGCCGTGGTGTCGCTGCCGTCCTCGAGCGCGTTCTGGTTGAGCGTGACGACCTCGATGCCGACGGGGGCACCGGCCTGGACGTCGATGTCGACGAACTGCTGGTTCGAGACGGGGCCGCTCGGGCTCGTCGACGTCGCCGTGATCATGACCTGGTAGTACTGGTCGGCGTCGGTCAGGGTGCCGGAGAGCACGCCGGTCTCCGCGTCGAAGGAGATCCCCTTCGGCAGCGTGGACTGCTCGTTGCCGTCGTCGTCGAACGACGATGCCGACAGCACCGGCGCCGGGGTGCTGAGTGCACGGAAGGTCTGCGAGAAGGCCTCGCCGGCGGTGGCCTCGATGGACGTGTCGCCTTCCTCGTCGGAGAGCGGCTGGCCGTCCTCGTCCACGAAGACGGGGGCCACTGCGGTCTCGGTGGTCGCCGTGGCGGTCTCGCCCGCGACCGAGCCCTCGAGCGTGACCGTGATCTCCTGGCCGGCGTCGGCGGTCGTGATCGTGTAGGTGGCGCTCTCGGACAGGACGGCCCCGGTCGGGGAGGTCCAGACGTACGAGATCTTGCTGCCCTTGGTGAACCCGGACTGTCGTGCGACGAGGTCCGAGCCGACGTACAGGTCGCCGGTGATGGTGACCGACTGCTCCACGGCGGCTGCGGCGGCCGGGGTGGTCGCGGTGGCGGTGGGCTCCGTGGGCTTGGTCGCGGCCGGGGCGGCGGGGGTGCCGGCCGGAGCCGTGGAGCCGGTGCCGGGGGTGCCGGCGTCGGTCGGCTCGGTGTCCGGGCCGGTCACGCCGGTGTCGTCGCCCGCGGGGGCGTCGTCACCGGTGGTGTCGCCGGCGGGCGGCGTGCTGCCGTCCGCCTCGGAGCCGGTCGCGGGCGTGCCCGTGCCGTCCGTGGCGGTGTCGCTCGGCGTGGTGTCGTCGGCGGCGGCCGTCGCAGGAGCGCTGACGGTCGGGTTCGACTCGGCAGCGGTCGCTGCGGTCGCGGTCATGACGCCCAGACCGGTCGTGAGACCGATCAGCGCGACGGTGGTGCCGACGGCGCAGGCGCGTCGGACGGTGGAGGTGCTGCGGCGCACTTCGTCCCCCAGGGTTTGAGTCCGGTCGGGTGCCGGAACGTAAGAGTTCGCCGAGAATCCTCGGCATGATCGGATCGTAGGGGTTATCCGCGCACGTGCGCGACGGGGTTGATCGGAATGTGACCCGGGTTGGGGGTTCCCGCACGATTCACGAACGGGAGGCGCGGTGCGGACCCGCACCGCGCCTCCCGTCCGCATCGGATCGCGTGTCAGGCGCGTCGACGGCGCAGACGGTGCACCAGCAGGCCACCGCCGGCGGCGAGCAGACCGAGCGCCCACGCCAGGGGACCGGACTCGTCGGCACCGGTGTAGGCGAGCGTGCCGGACGCCGGACGGGTCGTCGAGGACCCGGCGGCGTCGGCGTGCGCTCGGACATCGACCCGGAACGAGGTCGTGACCCCTCCGTTGGAGACGGTCAGCGTGTGGATCGACGCGTGCGGGAAGTCGACCTGGTTGGACTCCGCCTCCGCGACCCAGGTGATCCGGTCAGTGGCCACGTCGCTCGTCACGACGGGGTGCGGGCTGCCCGGGGTCGTCGTGCGGTTGCCGTTGGCGTCGACGGCGACGGCCTTCACGAACAACGGGATGCCCTGGTCCGCCGGCACGCTGGCGACCGACTTCGTCTGCACCGAACCCGCGGCGTCGATCGTGTACTCGGTGACCGATCCGTCGGGTGCGACCTCCCACTCCGGGCCCTCAGCGCCGTGGTAGACCGACGCCAGGACTCCGACCGGGGCGCCGGGCTCGACCGTCAGGGTGACGTGCGCCGTCGCGGTCTCGGAACCACTGCGTGCGATCACCTCGAAGTCGTACTGCGTCGCGGGGCGCGGCGTGCCGGACAGGACGCCCGTGGCGGGGTCGATCGAGAACTCGGAGCGGAAGAAGTCCCCGTCACCGATGACGTCGCCGCCGTCAGAGCCGGCGAGCGAGTACTCGACCGGGCCGGTCGCGCCCTGCACCGAGAAGCGGTGGCTGAACGGCGTGCCCGACGTCGCCGTCAGGTCGAGCGGGGCATCGGAGGAGGACTGCTCCGTGAACGTGAGCGGGGTGTCGGCGACGTCGACCGGGATCGACAGCGAGAGCCCGTCGGCCCGCACCGTCAGCTCGTGGCGCCCGACGTCGGAGAAGGTGACCTTCCAGCGGTTCGTGACGTCGTCGAAGGAGAGGACGTCACCCGGTGCGCTGCTGGTCAGCTCGGTGGCCGACGACATCTCAGGGCCGTCCTTGGGGTTGCCGTAGCGGTCGATCAGCGTGGACGCGAGCCACAGGGACTGGCCGGGCTTCGCGGGGATGGCGGAAACGGCCTTGCCGAGGTTCCCGTAGCTCCAGGGCCGGATCGCGTCCTTCGTTACCTCCCACGCCGGGCCGAAACCATCGGCCGTCGAGGTCACGGACGTGTTCAGGGTGACCGCCGCGGCGGGCTCGACGGTGATCCGGATCCACTGCGTGTCGTTGTGTCGGGTGTCCGTCGCGAGGACGCTGAACTCGTAGACACCCGGCGTCGTCGGGGTGCCACGGAGGAGCCCGGAGTCGTCCCAGCGGAACTCCTTCGCGTACTGGTCCCAGTCGCCGACGGGGGCGAAGCCGTACTCGAGCGCCTGGTCGCCGCCCTGCGCCACGAACTGCTGCGAGAACGATTCGCCAGCGGTCGTCGTGAACTCGATCGGCTTCTCGCGGCTCGACGGTGTCGGCCACGTGACAGCTCCGTCCGCAGGCGCATCCGCTGCCGGGGTCGACGCTGCAGGAGCCGCCGCGGTCGGGTTCGGGGTCTCCGTCGAGCCGGGGGTCTGGCCCGGGTCGGGCGTCGGACTCGGGGAGGCGGTCGGCGTGGTGTCGGCAGGGGCGTCGGTGTCCGCTGCCTCGGGGGTCGGCGTCGGGGTCGCGGTCTCGGGCGTCGGGGCCGTGGGCTCCGGTGCGTCCGGCGTCGCCTGGCCGGTGCCGGTGCCGGTGCCGGTCCCGGTGGTGACGGACGTCGACGTGTCGGCGGTGTCGGCGACGGCCGCGGTGGCGCCGATGCCGAACGCGGACGACGCGGCGACGATCGCGACCGCTGCGCCGACCGCGGCGCTGCGTCGGAACGTGGATGTGCAGGACTGCTTCACGGGGATCCCCCTCGGATACCAGGTCGGGACGCCGGATCAGCGTCCTCTACTCAGGGAATGTC
>NZ_MJGL01000045.1:82030-82222 GCF_001864855.1 Curtobacterium sp. MCBA15_005
TCCTCTACTCAGGGAATGTCCCGTGGGGAGCAGACCTGACGATCCTTCGGTCACGGATTGGTCACGACCTGCGCCGGGACCGGCGCGACCGCAAGACGGACGGGAGGCTCCCCACCGGACACGGCCCGGCAGCCGCTGGCGCGTCTGCCGGGTACCGGCCGGCGGGGGCCCAGGTGCCAGCTGGCACCGGGC
>NZ_MJGL01000045.1:82805-91406 GCF_001864855.1 Curtobacterium sp. MCBA15_005
CCAGCTGGCACCGGGCCTCCCGTCCGCTCGTCGGTCGCGTCTCAGGCGCGACGGCGACGCAGGCGGAGGACCAGCAGGCCGCCGCCGGCGGCGAGCAGGCCCAGAGCCCACGCCAACGGCGTGGTCTCGTCGGCGCCGGTGTAGGCGAGCGTGCCGCCGGTGCCGCTCGTCGTGGTCGCGACCGCGGCCGTGGCGACGGGACGGACGGCGACGACGAACGTGGTCGAGGCGCCACCCTGGGCGACGGTGAGACGGTGGTCCGAGGCGTGCGGGAACGTCACCTTCGAGGCGTCGCCCCGGGGATCGGTGACGACCCGGTCCGACGCCACCGAGCTCGTCACCGTCGTGCCGAACCCGGTGCTCGCGGAAGCCGGCGCGGTCGGGTTGCCGAACCGGTCGACGGCGAGGCCGGACACCACCAGCGAGCCGCCCTGCTGGACGGGGATGGACGCGACGGTGCCGAGGGGCTCGCCCCCGCCGGAGAACGCGCTGATGACGCCACCGGGTGCGACCGACCAGACCGTTGCGCCGGGTGTGCCGGTGTCGACGATCGCGCGGACCCCGATGGGTGCGGCCGGCAGGACGGTCAGGCGCACGTACTCCGTGGCGGTCGCGGTGCCACGGAGGGCGACGACCTCGAAGTCGTACGTGCCAGCGGTGGTGACGGTGCTGGTGAGCACCCCGGTCTCGACGTTGACGGTCAGGTCGGACGAGGGTGCGTCCTGGATCGCGTACGCCAGCGACCCCGTGCCGCCCGTGGTGCGGAACGTGTGCGTGAACGTCGCGCCGGCGGTGGCGGTGAGGGCGAGCGGCTTCGCCTTCGTCGACGGCTCGGTGAAGACGACCGGCGACGGCGAGACGGTCAGGCGGACGTACTCGGTCACCTGTGTCGAGCCGCTGAGGGCCACGACCTCGAAGTCGAACGTGCCGGCGGTCGTCGGTGTGCCGCTCAGCACGCCGGTCTCGACGTTCACCGTGTAGTCCGCCGACGGGGCGTCCTGGATGGCGTACGCGACGGTGCCGTTGCCGCCCGTGGTGGTGAACGTGTGGCTGAACGGCGTGCCGACCGTCGCGGTGAGGGCGATCGGGGCCGCCTGGGTCGACGGCTCGGTGAACGCGAGGTCGCTGCCGTCACCCGGTGCTGCCGCCGGGGTGGCGCTGTCCGTGGCCTTCGCGGCGGGGCCGGTGCCGGGCGTCGGGCTGGCGCTCGGCGTCTTGGCGGCCGTGGAGGTCGCCGTGGTGCTCGTCGGTGTCGTCGTCCCCGTCGCCGCCGTCGCGGGCGCGCCGACGCCGATGACCGAGCCGATGGCGGTCGCCGCCACGACGATGCCGATCGCCGCCGCGCGGCGGACGGGCGGCTTGGTGGACTGGTGCATGGTTCCCCCTCGGGAGTCTGATGGCGAGCACACGGTGCCCGCGCGCTCCTCGGTGCTCACGTTACGGTTCGCGGACCCGTTCCGACCCCGACCGGAGATCACGGTTTCATCTCGGTACTACCGCCTCTCATCTGGGGTTTTTCACAGAATTGCGCAAAGACGGACGGGAGGCGCGGGGCGGTCCTGCCCCGCGCCTCCGGTCCGTCAGGCGGTCGCTGTGACGTGCCTCAGCCGAGTCGGCGACGCAGGCGCCAGACGAGCAGGCCGGCACCCGACGCCAGGAGACCGAGGGCCCACGCGAGCGGGCCGGACTCGTCGGCACCGGTGTACGCGAGCGTGCCCGACGCGGTCGGCGTGTGGGTGGTCGTGACGGTGGTGGTCGTCGCCGTCGGCTGCACCTCGAAGCGGATGGTGCTCGTCACGTCCCCGGACGCCACGGTGATCGTGTGCGGCGACGCGTGCTCGAAGGTCACCCAGGTGGCCGCAGCCTCGGGGTCGTACTCGATGCGGTCGCTCGCCACGTCGCTCGTGAAGGTGAGGTCGGTGTGGTCACCGACCGGCTGCCCGTCGGCGTCCACGGCCAGGGCGCGGATCTGCACCCGGTCACCCTGTCGGGCCGGGATCGTGTCGACCCGCTGCGCGTCGCCGTCCGCCGGGTAGTAGGTGATCACGTCACCCTGGACGCCCCACCGGTCGCCGGACGTCCCGTCGGCCGGGAGCACCCCGATGGCGATGCCGGCGACGGGAGCGGGGGCCTCGGAGACGCGGACCGTGAACGAGGTGGAGACGCCGCCCTCGGACACCGTCAGCGTGCGGGTACCCGGCTCCGAGAACGTCACAGTGTTCGCCGACCAGTTCGGGTCCCAGACCACGCCGTCGGACGCGGTGGTGCTCGTGACGGTCGAGCGCGGGTACTCGTCGCCCGGGGTGGTGCGGTTGCCCAGCGCATCGACGGCCAGGCCCGCGAGGGTCATCGAGGAGCCGACGGTGGCGGGGACCTCCGACACCACGGTCTCACCGGTGCCACCCGGCGCGTACTCCCGGATCGTCCCGTCGGCGTCGACCTGCCAGCTGACGTCGGAGTCCGAGCTGTCGACGCCGAACGTGACACCCACCGGGGCGCCGGGTTCGATGTCGACCTGGACGTACTGCACGGCGCTCTGGTGCAGGTCGGTCGCGGTGACCGCGAACAGTGCGGGCCCGTCGAAGGTGCTCTTCGGGGTGGCGCTCAGGACGCCGGTCTGCTCGTTCCAGGACCAGCCGTTGACGTCGTTGTTCGGGTAGAAGTTCAGCGGGTTGAACAGGTACTCCAGCGGGCCGTCACCGCCCTGGGCGGTGAAGGTGTGCGAGAACGGCTGACCGGCGGTCGCGGTGAGGACGATCGGCGCGTCCTCGGTCGACGGTTCCGCCCAGGTGACGGGCGTCGACGCCTCGGGGGCGGGCTGTTCGGCGGCGGCGGGGGTCGTCGGCGCGGTGCCCGCGGCGGGCGGCGTGGTCGCGGCCGGGGTGGTGTCCGGCGTCGCCGTCTCGTCGGCCGGTGCCGGTGCCGGTGCCGGCGCCGGTGCCGGGTCGGCGGTCTCGCCGTCCGGTGTGGCCTGCGCGGTGTCGGGAGCGGTGTCGGTGCCGGTGTCGGCCGCCGTGGTGTCGGCTGCGGCGGTCGCGGTGGTCGCGTCCTGCGGAGCCGACGTCGCGGTGGTGCTCGGTGCAGCCGTCTCGTCGGTCGCTGCGGAGGCGGCGCTCGCCCCGATGCCGAACGCCGATGAAGCGGTGACGATCGCGATCGCCGCTCCGATCGCCGCGCTGCGGCGGAAGGTGTACTTGCAGGACTGGTTCACGGGATCCCCCTCGGATGCCTGGGTGGGACGCCGGATCAGCGTCCTCTACTCAGGGAATGTCGCCCGCTGACCAGTCCTGACGATCGCTCGATCACGGAACGATCACGATGGCACGGAGGTCCGCAGCCGTCGTGCCGGACCCGCGCCGCGCCTCCAGACCGCCCTGTCACGCTCCGACGACGGACGCGGCGCGTTCGAGCGCGGAGCGGAGTGCGCGCACGGCTGGCGACGATGCGCCAGCGGCGCGGACCACCGTGAAGATCGTCCGCCGCGGCCGCTCGGGCAGCTCGAGCAGCCGGCACGTCGTCGTCCGACCGGTCCACATCAGGTCGGGCATCAGGCTGACGGCGTTGCCCGACTCGACCAGGCGGATCTGCGTCTGCAGGTCGGCGGTCTCGTACCGGACGTCGGGCTCGAAACCCCAGCGCCGGCAGACCTGCTCGGCGAAGTGCCGCGACGCGGTCCCGCGGGGCTCCATCACCCAGGGCATGGTGCGGGCGTCCTCGAGTGACGACACCGGGCGCAGCGCCGTGTCGCGCGGGGGCAGGGCGAGCCGAACCGCGTCCGTCGTCAGGTCGGAACGGTCGAGCCCCGGCAGGTGCGGAGCGGCATGGGCGGGGTACTGCTCGGCGATGACCATGTCGAAGTCGCGAGCCCACGTCTCGTTCAGCGCGGTCTCCGGTTCGCGCTGCACCATCTCGACCCGGACGTCGGGGTGTTCCGTGGCGATCTCGTGCAGGGCGCTCGGCATCAGGGCGAGGGCCGCCGACTGGAACACGGCGACCCGCACCCGGCCCTGCACGGACGACAGGGTCTCCTCCACCTGGGACTGCGCGTGCTCGAGGACGTCGAGCACCTGGCCCGCAGCGGCCACCAGCACCTCGGCCTGCGGGGTGAGCTGGAGCCGCCGCCCGGCCTTGCGGAGGAGCTGCACGCCGGCCTCCCGCTCCAGGGCACTCAGCTGCTGCGAGACCGCCGACGGAGTGAAGTTCACCGCCTCGGCGACGGCCGCGATCGTGCCGCGGATGGACAGCTCACGGAGGAGCACGAGACGGCGGACGTCGAGCATGCTCCGACGCTAGCCGGGTCACGACCGGAACGGTAGCGCAACTGAACGGTATCCATCAGGAACGCTCACTTCCGCTACCGCATCCCGGACCTCCACACTGAACCCATGACGACGCTGCACGAGGACTCCGCCATCGACCACGACGCCCTGGCGGACCAGTCCGTCGCGCTCGTCCGACAGTGGCTCGCCGAGGCCGAGTCGTACCCGGTCGACGGCTCCGCGAAGCAGCTCGCCGGCGTGCTCGCCGACCCCGCCGGCCTCGACTTCGCCGTCGGGTTCGTCGACGGGGTCGTGCGACCGGAGGACCTCGCAGTCGCCGCCCGCAAGCTCCGGCAGATCGCCCCGGACGCCCCCGGGTTCCTGCCCGCCGCGCTCCGCGGACTCGTCCGGCTCGGCGGCGGCATGGCCCCGGTGCTGCCGAACGTCGTCGTCCCCATCGCCCGACGGGTCCTCCGCAACATGGTCGGCCACCTCATCGTCGACGCCACCGACTCCAAGCTCGGCCCGGCCATCGCCGGCATCAAGCGCGACGGCGTCCGCCTCAACGTCAACCTGCTCGGCGAGGCCGTTCTGGGCGAGCGCGAAGCCGCCCGCCGACTGGAGGGCACGCACAAGCTCCTGGCCCGCGACGACGTCGACTACGTGTCCATCAAGGTGTCCTCGACGGTGCACCCGCACTCGCCGTGGGCGTTCGACCACGCGGTGGACGACATCGTCGAGCAGCTCCGACCGCTCTTCCAGCGCGCCGCAGCCGTCAGCCCGGCCAAGTTCATCAACCTCGACATGGAGGAGTACAAGGACCTCGACCTCACCATCGCGGTCTTCACGAAGCTCCTCGACGAGCCCGAGTTCCTCGGCCTCGAAGCCGGCATCGTGCTGCAGGCGTACCTGCCCGACGCGCTCGCCGCGATGCAGGAGCTGCAGGAGTGGTCCGCCGCCCGCCGCGCTCGTGGTGGCGCCGGCATCAAGGTCCGTCTGGTCAAGGGCGCGAACCTGCCGATGGAGCAGGTCGAGGCCTCGGTGCACGGCTGGCCGCTCGCCACCTGGCACACCAAGCAGGACTCGGACACCAACTACAAGCGCGTGCTCGACTGGGCGCTCACCCCATCGCGCGTCGAGAACGTCCGCGTCGGTGTCGCCGGGCACAACCTGTTCGACGTCGCGCACGCCTGGCTGCTCGCCGGCGAACGCGGCGTGCGGGACGGCATCGAGTTCGAGATGCTGCTCGGCATGGCGCAGGGCCAGGCGTCGGCCGTGAAGAACACCGTCGGTTCGCTCCTGCTCTACACGCCGGTCGTCCACCCGGGCGAGTTCGACGTCGCGATCGCCTACTTGATCCGCCGTCTGGAGGAGGGCGCGTCGCAGGACAACTTCATGTCCGCGGTCTTCTCGCTGGTGTCCTCGCCGCCGCTGTTCGCCCGCGAAGAGGAGCGCTTCCGCGCCTCCCTGGTGCCGCTCGCGACGCCCGAGGGGCTCGCAGCACCGGCATCACACCGTGTCGCCGACCGCTACGCCGCCGTCGGCCGCCCCGGCCCCGGTCACTTCGAGAACACCCCGGACAGCGACCCCTCGGTCGGCGCCGTCCGCGCCTGGGGCGACGCCATCACCGCGCGCGTCGCCTCGTCGACGCTCGGCGTCCGTGCCGTCCAGGAGGCCCGGGTCGACTCCGCCACGGCGCTCGACACCGCGCTCGGTCGCGCCAAGGCCGCGGGTGCGGTCTGGGGGACCTGGTCCGGTGGTGCACGTGGCGCCGTGCTGCACGCCGTCGGCGACGCGCTCGAGGCGAACCGCGCCGCCCTCGTCGAGGTCATGGCGTCGGAGACCGGCAAGACCATCGACCAGGCCGACCCCGAGGTGTCCGAGGCGATCGACTTCGCGCACTTCTACGGCACCCTGGCGTCCTCGCTCGACGACGTCGACGGTGCGACCTTCACACCCGCGGCGCTGACCCTGGTCGCGCCGCCGTGGAACTTCCCGGTCGCGATCCCCGCCGGATCGACCCTCGCTGCGCTGGCGGCCGGGTCGGCGGTCGTGCTGAAGCCCGCGCCGCCCGCCGAGCGCTCCGGGGCCGTGCTCGCCTCGATCATCGAGACCGCGCTCGACGCCCACGGGGCCCCGGCCGACGTGCTCGCGTTCCTGCAGGTGTCGGAGAACGACCTCGGGCAGCAGCTCATCGCGTCACCGATGGTCGACCAGGTCATCCTCACCGGTGCCTACGAGACGGCCGAGCTGTTCCGCTCGTTCCGCCCCGACCTGCCGCTGCTCGCCGAGACCTCGGGCAAGAACGCCGTGATCGTCACGCCGTCGTCCGACCTCGACCTCGCCGTGAAGGACGTCGTCGCGTCCGCGTTCGGGCACGCCGGCCAGAAGTGCTCGGCCGCGTCCCTCGTCGTCATGGTCGGCTCGGTCGCCAAGTCGAAGCGCTTCCGCAACCAGCTGCTCGACGCGGTGTCCTCGCTCACCGTGGGGTACCCGACCGACGCCGCGACGCAGATGGGCCCGGTCATCGAGCCTGCCTCGGGCAAGCTGCTCGACGGCCTGACGAAGCTCGGCGCGGGGGAGTCCTGGGCCGTCGAGCCGAAGCAGCTCGACGAGACCGGCAAGCTCTGGAGCCCGGGTGTCCGACAGGGCGTCCGCCGTGGTTCGGAGTTCCACCGCACCGAGTACTTCGGCCCGATCCTCGGCATGATGACCGCCGACTCTCTCGACGAGGCGATCGACATCGTGAACGAGGTCGACTACGGCCTGACCTCGGGCCTGCACTCGCTCGACCCGGCCGAGATCGGCACGTGGCTGTCGCGGATCCAGGCGGGCAACCTCTACGTCAACCGCGGCATCACGGGTGCCATCGTCCGGCGTCAGCCGTTCGGCGGGTGGAAGAAGTCGGCCGTGGGTGCCGGCACGAAGGCCGGTGGGCTGAACTACCTGCTCGGGCTCGGGTCGTGGACGCCCGCACCGGCGGTCGCTGCGTCCGGTGTCGCCGTTTCGGGTCCGGTCTCGGCGTTCGTCCGGGCGGCCGAGGTGTCCTCGCCGGTGCTGGACCGTTCGCTGGCGTCCGACGAGCAGGCGTGGTCGACCCTGTTCGGCACCGCGACCGACGTGTCGGCGCTCTCCGCCGAGCGGAACATCGCCCGGTACCTGCCGTTCCCGGCGGTGCAGGTGCGGCTGGCCGCGGGTGCCGGCTCGGACACGGACCCCGACGCCTCGGTGGTCGAGCTCGTCCGCGTCGTCGCCGCTGCGCTCCGTGCCGGCACGACGATCGAGGTCTCCACGGCCGCGACGCTGCCGTCGTCCGTCGCCGCGGCGATCCGTTCGCTGCCGATCGTCCGCTCGCTGTCGCAGACGGTGTCCGACGAGGCCTTCGCGAGCTCGGTCGCCTCGGGGTCGTCGACCCGGGTGCGGCTCATCGGTGGGGACACCTCGGCGCTGTACTCGGCCGTCGGTGGTCGTCCGGACGTCGCCGTGTACGGCGGCCCGGTGACCGAGGCCGGGCGGCTCGAGATCCTGCCGTTCGTCCGCGAGCAGGCGGTGTCGATCACGGCGCACCGCTTCGGCACGCCGAACCACCTGACCGACGACCTGATCTGACCCCGGACTGCGGCGCTGGCGTTCGGGTCCAGCGCCGCTTGCAGAACCGAAGTGCCCCCGAACCACGCGATCGCGTGGTTCGGGGGCACTTCGGTTGTGCGGCGTGCGGAACGTCGTGTGCGGGGCTGTCCGGTCGCCGCACGGCCTCGGGTGCTTCGGAGGGACCGAGCGTTGCCTCGGGTGCGCGTCGCAACCACGGCGCGCAACCACTGAGGAGCTCCACCATGACCGAGCCGTTCGCACGCCCGACCGCCCTGGCCCACGTCCGTGTCACCGTGACCGACATCCACCGGAGCAAGGCCTTCTACCAGCTGCTGCTCGGCACGGATCCGGCGATCGACTTCAGCGACCAGGTCGACGAGCCGGGTGTCCGCGAGGATCGCGAGCGTTTCTACGGCGGATCGGTTTTCCGGCTCGGTGACCAGGTGTTCGGGCTCCGTCCGGTCGCTCCCGCAGGGCAGACATTCGATCCGGACACCGTCGGCCTCGACCACGTGAGCTTCGTCGTGGGCTCGGTCGACGAGCTGCACGAGGCGGCCGCCCGACTCGATGCCGCGGGTGTCGAGCACGGCGAGGTCACCGACCTGGGCGACGCCGGCATGGTGATCCTGTCCGTGCAGGACCCCGACGACATCAACCTCGAGCTCGCTGCCCTCAAGTCCTGAGCAGTCCGCGCCGCCCTCGGCCGGAACCCGGTGCCGATCCGATCGGTGCAACCAAAGTGCTCCCGAAC
>NZ_MJGL01000045.1:91852-104120 GCF_001864855.1 Curtobacterium sp. MCBA15_005
GTTCGGGAGCACTTTGGTTGTGCGCGGGGCTCCGGGCGGGACGTGCTCCGGGCCGGGCGGGACGTGCGCCGGGCGGCCGGTCAGTCGGCGACGGCGGGCTGCTGCGCGACCATCGAGCCGGTCACGAGCTCGCGGAGTTCGGCGGGCAGCGGGATCGGTCGGCGGGCGCCCTCGCGGTCGATGATGACGTGCACGAACTCACCCGTGGCGAGCAGGGCACCGTCGGACTGGCGGAACAGGCCGAACTCCCACGACAGACTCGTGGTGCCGAGTTGCTTCGAGCGCATCCCGACCTCGATGACGTCCGGCCAGACGGCGGACTCGACGAACCGGCAGCTCGACGACACCAGCACGGCGATCCACTCCGACGAGAACGGGTCGAGCCCGGCGACCTCGCGGAACCAGTACGTCGACGCGTTGTCCATCGCCGAGTAGTAGATCGTGTTGTTGACGTGCCCGAACATGTCGTTGTCGTTCCACCTGGTGGGGTAGGTCCGGCGGAACGGGTACTCGTCGATGGTCATCGGTCTCCGATCGGTGGTGCGGGTGTGGCGTGCACCGCGTCGGGCCGCAGGACGTACTCGAAGGCCGCACGTGCCCGGTCGGGATCAGGGGTCTCACCGGAGATGAACTCGGCGTAGGTGAACGACTCGGAGATCCGGACGAGCAGCCGTGCGAGCTCCTCAGCCGACAACGGTGCCGGATCGAACGTACCGGACGACTCCTGCTGCTCGATGAGTGCGGTCACCCGGGCGACGAACCGGCTCTGCACGTCGCTGTCCGAGGTGGTGAGCAGACGCATCGCCCGAGCGGGTTCGCGGGTCAGGAACGCCCGGAAGTACGGGGCGTCGATCAGGTCGGCGGTGAACCGGTCGAGCACGACGACGAGCCGGGCAGCTCCGGTCGCCCCGATCTCATCGGCGGCGTGGGTCGCCCCGTCGAGGGTCGGGACTGCGAGGGACCACAGGATCTCGGACAGCAACCGGTCACGGTTGCCGACCCACCGGAACAGCGACGTGCGGTCGACGCCGAGTGCGGCAGCCAACGCCCCCATGTCGATCCGTGAGCCGGCGATGAAGGTGTGACGGGCCTCCCGGAAGGCGCGCAGCGCTGAATCCGATGTGTACACGCGATCCTCTCTTGCAACGTTTTCGAGAATGATGCATCGTGGATCCCATGTCAACGACGATGCCCGCGACGCCCCTGCTCGAATCGGACTTCTACGGCTTCCAGCAGCAGCTCACCGAGCAGGAGCGCGCGTCGCTCGGGCAGCTCCGGCAGTACCTCGAGCGCGAGGTCGCGCCCATCGCCGACGCGTACTGGGCGCGCGCCGAGTTCCCGATGCAGGTGATCGCGCCGCTGGCCGAGCTCGGCATGTACGGGCCCGGCATCCCGCTCGTGCGGCAGTTCGAGAACTCGGCCGTGTACCGCGGCTGGGCGGCCCTCGAACTCGGACGCGTGGACGCGAGCGTCGCCACCTTCATCGGCGTGCAGTCCGGCCTGGCGATGAACTCGATCGCGGTCGCCGGCAGCGACGAACAGCAGCGCGAGTGGCTGCCCCGGATGGCCACGGGCGAGATCGTCGGGGCGTTCGGGCTCACCGAGCCGTACTCGGGCAGTGACTCGGCGAAGGGCCTGCGCACCACCGCCCGGCGCGAGGGCGACGAGTGGGTGCTCGACGGCGAGAAGCGCTGGATCGGCAACGCCACCTTCGCCGACGTCGTCGTGATCTGGGCGAAGGACGTCGCCGATGGTCAGGTCAAGGGCTTCCTCGTCACCACCGACACCGCGGGCTTCACCGCGACCAAGATCGAGGACAAGATCGCCCTGCGCGGGGTGCAGAACGCCGACATCGTCATGCAGGACGTCCGGGTGCCCGAATCGCGTCGGCTGCAGAACGCCACCTCGTTCCGCTCGACCGCCGAGGTGCTCCGGCTGACCCGCACCGAGGTCGCCTGGCAGGCCGTCGGCATCGCGGTCGGGGCGTACGAGGCCGCGCTGGCCTACGCCCGCGAGCGGATCCAGTTCGGCAAGCCGATCGCTGCGCACCAGCTCGTGCAGGACCTGCTCGTCAAGTCGCTGTCGAACATCACGGCCTCGATCGCACTGTGCACGCAGGCCTCGGCCATGCAGGATGCCGGGGTCGGTGGCGACGAGCACTCCGCGATGGCCAAGGCGTTCGCCACCGCGAAGATGCGGGAGACCGTCGCCTGGTGCCGCGAGGTGCAGGGCGGCAACGGCATCGTGCTCGACAAGGGCGTGGCCCGGTTCTTCGCCGATGCCGAGGCGATCTACTCGTACGAGGGCACGCGCGAGGTCAACACCCTGATCGTCGGGCGGGCGATCACCGGGCAGGCCGCGTTCGTCTAGCGGCCCGCCCGGCTCGCGCCCGCTCGCCGGGCGCGAGCGCTACCCGAGCAGGGCCGGCCGCTCCCACTCCTGGTCGAGCACGTGCTGCCCGAGGAACGCGAACACCGTCTCGTACCAGACCACGGCGTGCTGCGGGGCGAGCACCCAGTGGTTCTCGTCCGGGAAGTACAGGAACCGGTGCGGCATCGAGCCGTCCGGTGCCGCGTGGTGCTCCGCGAGTTCGGACCAGAGCCGCAGCCCCTCGCCGATCGGCACCCGGTAGTCCTTGTCGCCGTGGATCACGAGCATCGGCGACGTGATCTCGGCCACGAACCGGTGCGGGTCGTTCGCCCCGATCCCGTCGGCGTCGAAGATCGACGACCAGTACTGCGACGAGTCCGTCGTGCCGTTGAACTGGTCGAGCGCCCACAGGCTCGCGTGGGTGACGATCGCGCGGAACCGGTCGGTGTGCCCGGCGACCCAGTTCGCCATGTACCCGCCGAACGACCCGCCCATCGCTGCGGTCCGGGTTGCGTCGATGTCCGCCCGCGCCTCGACCACGTCGGTGATCGCCATCAGGTCGGTGTACGGCGCCTGCCCCCAGGCGTTCCAGCCGCGGTTCACGAAGTCGAGTCCGTAACCGGTCGAGAGCGCGGGGTCCGGCAGCAGCACGGCGTAGCCCCGGGCTGCGAGCAGCATCGGGTTCCAACGCCAGGACCACTGGTTCCACGAGTTGAGCGGTCCGCCGTGGATCCACAGGACCAGCGGGTGCGGCCCGTCGCCCTCGGGCACGACGAGCCAGCCGCGCACGCGGGCGCCGTCGGCGGCGGTCGTCTCGACCTCTTCCAGGTGCGCGGGCAGGTCCGGCAGGGACGCCGGCGTCCCCAACGGGGTCACCGTGCCGTCCGTCGCGATCCGCACCGGGTGCAGCGGGGCCGCCCAGGAGGCACGGAGCGCCACGACCACGCCCGTCGCCGCCGCCACGCGCAGGCTCGAGTACGCCCAGTCGTCGTGCGTCAGCTGCTCGACGGCTCCGCCGTCGAGGGGGATGCGGAAGACCGGCGCGCGGCCGTCCTGGTCGGCGACCGCCAGGAGCGCGCGGTCACCGTGTTCGAACACGAGCTCGCTCGGCCAGCGGTCCCAGTCGGTCGCGACGCGGCGGGCGTCGGAGCCGTCGATGCCGGCGACCCAGACCTCCTGCTGGTTCGCGCCGGCCGGGGTGGAGCGGACGGTGCGGACCCAGGCGATCGTCCGGCCGTCGTGGCTCAGCGCCGGCATCTCGTGGTCGACGTCGACGTCGTCGAACAGCACCGTGCGGTGGCCGCTGGACAGGTCGATGGTGACGAGCGTCGAGCGGTCCCCACGGGCCTCCCGGACACCGACGGATGCCAACAGGACCGAGCCGTCGGGCGTGAGCGCTCCGCTGACGTGGTCGAGCGAACGGCCGGGGGCCGGTGTGCGGTCGACGGGCCGGACGGGTTCGGCGTCGGCGTCGGTATCGCTGTCGGTGGCGCTGCCGGCCGCGTCGAGCGTCAGGACGTGCGTCTGTGCCGGGCCGAGGTCGTGGTCCCAGTACCGCACCGGGTAGGTCTCGTGCAGGATCGCGCGGACGTGCTTGTCCTTCCGGGTCTTCCGGAGCACCGCGTCGGCTTCGAGCACGGTCGCCGGGTCGGAGCCGGCCCCCGGCAGCAGGTCGGCCGTCAGCGCGACGACGTCCGACGACGCCGCGGTGGCCAGGACCCCGCCGACGCCCCCGGCCAGCCGGGTGAGCGGACGGGCCTCGCCGCCGGCCGCGGGCAGCACCCAGAGCTGGGCTGCCTCGAGGTCGGTGGCGTCGGCGTCGGGCCGACCGGAGACGAAGAGCAGGTCACCGGTGCGGGTGAAGGCGATGCCGCCCTCGCCCTTGGCGGAGCGTGTGAGGCGGACCGGGCGCGCGGCGGTGTCGGGGGTCGGCGTCGCGGGCACCTGCCAGATCGATCGGCGGTACCCGGTGGCGTCCGGGTCGAGCGCACTGACCGTCAGCGCGACGCGGGTGCCGTCGGGGCTGATGTCGATGCCGTCGACGCGGGGGAGCGCGATGTACTGGTCGATGTCGGAGAACGGGGTGCTCATGCGTGCACGCTCGCCAGGTCCTCGGCCCAGAAGGCAGCGACCTGCTCGGCGACCGCGGTGCCCTGGGCGTGACCGGCCTCGGCCGACGGCGCCTGCGTGGCGAGCGAGAGCGAGTTCGTGCCGAAGGCCTGTTGGGACGCGCTGTCCGCCACGACGACCTCGACCGACGAACCGGCGGCGCGCAGTGCCTCGACGGCGACGTCGAGCCAGGGCCCGCACGGTGACGGGCCCTCGGGGCCGCAGGCGATGACGAGCACCCGCTCGTACCCGGCGGCCGCGTCGGCGTTGGTGCCCGAGCGGACGCCACCGTCGACGTGGGGGCGGCCGTCGACGGCGACCGGTGTCCAGACGAAGGGCACCGAGCAGCTGGCAGCGACCGCACGGGGGAGCGGCACACCGTCGGCCGCCGTCAGCAGGCGGAAGGTGCCGTCGGTGGCGTCGACCGCGGTGACGGCGAGCGGCTTCTCCGGCCACTCGGTGGACGGGAGCGTCTCGCCGAAGGTCGCCGTGCGCTCGTCGTCGCTCTGCCCGCCGACGACCTGCTGGGCGGCCTGGCCGAGTCGAGCGCGGGCGTCCTGCTCGCCGGTCGCACCCTGCAGTGCTGCGCCGATGTGCTGCTGCACGGCTTCGACGTCGATGGGCGCCGGCTCTTCGTACGTGGTGGGCGCAGGGGTGTGCTGCTGGTCGTAGGCCTGCTGGACGGCACCGTTCCGGACGAACGCGCCGACGACGCTGCCGGCGCTGGTGCCGACCACGAGGTCGGCGGCGTCGAGGTCGACGCCGGCTTCCTGCAGTGCGACGAGGACACCGACTTCCCACGCGATGCCGGCGACACCTCCGCCACCGAGGACGAGGGCTCTGGATCCGGGAACGGTCGTGCTGACGTCGGTCATGGGTCCTGCTTACCAGCTGCGTGCGACGGGCCGGTGGAGGCCGATGGATCCTGTGGAGAACCCGCCTGTGGACAACTCCGTCCGCGTCGGTGGCGTGACCTAGCGTCGTGGTCATGGGGAACCAGCGTTCAGGACGGGTCGGCACGGTCGTGTGGCCGATCGTGGTGGCTGCTGCGCCCACCGCGGCGTTCCAGCTGCCGAACCTGTTCGTCACGCCGGCGGTCCGACTGTCGCTCGTCGCGTTCGGGCTCGTCGTGCTCGTCGGCGCCGTGACCGTGCAGGTGGTCCGGACCCGGCGCAGCGACGCCGCACGGTCCGTGGCCGAGGACAACGCCACCGCGGCCGAGCTCGAGCAGTCGACGGCGGTCCGGTACGCGTTCGGCCAGATCGCCACCCGGCTCGTCCGGTTCACCGAGCTGCCCCGGTCCGACCGCCACGGCGAACTCTCGGTCGTCGCCGACCGCGTCGCCGTGGCCCTGGCGTTCTACCTGCTGCCGAAGGTGCCCGACGTCCGCGCCAACGTGTACCAGCTGTCCACCGATCTGCGGGCGCTCGAGCCGATCGGTCACGGTGGCGCCGGCGACACCGCCGGGGTCTTCCGAGCGGGCACGCCCTACGGCGACCGCAACCTCGAGTGGGTGCTGGTCGGGGGATCACCCCGGATCGTCGGTGACCGCTCGGCCGATGTGGACGTCGACCAGGACCTGCCGGGCTTCGAACCGCGGTACACCTCGTACGTCTCGGTGGTGATCCGGTCCGACCAGTACTCGTTCGGCATGCTCACCGTCGACTCCCCGGTCCCCGACGCCTTCACCGAACTCGACGCCAAGAACATCGCGATGATGGCGTCGTTCATGGCCGTCGCGTTCTCGCTGACCTACTCGTTCCCCGAGCGCGACCGCAATCCAAGGAAAGGCCCGTGATGCTCACACGCTCTGTCGGACGCTCGACGTACGATGCCCCCATGACGACCGTGAACCCTGCTCCGCCGTCGTTCGGGCGTGCCCGGATCTCTTCGCCGAACTGGAACGACACCACCACCGACGCCGACTACGAAGACCTCGACGTCATCGCCGCCAACATCGAACGCGAGCGCGTTGCAGCCCGGCTCCGGGTCACCGCAGCCATCGCCGCGCGTCTGGGTCGCTGACCCCTCCCGCATCGTCCACGACGAACGGCTCCCACGCATGCGTGGGAGCCGTTCGTCGTCTGCGAGCCGGAGCCGGAGCCCGAGCCGGAGCCGGAGCCCGAGCCCGAGCCGGAGCCGGTGTCGCGGCTACCGCGCCTCGGTCACGTCGATGAGGACCTTGCCGACCGTGTCCTGCTCGACGGCGTCGTGCGCCTGCGCGGTCTGCTCGAGCGCGAACCGGGTGAGCGGGAGACCGACGTCCTCGCCGACCGGAAGCACACCGTCGTGCAGCGCCTCGGTGACGTCCTCGGCCGCCGCGGACAGCGCCTCGTCGCCGATCGTGTAGAGCAGCAGGAACTGGTAGCGGGCGTTCACGCTCATGTTCGGGCGGATCGGCAGGCTCGCCTCGTCGCCGCCGTTGTTCGCGTAGATCGACACGACGCCGTGGTTCGCCAGCACGTCGGCGACCAGCGCGGCGTTCTGCGGGATCGACACCTCGACGACGATGTCGACACCGTCCGGTGCGATCGACCGGATGCGCTCGGCGGCGTTCTCGTCGCGGTAGTTCACGACGTGGTGGGCGCCGGCCGCAGTCGCCAGTGCTGCCTTCGCGTCCGAGCTGATCGTCGTGATGACGGTCGCGCCGGCCCAGCGGGCAAGCTGGATCGCGGCGTGCCCCACGGCACCGGCGCCGCCGGCGACGAGCACGGTGAAGCCGTCCAGGGCACCGGGGCCCAGGCGTGCGGGGCCGTCCTCGTGGGTGGTGAGCGCTCGGTGCGCCGTCATGGCGGGCACGCCGAGCGAGGCGCCGACGTCGAACGAGACGCCGTCGGGCAGCGGGACCACGCGCGACTCGGGTACGACCGTGTACTCCTGCGCGGTGCCGGTCGGACGTGACGCGGCCGCCATGAACAGCCAGACACGGTCGCCGACGGCCAGTCCGTCGACTCCGGCACCGACGGCGTCGACGACACCTGCGCCGTCCTGGTTCGGCGTGATCTCGGGGAACGGCAGCCCGTCGCCGTAGGTCCCGCCGGCGCGTGCCTTCCAGTCGGTCGGGTTGACGCCGGAGACGACGACGCGGACGCGGACCTCACCGGCTCCGGGCTCCGGGATCTCCCGCTCGACGAGTTCGAGGACGCTGCTGGCACCGGGCTTCGTGTAGACGATCGATCGCATGTCCCCAGGCAACCACTCGTCGCCGTCGGGGATTCCGAGTGCGGCGTGCTCAGCGCGCGTCGTACCCCTCGCGCGCCTCGGCGACGTCGGGCATGTGCGAGGTGGCCCAGTCCTCCAGCGGCACGAGCACCGTGCGCAGCGACCGGCCGAGCTCGGTCAGTTCGTACTCCACGTGCGGCGGGATCTCGGGGAACACCGTCCGCGTCACCATGCCGTCGCGTTCGAGGGCCCGCAGCGTCTGGGTGAGCATCTTCTGCGAGACCCCCTGCACCCGGGCCGCCACCGCCGAGTACCGTGCGGGACCGTCGGCGAGGGCGCCGATCGTCAGCACGCTCCACCGGTCGCCGATGCGGTCGAGCAGCTGCCGACTGGGGCAGTCCGCCGCATAGGGGCTGTACTCGAGTGCTGACATGGTGTCCTCCGCAACGCACCGCCAGGTGCCTACTTACTCAAAGAGAGTAACTCTTGTACGGTGACTGTCAACGTCACTGACGCCCAGCACGTCCACGAAGGGAACACCATGACCAACATCGTCGTCTTCGGAGGCACCGGCTACGCCGGCTCCGCCATCACCCACGAGGCACTCTCCCGCGGCATCACCGTCACCGCGGTCGCTCGCGACACGAGCAAGCTCGAGCCGGCCGAGGGCCTGACCCTGGCGCAGGGTGATGCGTTCGACGCCGACTTCGTGTCCGAGGTCACGAAGGGTGCCGACGTCGTCGTCGTCTCGCTCCACGCCGTGCAGGCGGACGGCAGCGAGCTGAAGGACAAGTTCCAGCACTTCGTCGACGCCGCCGCCGCAGCGGGTGCGCGTCTCGGCATCGTCGGCGGTGCCGGTTCGATGCGCGTGTCCGAGGACGGCCCCCGCCTCTTCGACACCGACGGCTTCCCGGATGCCTTCAAGGGCGAGGCGAGGAGCCACGCGCAGATCCTCGACGCCCTGCGCGCCTCGGACACCCAGGTCGACTGGTTCTACGTGAGCCCCGCCGCGGCCTTCGGCGGCTACAACCCGGGCGAGCGTCGCGGCACCTACCGCGCCTCGGACGAGGTCCTGCTCGCCGACGCCGAGGGCAACTCGGACATCTCCGGCGCCGACTACGCGATCGCGTTCGTCGACGAGATCGTCACCCCGGCGCACCACCAGACGCGTTTCGGCGTCGCCTACTGAGGCACTGCCCCTCGCAAGACACCGGTGTTCACACAACACACCGCGGGATCCCGCGGCGTCGAGCGTGAACACCGGTGTTTTGCGCACTGCCCGACGCGACCAACGGGCGGACGGGAGGCGCGGGGCGGGGCCGCCACGGGCCTCCAGGCCGGCGGGTGGTCACCGCCAGGGCCCCCGCTAGTGGGCGACGATCGCCGGCACCGGCAGGTGGTGGCGCATCCGCACCGCCAGGTGCAGGCCGCCCCGGCGGGCGAGCACGAGCGCGATCACCGCGGCGGCTGCTGCCGGCACGCCACCGGCGACCATCATCCCCACGTGCGCGCCGTAGTGGTCGACGATCTGTCCCATCAGGGGCCCGCCGATCGCCTGCCCACCGAGCAGCACCAGGACGTAGAGCGACATCACCCGGCCGCGGATCGCCACGTTCGACGACAGCTGCACGAGCGAGTTCGACGCGGTCTGGAACAGCAGCTGCGACATCCCCACCGCCACGAGCGCGACGGTGAACGGTGCGATCGCCGGGATCGACCCCGAGACGACGAGCAGCACGCCCGTCCAGAACACCCCGCCGACGATGGTGCGGAGCCGGACGACGGCCCGGCGGGTGGACAGCAGCGCGCCGACCAGGGCGCCGATCGCCACGGCGGAGTTGAAGACCCCGTAACCGCCGGCACCGACGTCGTACACCTGTGACGCGAAGGCGGAGAGCAGCACGGGCATCGTCAGTGCGAACACCGAGAAGAACGCGACGAGGATCACCGGCACGATGATCGTCGGCTTGTGCACGGCGTAGCGGAGGCCCTCCACGAGCTGCCCCTTGCCGCGGGGTGCCGGGGGTGTGCGGTGCAGTTCGGAGACCTTCAGGAACCCGAGCGTCACGACGACGGCGACGCAGGCGATCGCGTTCACACCGAACGACCACCCCGCGCCGACCGCGACGAGCAGGGCCCCGGACAGCGCCGGACCGATCATGCCGCCCAGCTGGAACACCGACGAGTTCACGCTGATGGCGTTCCGCAGGTGCTTGTGGCCGACGATCTCGGTGACGAACACCTGCCGTGCCGGGTTGTCGATCACGGTGACCATGCCGACCAGGAAGGCGATCACCCAGATGTGCCACGCCTCGACGACGCCGGCCAGCGTCAGGACGGCGAGCAGCGCGGACAGCACCGCGAAGGCTCCCTGCGTGATCATCATGAGCGCGCGCTTCGAGAACCGGTCGACCAGGACGCCGCCGAGCAGCCCGAACAGCAGCATCGGCGCGAACTGACAGGCGACCGTGATGCCGACCTGCGCGACCGACCCGGTGAGCTGCAGCACGAGCCAGTCCTGTGCGATGCGCTGCATCCAGCCGGCGGTCATCGCCACCAGGTTGGTCGCCGTGAACAGCCGGAAGTTCGGCACGGACAGGGCGATGAGCGTGTGGCGCCACGGTGGTCGCGTGGCCTGGATCGGGAGCGGTTCGGTGGGCGGGGGGAGGGTCGTCGGTGACGCGCTCACGGTGCGGGGTTCTCCGGACGTCGGTGTGGATCTGGTACCCCAACGAAACTACGTGGCGCCGGCCCATTCGATACCCCTATGGTGGCTATCACTCCATTGCGATGTCGAATGACCGCGCGAACGACCGCGCGAATGGCCGCGCGAACGACCGCGCGAACGCCGCGCGAACGAACGAGGTGTCCCGTGCTCGATCCGGTCCTGTTGCAGACGTTCCTGGCCGTGGCGGAGACCGGCAGCTTCACGCAGGCCGGCACCCGGCTCGGCATCAGCCAGCCGACGGTGTCCCAGCACGTGCGGCGCCTGGAGACCGCGGTGGCGCGCACCCTGGTCGCCCGGGACACCCGCGGCGTCGCCCTGACCGACAACGGGGACGCGATGGCCGGGTTCGCGCGGACGATCCTCGCCGCGCACGCCACCGCCGACGCCTACTTCTCGGGCGCAGCCACCCGCGGACGGCTGCGGTTCGGGGCGGCGGACGACCTCGCCATCACGCAGCTGCCACGGATCCTGCGGGACTTCCGACGACTGCACCCGCAGGTGAACCTCGAGCTCACGGTGAACCAGTCGTCACCGCTGCTCCGCCGGGTGCACGCCGGCCAGCTCGACCTGGTGTTCATCAAGCAGACGGCGGGGGAGTCCGCCGAGGGAACCCGGGTCGCCACCGACCAGATGGTGTGGATGGCGCAGGACGGCATCGCCCTGGAACCCGGCGAACCCGTCCCGCTCATCGCGTACCAGGCGCCGAGCATCAGCCGGCAGATGGCGATCGACGCCCTCGAGGCCGCCGGCCGCACCTGGCGGATCACCTGCAACACCCGCGACGTCAACGGGGTGCTCGCCGCCGTGCGCGCGGGCATCGGCGTCGCGGTGTTCCCGCACTCGCTGATCCCGGCCGACCTGGTGAAGGTGTCGCAGCGGCTCGGGCTGCCGGACCTGCCGGCGGTGGACTACGTCCTCATCGCCAACCCGACGGTGCAGCGGGAGCCGATCGACGCGCTGACGAACGCGATCCTGTCCCGCGGGGTCGTCCGCGCCGTCTGAGCGCGCGCATCGGCGCCGAGACGCCGTCGTGTTCCGGGATGGTGAACGCGACGAGACGCCGTCGTGTTGTCCCGCCGCCGCCGAGACGCCGAGACGCCTCGACTTTCGGGGGCGTCTCGACGTCGACGCGGCGTCCTGCCGAGACGACGGCGTCCGAGCGCTCGCGGGCCGCGCGGCGCTACGGAGCGAGCGTCGGGGTCGTGCCGGTGCCGGTGACGTCCGGCAGCGTCACCCCCGCGAGCGGCAGCAGCGCCGCCGCGACGGCCCACAGCAGCACGACCGTACCGACACCACCGAGCACGGCGCCGAGCAGCGCGACCGGCCGCTGCCACGTGGCCGTCCGGTCGCGCAGCGTCACGATCGAGAGCACCAGCGCGAGCAGTCCGAGCACCACGCCGACACCGTGCACGGTCGCGGGAGCGGTGAACCACCAGGCCGCCAGACCGATCGTCGCGATCCCGGCGACGGCGCCGAGCACCGCACCGGCGGTCGCGCCGAGCGCACGGCGCGGCTCCGGCACGGCGGCTGCGGCCACGGGCTGGTCGAGCAGTTCGGTCGGGAGGCCCGCCTCGCCCCCGCGAGCACCCTGCGGCACCGGGGTGGGTGCGACCACGGCCGTGGTCGCGTCGACGTTCGGGGTCGCGACGGCGGGGCTGCCGGGAGCGGCGGCGGCCGGTGCCGCGTGCAGGACGGCGTCGAAGGATCGCGCGGCTGCGGCTGCGGCTGCGGCTGCTGGTGCGGCCGACCGTGCGGCGGCCTGCTGGTGGGCGAAGCGCCGGGGCGTCCGGTAGCCGATCGGGCCGACGGGCTCGGGTTCGGTGCCCTCGACGACCACGTGTTCCAGGCCGGGCACCGAGAACCGCGGCTGTCCGGCGACGGGCACCGCGGGTGCGGCGG
>NZ_MJGL01000045.1:104852-115209 GCF_001864855.1 Curtobacterium sp. MCBA15_005
GCGGGTGCGGCGGCGACCGGGGAGACCGGCACCACGAGCCCGGACGCGGGGACGACCGACGACGGCGGCACCGCGGGGGTCTCGAACGGCACGGTGTGCACGTTCGGCGACGTCGGGGCCGGGGGCAGCAGTTCCTGCTGCGGCGGGAAGTCGGGCACCGGGGCGTCGGCCTCGACCAGGGCGGCGATCGACGCGGGCTCAGCGGTCGGTGCGTGCGCGGCGGGCACGGTCCCGGCGGGGGCGACCGTGGTCGGTGGGACCGGCGCCGCGTGGGCGGCGCGTGACGAGGCGGGGGTGGGGCGGGCCTCCCGGCCGGAGGCGTTCACGTGACCGGCGGCGGCGACCCGCTCGGGCGCGACCTCGTCGACGGGCGGCGCGGTCACCCAGGCCGGGACGGGCCGACGGGGCCGGTCCGATTCGGGCATGCGATGCGCTGCCACTGCGGCGCTCCTTCCGTCGACTGATCCATGCTCAGTTGTAGCGGCAACCGCTGTGTGGATCGCAGCCCCAGTTCGGGGTCGCCGGTACGTTCGGGTGATGACCGGAATCGAACACCGTCCCCTGGGCCCCTCGGGGCTCGTCGTCTCCACCGTCGGCCTCGGCTGCAACAACTTCGGGCGGCGGGGAACCGCGTCCGAGTCGCAGGAGGGCACCGACGCCGTCGTCGCCGCGGCCCTGGACGCCGGGGTGACGCTCTTCGACACCGCCGACATCTACGGCGGCGTGCCGGGCATGTCCGAGGAGATGCTCGGACGCTCGATCCGCGGCCGCCGCGACGAGATCGTCCTCGCCACGAAGTTCGGCATGGACATGCAGGGCGCGAACGGCCCGGACTGGGGCGTCCGCGGGTCCCGCCGGTACGTGCGGCTCGCGGTGGAGTCGTCGCTCCGGCGTCTCGGCACGGACTGGATCGACCTCTACCAGATGCACCGGCCCGACGACGTGACGCCGATCGAGGAGACCCTGTCGGTCCTCGACGACCTGGTCCGCGAGGGCAAGATCCGCTACGTCGGCCACTCGAACTTCGCGGGGTGGCAGATCGCCGAGGCCGAGCTCACGGCGTCGATCGCCGGCACCACCGCGTTCGTGTCCGCGCAGAACGAGTACAGCCCGCTCGCCCGGGACGCCGAGGCCGAGGTCCTGCCGGCGGTGCGCGCGTACGCGCTCGGGTTCCTGCCGTTCTTCCCGCTCTACAACGGGCTGCTCACCGGCAAGTACACGAAGGCGGGCGGCCCGGCCGACGGGCGGCTGACGACCTCGAAGCCACAGGTGCTCGAGGACGCCCCGTGGGACGTGCTCGACGACTACCAGCGGTTCTGCGACCACCGGGGCGTGACGATGCTGCAGGCGACGTTCGCGTGGCTCCTGGCACAGCCGGGGCTGTCGAGCGTCATCGCGGGGGCGACGAAGCCGGAGCAGATCACGCAGAACGTCGAGGCCGGCACGACGTGGACGCCGACCGAGGACGACATCGCCGACATGACGACGATCTTCGACCGGGCCTGAGCGGGCGCTTCGCGCCGGGTCGCGCCCGGTCGTTCCGCGCTGGTCGTTCCGCGCCGGCGTGTTTCGCGCTGAGCGACAGTTCACGGGGTGCGGCGCCCGTGAGGTGTCGCTCAGCGCGAAACGGCGGCGAAACGGCGGCGGTGCTGCGCGGAGCCGAGGACTAGCGCGTCGCGGCGGCCAGGGCGTCGCGCAGCTCGGCGGCGGTCATCCGCGGGCCGTAGCCGGGGGTGTCCCGCTGGATGCGCCAGCCCTCGGCGAGGGGCCCGGCGTCGACGACGTCGAAGCCGAACGCGTCGATGAGCTCGGCGACGGTCTGCTTGGCGGAGTCGTCGTCGCCGGCGATGACGAGGGCCCGACGGTCCGGGGTGCCGGCCGGCGTCGCGTGGCCGGTCAGGTCGTCGGCGCCGATGTGGTTGAACGCCTTCACGACACGGGCGCCGGGCAGGTGGTCCTGCAGCAGCTCGGCGGTGGTCGTCGACTGGTCGTCGAGGGCGGCGATGTGGCCGTCGCGCTCCCAGTAGTAGTTGTTCGTGTCGATGACGACCTTGCCGACGAGGGGCTCGACGGGGATCGACTCGATCGCGGCGAGCGGCACCGTCACGACGACGATCTCACCCGCTGCGGCTGCCTCGTCGCGAGTCGCCGCGCGTGCGCCGTCGCCGAGTTCCGTGACCAGGTCGGTCAGGGTCTCCGGGCCGCGGGAGTTCGCGATGACGACCTGGTGGCCGTTCCGTACCGCGAGTCGTGCGAGCTGGGATCCGATGTTGCCGGCGCCGATGATTCCGATGGTTGTCATGGTGTCCCTGCAACGCTGCCTGCCGTCGTGCATTCCCCGGGGGCACGAACGCCTCGCCGGGAGCATGATGGCGGCATGGACCACGAGTTCCGCGACGAGACCGACCAGGACCGCTACGCGATGTACGTCGGCGGCGAGCTCGTGAGCGTGCTCGACTACCGGGTGAACGGTGACGCTGTGGCCTTCCCGCACACCTACACCGTCCCGAAGCACCGCGGCCACGGCTACGCGGCGCAACTCGTCGAGTACGCCGTCGCCGACGTCGAGTCGTCGACCACGAAGCGCATCGTGCCGATGTGCTGGTTCGTCGGCAAGTGGTTCGACGAACACCCCGAGAAAGCCGACCTGCTCAGCCGCAGCGCCGCGGACTGAGCACCGAACGAAGGGGCTCGCGTGCCCACCATCACCCCGTTCCTCTGGTACGACGACCAGGCCGAACAGGCCGCTGAGTACTACGTCGGACTGTTCCCCGACAGCCGCGTCGACAGCGTCAGCCGGATGCCCGACGGCCGTGCCCTCGTCGTCGAGTTCACGTTGCTCGGCGCCCCGTACCGCGCGATGAACGGCGGCCCCGGGCACCCGCACACCGACGCGGTCTCGTTCCAGATCGACGTGGACACGCAGGACGAGCTCGACCGGCTGTGGGACGCCCTGCTCGCCGACGGCGGGAGCCCGATGGCGTGCGGGTGGTTGACCGACCGCTGGGGTCTGGCGTGGCAGGTGACCCCGTCGATGCTGGGGGAGCTGATGAGCGGATCGGGCGACCCGGAGGCCAACGCCCGCGTGTTCGAGGCCATGATGCAGATGGTCAAGTTGGACATCCCCGCACTGCAGGCTGCCGCGGCCGGTCGCTGACCCCACTCCACACGGACCCGCCGGTAGTGTGACCGGACCAGGAGACCGCCGGCAGGCGCCGGCACAGACAGGCTGGAGCCACCATGGACCACCCGAGTTCGAGGGTCCGGAACAGCGACATCAGCCGGGCGTACACCGAGCTCGCCCGCATCACCCGTCGGGCGAGCATCCGCGCTCGGGGCTCGGACCAGGTGTTGAGCGTCGTCGACCAGTCCCTCGTCGACTTCGTCGTGCAGCACCCGGGCTGCATGGCCATCGACATCGCCCGCTACCTGCGGCTGAACCGTTCGACGATCTCGCGGCAGCTGTCCGGGCTCCTCGCGACCGGGCTGGTGCGGACGACCGACGGCGGCAGCGGCAACGCGAAGCCGCTCGAGGCAACCGACGCCGGCCGCGCAGCGCTCGAACGGTCGGTGCAGCTGCACCGCGACGCGCTCGACGAACGGCTCGCCGACTGGTCGGACGACGACATCGCGCTGCTCGCCGGGCTGCTGGAGCGCCTCGGGGCCTCGGATGAGGCCGGGCTCCCGATGCCGGCACCCACCGAGTCGTGACGACGTCGTTCGTCCTGCTGTCCGACACGCACCTGCCGAAGCGCGCGAGGGACCTGCCGCCCGGGCTGTGGGCCGACGTCGACGCGGCCGACCTCGTGGTGCACGCGGGGGACTGGGTCGACCTCGCCACCCTCGACGCCGTGCAGGCGCGGTCCAGCCGCTTCGCGGGGGTGCGGGGCAACAACGACGGCCCGGAGTTCGACGACCGGCTGCCGCTCGTCGCTCGGTTCGGCATCGAGGACCTGCGCTTCGCCCTGGTGCACGAGACCGGGGCGTCGACCGGTCGGGAGCGGCGGATGGACGCCGAGTACCCGGACACCGACGTGCTCGTCTTCGGTCACTCGCACATCCCGTGGGACACCGTGGCGCCGTCGGGGATGCGCCTGCTGAACCCCGGTTCGCCGACCGACCGCCGTCGCCAGCCCGACCACACGTGGATGCGCGGCACGGTCACCGGCGCGGAGCTGTCGGTCGAACTGGTGCGGCTGCCGCCGGTCGCCCGCTAGCCCCGGTTGCCCGCTCGCCCCGGTCGCGTGCCTCCGTCGGCATCCGGAAGAACGCGAGCTCCCACTCCGTCGAACGCCGGAACGCCCGGGCCATCCGCCCTCGCTCGTCGGGCGTCGCGGCACGGGCCAGCTCCTCGACGAGCCGGGTCGCCTCGGCACTCGACGCCGCGAACCCCGGGTCCCCGTACGCCGTGATCCAGTCGGCGAAAGCGTGCCCGTCCGGAGCGACCCCGAGCTGCGACCCGACCCAGGCGTAGACTTGGAAGCAGGGCAGCACCGCGGCGGCCAGCACCGCCGCGGAGCCGGAGTCCGCCGCCTGCTGCAGGTGTGCGAGGTACCCGGCGCACGTGGGGTGCACGGGATCGTCGGCGTGCGAACCGGCCAGCCGACGGTGGTGCAGGTCGCGGGCCTCGTCGGCACACCCCTGCGCAGCAGCCGCCCAGAACGCAGCAGCAGCGGCAGCACCAGCATCCGAACCGGCACCGGCGGCACCGACCCCGAGCGCCGCCAGGTGCCGCTCGTACGCCCGCAGGTAGTGGACGTCCTGCGCCAGGTAGCCGGCGAACACCTCCGGCTCGAGCGTCCCGTCCCGGAGCCCCACCAGGAACGCGCAGTCGATCGTCTCCTGCAGCACCGATGCCGCATCCGCCCACCACACGTCCGTGTACGACAGCGCCGGTAGGGCCGCCCGCGCCTGCGCCCCGTGGTCGACCGGGCCGTTGCCGCTCCCGACCGTCAGGGCGTCGGCCCCGCGGAGCGCCGCCGTCAGCCACTCCTTCGCCACCCCGACCGCGAGCTCCCAGTCGCCGTGCCGTGCGGCGAGCGTCGCGATCGCGCTCGACAGGGAGCACCCGGTGCCGTGCGTGTTCGTCGTCGCGACCCGGGGACCGGTGAACACCCGCACGGTGCCGTCCGGTGCCACGAGCACGTCGTCGGAGGTCGGACCCTCGTCGTGGCCGCCCTTCGCCAGCACCAGGACGTCCCACCGCGCCGCCACGGCACGCGCGGCATCCAGCGACGAAGCCGACGAAGACGCTCCGGCGAGCTCCGCCAGCACCACGAGCTCGGCCCGGTTCGGCGTCACCAGGTCGGCGAGCGCGAACAGCGCCCCCATGGCCGACGCCGCGTCCTCGTCGAGCAACCGGTCCCCGCTCGTCGCCACCATCACCGGGTCCACGACGACCACGGGCGGCCGGTGCTCCCGCAGCCAGTCCGTCACGACCCGCACGACGTCGGCGGTGCCGAGCATCCCGATCTTCACGGCGTCGATCGTCACGTCGTCCGACACCGCGTCGAGCTGCTCCCGCAGGAACCCGACGTCCGGCACGTGCACCGACCGCACCCCGTGCGTGTTCTGCGCGACGAGGGCGGTGACCACGCCCATGCCGTACCCGTCGTGCGCGGCGATCGCCTTGAGGTCCGCCTGCATCCCGGCCCCGCCCGTCGGGTCGGTCCCGGCGATGCTCAGCACCCGTGGGACGCTCATGCGTCCGCCCCGCGGCGCGTGGAGGTGGAGGCCGGGAGGACCGGTGCGCCTTCTGCGGGCCGCCCCGCCTCCGCCACCTGGCCGGGTCCAGGGCCCCACGCGGCCACGTACGCGGCCGCTGCGGACCCGGGATCGGCCGCGGCGCAGATGCCCGACACGATCGCGACGCCCGCGGCACCGGCTGCCCGGAGCGGCACGACGTCGTCGAGAGTCACCCCACCGATCGCCACGCACGGCATGTCGGTGGCGGCGGCCAACCGGGCGAACCCGTCGTGGCCGAGGGCCGGCGGGTGGTCGGCCTTCGTCGCCGTGGGGTGCACGACCCCGACGCCGAGCAGGTCCACGGTGCCGCGGGGGAGTCGTTCGACGGCAGCCAGGTGCGCGAGCGTGTTCGCCGTGAGGCCCACGTGGGCGTCCGCTCCGAGCAGGGCACGGGCGGCCGTGACGGGGACGTCGGACTGGCCGAGGTGCACGCCCGCGACCCGGTGTCCCGCGTGCCGTGCGGCGAGGACGACGTCGAGCCGGTCGTCGACCACCACCCTCGCGCGGTCCCCGACGGCGTCGGCGACCGCGGCGGTCAGGGCGAGCAGGTCACGCGCCGAGGCGTCCTTGTCCCGCACCTGCACGATCCGGACCCCGGCGTGCACGGCGGCGCGGACGACCCCGAGCACCCCGATGCCGTGCCGGTCGGCCAGGGCACCGTCGGTCACCAGGTAGACGCCGAACCCCGCAGACTGCTGCAGCCCGCTCACGCCGACACCGCCCGGGCGTCGACCGCAGGAGCGGCCTCGACCGTGATCCGGGCCTCGCGGACGACGTCCTCCGGGGTCAGCGACGCCAGCCGGTCGAGGAACAGCGGCTGGAAGGTCCCCGGTCCGCCGGCCTCCCGTGCCGCGAGCTCGGCGGCGATCGTGTGCACCGCGGTGGCGGCGACGGCAGCGGCCCCCGCGTCCTCCGGCGCGACCGACGTGAACGCGGCGACGACCGCGCCGAGCGCGCACCCGCCACCGGTGATCCGCGTCAACAGGTCGGTCCCGTTCGCGACCCGGACCACACCGATGCCGGGCGCGACCAGCAGATCGACCGCACCCGACACGGCCACCGCAGCCACGAGCCTCCCGTCCGAAGCAGCGACGGACGCGACCCGGGCGTCGTCCGTGCCCACGGTGCTGTCGACCCCGCGGCCACCGGCCGAGTCGCCGAGCAGGGCGAGCACTTCGGAGGCGTTGCCCCGCAGCACCGTCGGGCGCAGCGCGAGCAGGTCACGCGCCAGGGCGGTCCGCACCGGCAGCGAACCGACGGCCACCGGGTCCAGGACCCACGGGGTGCCCGCGTCACGGGCCGCGTGCACGGCCTCGAGCGCGGCGACCCGCGGTTCGGCGTGCGGGGTGCCGGTGTTCACCAGCAGGGCATCCGCGACGCGGGCGAACGGCCCCGCCTCGGTCGCCACGTCGACCATCGCGGGCGAGGCCCCGAGCGCGAGCAGCACGTTCGCCGTGACGTTCTGCACGACGGTGTTCGTGATGCACTGCACCAGCGGGGCCCGGGCACGCACGGCCTCGAGCAGTTCGGCGGTTCGGTGGGCCCAGGCAGGGGAGGGCGCAACGGTTTCCATGGACGATCCCTTCGCGAGTACGAGCTCGAGCAGGTTCGACGGGTGTGATCTCAGCCGCTGGATGCGGCACCCCGTGTCTCGAGCGACACCGTACACGACGCCCGGTGACCACTTCGAGGCCCGCTCCGGGCACCGTGTGCCAGGGTTGGACCGTGCCAGATGCAACGCCCCCCGGGCCCCCACCCGGCCCCCGCGACCCCGGCGACGCCTGGGCGGTCGGCCCCGACGGCACCAAGGCGTGGGGACGCTTCGGCGCCGCCGGCCTGCTCGTCGACGACGGCGCCGGCCGCGTGCTCCTGCAGCACCGCGTCGAGTGGAGCCACCACGGCGGCACCTGGGGCATCCCCGGCGGCGCACGGCACCAGGGCGAAGCAGCCGTGACCGCCGCCCTCCGCGAATCCGCCGAGGAAGCCGGCGTGCCCGACGACGCGATCGCCCTGCGCCACACGGCACTGCTCGACCTGGGGTTCTGGACCTACACGACCGTCGTGGGGCGCGCCTCCCGACCCTTCGAACCCGTCATCGCCGACCGCGAGAGCCTCGCCCTGTCGTGGATCCCGATCGACCAGGTCGACGACCTGCCCCTGCACCCCGGCTTCGGCAGGTCGTGGCCGGCGCTCCGTGCCACCGTCGCGAACACACCGCACGTCGTCGTCGACGCGGCGAACGTCGTCGGCAGCGTGCCCGACGGCTGGTGGAAGGACCGAGCCGGCGCCGCGTCACGCCTGCTCGCACAGGTGTCGGCGCTCGCCGCGGGCGGGGTGCCCGCATCGTTGCTCGACCTGCCGTTCGCGCGGTGGTGGCCGCGGTGGACCGTGGTGCTCGAGGGGGAGGCCCGGGCCGCTGCGAACGATGGTGCCACGGGCGCTGTCGACGTGCTCCGTGCTCCGGCCTCCGGCGACGACGCGATCGTCGAGTCCGCGCGGGCCGCGGTGCGTGCCGGCGACGGCCCGGTCGTCGTCGTGACGGCCGACCGCGAGCTCCGCGACCGCGTCGAGGCTCTCGGCGCGGTCGTCCACGGGCCGTCCTGGTTGCGCGACCAGCTGTAGCCGCCCGGACCGCCGCGTTCCGGATGGTCGCCGAGCGGCCGTCGGTCGCTGCCGGTACGCTGGCCCTCCGTCAACGGAGACGCAACACGCAGGAGGTTCCCCTTGGAGCGCATCACCAGGGCCGACGACCGAGTCCACCGCCCCGCCGGGCCGTGGACCCCCACGGTGCACCGGCTGCTCGCCCACCTGCACGAGCAGGGGTTCGTCGCAGCCCCCGAACCGATCGCCCTCGGTGACACCCTCGAGACGGTCTCGTTCGTCCCGGGCGTCGCGGGGGAGTACCCCTGGACCGAGGACATCGCCAGCGAGGCAGCCCTCGTCACCAGCGCCCGCCTGCTCCGCCAGTTCCACGACGCCGCCGCCAGCTTCCCGCGCAGCGCCACCGACGACCTCTGGTCGCAGGCCGACCGTGCCCCGGTCGAGACGATCGTGCACGGCGACTTCGCCCCGTACAACTGCGTCTACGACGGCATCGCCGCCGTCGGCCTGATCGACTTCGACACCGCGCACCCCGGGCCCCGCGTCTGGGACGTCGCGAGTGCGGTCTACCGGTTCGCGCCGTTCACCACCGGCGCCGTCGAGGGATCGACCGCCCCCGACCTCGACGAGCGGCTCGCACGGGCCGCCGAGTTCTGCCGCGCCTACGCCCTCGACGACCGCTCCCGGAGCGTCCTGGCCGAGACGATGATCGCGTCGCTCGTCGCGCTCGTCACGACGATCGAGCACGAGGCCGCCGCCGGCAACCCGAAGTTCGTCAGCGACCTGCAGCACGGCCACGCCGACCTGTACCGCGCCGACGTCGCCTACCTGGAGCAGCACGCCGACGCCGTCACCGCCGCCGTCGCGTGACCACCAGCCCCGCGCGGCTCCGGACGGCGCGGTTCGCGGCGCAGGGCATCGCGGCGCCCGGGCTGCGCCCCGCCGAGGTCGTCGAGCGGATGCTGGCGGTGCAGGGGCAGGACCTCGGTCAGGTGCTCTGGGCCATCGGGGTCCGCGCTCCCGGATCGACGCGGGACGACGTCCGCGAGGCCTTCGACCGCGGGGAACTCGTCCGCTCGTGGCCGATGCGCGGCACCCTTCACGCCCTGCGCCCCGACGACCTGCGACTGCTGCTCTCGCTCACCGCCGAACGGACGCTCCGCACGATCGCCCGACGCGCCGCCGAGCTCGGCATCGACGACGCCCTGCTCGGCCGGGCCCGTGACGCGACGATCGCGGCCCTCGAGGGCGGCCGTGCGCTGGTCCGGGATGACCTGTTCGCGGCGTACCGCGCTGCCGGCATCGACCCGGCCGGAGGTCGCGGCTACCACCTGGTCCTGCAGCTCGCGCAGGAACGCCTCGTCGCCTGGGGCCCCACCGCCCGCGTCGGGCAGGGGCTCGTGCTGCTCGACGAGTGGGCACCCGCCACCGCTGACCCGCCGGACCGCGACGAAGCCCTCCGCCGGGTCCTGCTCGGGTACCTGCGCGGTCGTGGCCCCGCGACCGAGGCCGACGCCGCGAGCTGGACGAAGCTGCCGCTCGGTGACCTCCGCCGGGCCCGAGCCGTGGCGGGGGACGCGGTCGAGGACCTCGGCGACGGGCTCCTCGCCCTCGCCGACCGGCCGGCAGCCGCGCGCGTCCCCACCGGGCACCTGCTCCCCGGCTTCGACGAGTACCTGCTCGGGTACACCGACCGGTCCGCGCAGCTCGACCCCGCCCACGCCGACCGGGTCGTCCCCGGGGCCAACGGCGTGTTCCTGCCGATGGCCGTCGTCCGGGGTCGCGTCGTCGGCACCTGGAAGCGCACCGAGCGCCGGGCCGAGCACCTCGTCAGCGTCACACCCTTCGGCGCCCTCGACGCTATGTCCGTCCGTGCACTCCAGGCGGCGGCCGCGCGGTACGCGGCGTTCCTCGGAGCGCCGGTCGTGACCACTGTGGTCTGACGCGACCACCTGCGGACCGTGTGCCGGCGGTCCGAGACTGCACCGGCCCTCTCCCCACCGGCACGGCC
>NZ_MJGL01000045.1:115962-117253 GCF_001864855.1 Curtobacterium sp. MCBA15_005
AACCGGCGGCGTGGGCCCAGACCGCACCCAGCAACCATGCGGCGGACTCCGACACTGCCTCCGGTAATGTCGCAGGGCCATGACGGACAGCCCGGCCGACGCCACCCCCTACGAAGTCCTCGGCGTCCCCGCGACGGCTGACGACGACGCGCTCCGCCGCGCCTACCGGCGGGCGGCCCGCGAGACGCACCCCGACCTCGGCGGCGACGCCCAGCGCTTCCGCCAGGTCCAGCTCGCATGGGAGCGCATCGGCACGCCGGAAGCCCGGCGCGCGTACGACATCGGGTCCCGCGCGTCGACTTCGTTCGGTGCTTCCGGCTCCACCGGCAGGGGCGACACCGGTCGCGACGCCTACGCACCCCCGGCAGCGCGTCGTGACACCCGCCCCCGGGCGCGGTCCCACGGACACCCCGGTGGTCGGTCGCGCGAGGTCTTCCTGCAGGCCGAGCGCGAGTGGGTCGGCCTCGGCGACCCCATCGAAGACCCCTACGACCCCACGCTCATCCGCTCCGCGCCCCGGCACATCCGACGGCTGCTCGCCGAGGCCCTGGCCGAAGAGGCGACCGCCCTGATCGTCTCCGACATGGGGATCGGCGTCACGGTGTGGCACGACCTCGACGCCGGGGCCGAGGGCAAGCTCGACCACGCCGTCCTGGCCCCGAGCGGACTCTGGGCCGTCGAGTCCATCGACTGGGGCGCTCCGGTCCGCGTCGAGCACGGCGAGATCGTCGGCGAGACGCTCGCACCGGGGGAGCGACCTGTCAAGGAACTCGTCCGCGCCGCCCGCGCCGTGCAGAAGCAGACCCGGGTTCGGTTCTCCGGGCGGCTGCTCGTCGTGCCGGACGCCGCCGTCACCGAGGACGTGCAGCTCGTGGGCTCCCCGAAGAAGCCCACCGCGCTCGTCGTCCGTCGCAGTGCGCTCGCCCAGGTGCTGGGCGGCGTCTGGTCGCCGGCCGGTTCCGTCGACGTGTTCGAGATCCGCGACCGCCTGCAGCAGACCGTGCGCTTCGTCTGATGTCCGCGTCGCACGTCGTGATCGAGATCGGCGGCTGGGAGCACGAGTGCTGTGGCCCGGCCGTCGAGATCGGCGACGCCGTGGAGTACTGGGTCGTCTCCGCGGACGGAGCACGGCGGTTCGGCGAGGTCCGACACGACTCGGCGCGGACACAGTCGATCCGTGGACGGGTCGTCGAGCTGTACGCGGTCGGCCGTGACGGACGGGTGGCGATCGAGCGGGTACCGAGTGGTTCAGCCCTGTGCGGTTCCGACGAGGACGACGACGGTCACCTCG
>NZ_MJGL01000045.1:117889-118532 GCF_001864855.1 Curtobacterium sp. MCBA15_005
GGACGACGACGGTCACCTCGAGGCCCGCTGGACCGGGCAGCCGGTCACCGTCGAGTGGGACGGCGAGACGGAGTTCGAAGTCGTCATCGACCCGTACGGCAAGCCGAAGCGTCAGTAGCCGCGGAGCTTCTCGAGGTCGCGGCGCTCCCGCTTGCTCGGCCGTCCGGCCCCGCGGTCGCGCATCGGGACGAACCCGGCCTCTTCCTTCGACAGCCGCGGCGGGGTCTTGTCCTCGAAGTGCTTCGCGGCCTCGGGGGCGCTCGTCCGCTTCAGGATGATGCCGGTCACCACGACGATGCGGTCGAAGCCGTTCTGGCGCACCCGCACCTCGTCACCGGGGCCGATCGGCTGCGCCGGCTTCGCCCGCTCCCCGTTCACCCGGACGTGCCCGGCCTTGCACGCGGCAGTTGCGGCCGACCGGGTCTTGGTGATCCGGACGGCCCAGATCCAGCTGTCGACCCGGGCCTTCTCCATGCCAACACTCTAGGCGGCCCGTACCCTGGGGCGGTGCATGCGGACGAACAGGCGGCGATCGCCCGGGCCCGTGCGCTCGGGGTGCTGCACGACGCCGCGATCGGGGACCGCCTGGTGGTCCGGGCGCACCACGGGGACGGCGCGCAGGACGCCCTCGGCGACCTGGTCG
>NZ_MJGL01000046.1:0-414 GCF_001864855.1 Curtobacterium sp. MCBA15_005
CGCGGGGGCTCACTCGTGGACGAACGCGGAGCCGAACACGCTGATGGAACAGGTGCTTGAGCGCCCGAACCTGATGCGTGCGTATCAGCGGGTGGTATCCAATAAGGGTGCCGCCGGTGTCGATCAGATGCCGGTGATGGCCCTGAAGGGCCACCTGCAACAGCATTGGCCAACGCTGCGCGAGCGGCTGTTGGCCGGAGACTACCATCCTCAACCGGTCCGCCGGGTCAGTATCCCCAAGCCGCAAGGCGGGGAGCGGACACTGGGTATCCCAACGGTGCAGGACCGCCTGATCCAACAAGCACTTCACCAGGTGCTGAGCCCGACGCTGGAACCGACCTTCTCGGATCACAGCTATGGGTTCCGCCCCGGTCGAAGTGCCCATCAGGCGGTCAAGGCGATGCAACGGCATAT
>NZ_MJGL01000047.1:0-698 GCF_001864855.1 Curtobacterium sp. MCBA15_005
ACCCGACCGTTTCTGCTCACCAAGCGAACGCGCACGCGCGAAACCGCTACTTGCGCGCGGACGCCGCCCGGCGCTTGTTGAACACGTCGAACGCGACGGCGGCGAGCAGCACCAGACCCTTGATCAGGGACTGGAACTCGGTGCCGACACCGAGGATCGACATGCCGTTGTTCAGCAGGCCGATGATCAGACCACCGACGATCGCACCCGGCACGGTGCCGATGCCGCCGGTGACGGCCGCACCACCGATGAAGACGGCGGCGATGGCGTCGAGCTCGAAGCCGTTTCCAGCGCCCGGTGCCGCCAGGTTGAGCTGGCCGGTGAAGACCACGCCCGCCAGGGCCGAGATGACACCCATGTTGACGAAGAGCAGGAACGTGACGCGCTTCGTCTTCACACCCGACAGCTGCGCGGCCAGGGCGTTGCCACCGATCGCGTAGATGTGGCGGCCGAACACCGCGCTCCGCATGACGACCGAGTAGATCACCACGAGGGCACCGAGCACGACGAGCACGATCGGGGTGCCGTTGTAGCTGGCGAGCAGGAGTGCCACGTAGATCACGAGCACGGCGCCGAACGCCGTCTTCACGATGAACCAGGCGAACGGCTCGCTCTCGAGCTGGTACTTGCGACGCGTGATGCGACCGCGGAACGCGGCGATCACCATGACGGCCGCGGCGGCGAAGCCGAGGATCATC
>NZ_MJGL01000047.1:1390-1757 GCF_001864855.1 Curtobacterium sp. MCBA15_005
CGGCGAAGCCGAGGATCATCGTGAGCGGCTCGTACCCGGTGGTGCCGAAGGACGGCAGGAAGCCGGAGCCGAGCGAGCGGAAGCCGGCGGGGAACGGCGAGATCTGCTGGTTCTGCAGGACGATCTGCGCCGCGCCGCGGAACGCGAGCATGCCCGCCAGCGTCACGATGAACGCCGGGATCCCGAAGTACGCGATCCAGAAGCCCTGCCAGGCGCCGACGAGCGCACCGACCACCAGGCAGAGCACGACCGCGATCGGCCACGGGATGTTCCACTGCGTGATCATCACGCCGGCCATGGCACCGGTGAAGGCGACCACCGACCCGACCGACAGGTCGATGTGTCCGGCGATGATGACCATGACCAT
>NZ_MJGL01000047.1:2438-2871 GCF_001864855.1 Curtobacterium sp. MCBA15_005
GATGACCATGACCATGCCGATGGCCAGGATGAGGATGTAGCTGTTCTGGACGATCAGGTTCGAGACGTTGATCGGGGCTAGCGTGATGCCGTTCGTGGTCACCTGGAAGAAGATGACGATGACGATCAGCGCGATGAACAGGCCGATCTGTCGGAGCTGCCCGGTGAGGTAGCCGACGGCGGACTTAAGCGCGTTCATTGACAGGGGTCTCCCGTTCCTGGGTCATGTACTGCATGAGGACCTCGGGCGTCGCCTCGGCGCGCGGGACGTCGGCCGTGATGGTGCCCTCGGAGAGGGTGTAGATGCGGTCGCAGATGCCGAGCAGTTCGGGGAGCTCGGAGGAGATCACGATGACCGCCTTCCCCTGGTCGGCGAGCTGGTTGATGATCGTGTAGATCTCGTACTTCGCGCCGACGTCGATGCCGCGGGTGGG
>NZ_MJGL01000047.1:3627-4008 GCF_001864855.1 Curtobacterium sp. MCBA15_005
TTCTGCTGGTTCCCGCCGGAGAGCTTCCCCGTCACGACGTCGACGTTCGGCGCCTTGATGTTGAGGCTCTTGAGGAACTGGGTCGCGACCGTGGTCTCCTCCGACGAGTTGACGAAGCCCCAGTTGGCGAGCTTGCCGAGTGCCGACCCGGAGATGTTCCGCTTGATGTCGTCGATCAGGTTCAGGCCGTACCGCTTGCGGTCCTCGGTGACGTAGGCGATGCCGTTGTCGATGGCCTGCGAGACGGTGTGCGTCTTGATCGGGGTGCCGCGCTTGTAGACGGTGCCGCTGATGCCGGTGCCGTAGGACTGGCCGAAGACGCTCATCGCGAGTTCCGTGCGGCCGGCGCCCATGAGCCCGGCGATGCCGACGACCTCGCCG
>NZ_MJGL01000047.1:4717-4966 GCF_001864855.1 Curtobacterium sp. MCBA15_005
CGATGCCGACGACCTCGCCGGCGCGGACGTTGAGGTTGGCCTGGTGGATGATCTCGCGCGACGAGTCGAGCTGGTGGTGGACGGTCCAGTCCTCGATCCGCAGCAGTTCCTCGCCGATGACGGGGTTCTCGCGCTCGGGGTACCGGTTCGACAGGTCACGGCCGACCATCCCGCGGATGATCCGGTCCTCGGACACGTCGTCGGCCCGCATGTCGAGCGTCTCGATGGTCTTGCCGTCGCGGATGATCG
>NZ_MJGL01000048.1:0-639 GCF_001864855.1 Curtobacterium sp. MCBA15_005
GCCTCGTACTCGTCCGGGGTCTCGGTCGGCGACAGGCCCTTGACGTGCATCTCCTGCACGGCGAGGAACTCCGCGTTGCCACCGAGCATGATGTCGGTACCACGACCGGCCATGTTCGTCGCGACGGTCACGGCGCCGAAGCGACCGGCCTGGGCGACGATCGCGGCTTCACGTGCGTGGTTCTTGGCGTTGAGGACCTCGTGCTTGACGCCCTGCTTGGCGAGGAGCTTCGACAGGTACTCGGACTTCTCGACGCTCGTGGTGCCGACGAGGACAGGCTGGCCCTTCTCGTGGCGCTCCGCGATGTCCTCGGCGACCTGCTCGAACTTCGCCTTCTCGTTCTTGTAGACGAGGTCCGTCTGGTCGATGCGCTGCATCGGCTTGTTCGTCGGGATGGGGACGACGCCGAGCTTGTAGGTCGACATGAACTCGGCCGCCTCGGTCTCGGCGGTACCGGTCATGCCGGAGAGCTTCTGGTAGAGGCGGAAGTAGTTCTGCAGCGTGACGGTGGCGAGGGTCTGGTTCTCGGCCTTGACCTCGACGCCTTCCTTCGCCTCGATCGCCTGGTGGATGCCCTCGTTGTAGCGGCGGCCCATCAGGATGCGGCCGGTGTGCTCGTCGACGATGAGCACCTCGCCG
>NZ_MJGL01000048.1:1339-2051 GCF_001864855.1 Curtobacterium sp. MCBA15_005
CGACGATGAGCACCTCGCCGTTCATCACGACGTAGTCCTTGTCCTTCTTGAACAGGGCGACGGCCTTGATGGAGTTGTTCAGGAACGAGATGAGCGGGGTGTTCGCCGACTCGTACAGGTTCTCGATGCCGAGGTAGTCCTCGACCTTCTCGATGCCGGGCTCGAGGACACCGACGGTGCGCTTCTTCTCGTCGACCTCGTAGTCCTCGCCCGGGGTGAGGCGCTTGGCGATCGAGGCGAACTCGGTGAACCAGCGGTTGGCCTCGCCCGAGGACGGACCGGAGATGATGAGCGGCGTGCGGGCCTCGTCGATGAGGATCGAGTCGACCTCGTCCACCACGGCGAAGAAGTGGCCGCGCTGCACCATGTCCGAGGCCTGCCACGCCATGTTGTCGCGCAGGTAGTCGAAGCCGAACTCGTTGTTCGTGCCGTACGTGATGTCGGCGGCGTACTGCTCGCGGCGCTCGGCCGGGCTCTGGTTCGCGATGATGCAGCCGGTGGTCATGCCGAGCGCGCGGAAGACGCGGCCCATGATCTCAGACTGGTACGACGCCAGGTAGTCGTTGACCGTGATGACGTGCACGCCGCGCGACGGGATCGCGTTGAGGTACGCGGCGGTCGTCGCGACGAGGGTCTTGCCCTCACCGGTCTTCATCTCGGCGATGTTGCCGAGGTGCAGGGCCGCGCCACCCATGAGCTGCACGTCGAAGTG
>NZ_MJGL01000048.1:2780-4150 GCF_001864855.1 Curtobacterium sp. MCBA15_005
CGGCGAACGCCTCGGGCAGGAGGTCGTCGAGGGTCTCGCCGTTGGCGTACCGCTCGCGCAGCTCCTTGGTCTCGTCGTGGAGTTCCTCGTCGGTGAGGCTCGAGAAGTCGTCCTCGAGGTCGTTGATGGCCGAGGCGTACGCCTTCAGCCGACGGAGGGTTCGTCCTTCGCCGATGCGGAGGACCTTCTCCAGCACGTTTGCCACGTGAACTCCTTACGAGGTCGTCGCGCGCGACCTGCACGCCCGATCGACCAGTCATGCTAGCAACCCGCGAACGCACGGCGCTGTGAGCGGCGCGGCTGCCCGCGGACACGGGTGTGCGCGGCCCGCGAACGGACCGCGCACACGGTGCGGGACCGGTGGTCCCGAGTGGGATCAGGCGATCGCGGCTGCGCGCTCCGCGTCGGCGTCCGCGTCGACCGCGGCCGGCGCCTGGCCGGCCGGCACCTCGTCGATGCCGATCACGCCGTAGTCCCAGCCCTTGCGTCGGTACACGACACTCGGACGGCGGGTCTCGGCGTCGAGGAACAGGTAGAAGTCGTGCCCGACGAGCTCCATGTAGTACAGGGCGTCGTCGACCGTCATCGGGGCGGCCTCGAAGACCTTGTGCCGGATGACGACCGGGCTGTAGACCTCGTTCTCGTCCTCGGCGGTCTCCTGGTCGACGACCGGGACGGCACCGGTCGCGACGTCCTCGATGAGCTTGCCGTCGGCCGGGACGACACCCATGCCGTCGAAGCCGCTGCCGGCGGCCTCGGCGACCGAGGTGGGGCGGTGCCGGCCGTGGTGCACCTTGCGGCGGTCACGCGCCCGACGGAGGCGTTCCATGATCCGCGCGAAGGCGAGGTCGAAGGCGGCGTACTTGTCCGACGCCGCGGACTCGGCCCGTACGAGCGGCCCCGGTCCGATCAGCGTGAGCTCCACGCGGTCCTCGCCCTGGCTGCCGCTCGACTTCTCGTGGTGGCGGCTGATGCGCACCTCGAAGGCGAGGGCGCGGTCGGCGAGCACGTCGATCTTCTCGGACTTCTGTTCGACGTAGGTGCGGAAACGGTCGGTGACCCCGACGTTCCGGCCCGTGATCGTCACGTCCATGTGGCGGCTCCCATCCAGTGTCGGCGCGTCGCCTCCGTCCGGCGACCCGAACGCCTTGTCGCGAGGCTAGACCCGGCGCACCCTCGGCGTCACGGGGAGGCGGCGAGTCCGTCGGACACTCACCGGACACACAGCGGCCACCGGGTGTTCACCGAGCGTCAGTCGTCGACGCTCGCCACGGCGACGCAGCGCACCACCCGCCCGCCCGCAGCGCGCACGGCACGGACGCCCTCGGCCATCGTCACTCCCGTGGTGACGACGTCGTCGACGAGCACGA
>NZ_MJGL01000048.1:4840-5112 GCF_001864855.1 Curtobacterium sp. MCBA15_005
CGTCGACGAGCACGACGTCGCGGCCGTCGACGCCGGACGCACGCAGGGTCCCGACGGTCGCGGCGACGCGTTCCACCGCCGACCGCTCCTTCTGCCCCGGTCCGGATCGCCGGCGTCCGGCAGGGGTGCGGACGAGGCGCCCCGTGTGCCGGACACCACCACGGGCGAGCAGCAGCACCACCGGGTCGAACCCACGCCGTCGGGCGCCCGCCCGGGACGGCGGCACCCGGAGCACCACGGTGCCGTCCGGGGCCGCGTCGAGCGCCGCACGG
>NZ_MJGL01000049.1:0-211 GCF_001864855.1 Curtobacterium sp. MCBA15_005
CGACGTCCTGCGCGAGCAGCGTGGTGAGTGCCCCGGACAGGTCGGACGGCCGCGGCTCCTCGGGCAGGGTCGACAGCAGCACGTGGTACCCGGCGGACCGCGCGGCCCGTTCGAAGCCGATCGAGGTGCTCGACGGCCCGTACAGCGCGTCGCCGGCGGTGATGATGCCGAGCGCCTTGCTCCGCCCACCGGCGAGCGCCCGGGCGGCGGC
>NZ_MJGL01000050.1:0-970 GCF_001864855.1 Curtobacterium sp. MCBA15_005
GCACGGACGAGTCCTTCGTCGCTGAAGCCGAGCAGGTTCTGGAAGTCACCGCCGCCGCGGGCGATGATGATGACGTCGACCTCGGGGTCGGCGTCGAGCTCGAGGATCGCCGCCGTGACCTCGCCCACGGTCCGTTCGCCCTGCACGGCCGTGTGCACGGTGCGGAACTCCACCTGGGGCCACCGCAGCTGTGCGTTCCGCTTGACGTCCTTCTCGGCGTCGGAGTCCTTGCCGGTGATCAGACCGATGCGGTGCGGCAGGAACGGCAGACGCCGCTTGCGGGACGGGTCGAACAGCCCTTCCTCGGCGAGGGTGCGACGGAGGCGCTCGAGGCGTTCGAGCAGGTCACCGAGGCCGACGTGCTTCATCTCGACGACCTGCATGGTCAGCGAGCCGCCCTTGACCCAGTAGTTCGGCTTGAGCGCGGCGACGACACGGTCGCCCTGCTTGATGTCCGCCGGCACCCGGGAGCGCACGCTCGACCAGATGGAGAACGACACGGTGGCGTCGACCTCGACGTCCTTGAGCTTGCCGTACACGTTGCCGCCGGCGACGTTCCACTGCGTGATCTCGCCCTCGACCCACGCGGTGCCGAGCCGGTCGATCCAGTCGCGCAGCTTCGCGCCGAGGAGCGCGACCGGCCACGGGTTGTCGGCCGTCGGCGGGCCCTGTTCGATCGCCATGTCGCTCCTTGTCCTGCTGGGACGTCCATCGTGCCCGAGACCGGTGACAGGGGACGGACGTCGTGTTCTCCACAGGCGCCCCGCGCGCCCAGGTCGCGTGCGTGCTGCTCACCTATCATCGGGGACGTGACGATCACCAACGGCCACACGGTCCCGCTCGCCCCGCCGCGTGTGCACGCGGCACGGGGCCGACTGCGTGACGAACCGGTCGCCGGTCCCAAGAAGGTGCTGCTCGCGGCACCCCGCGGCTACTGCGCCGGGGTGGACCGCGCGGTCGTCGCGGTCGA
>NZ_MJGL01000050.1:1631-2361 GCF_001864855.1 Curtobacterium sp. MCBA15_005
CGCGCGGTCGTCGCGGTCGAGAAGGCCCTGGAGCAGTACGGCGAGCCCGTCTACGTCCGCAAGCAGATCGTCCACAACGTGCACGTGGTGTCGACGCTCGAGCAGCGCGGTGCCGTCTTCGTCGACGACGTGGCCGAGGTCCCCCGGGGTTCGCACGTCGTCTTCAGCGCGCACGGTGTGTCGCCGGCCGTCGTCGCGGGTGCCGCCGAGCGCGACCTGCACGCCATCGACGCCACCTGCCCCCTCGTCACCAAGGTCCACCGCGAAGCCACCCGGTTCGCCAAGGCCGAGCGCACCATCATCCTGATCGGGCACGCCGGCCACGAAGAGGTCGAGGGCACGATGGGGCACGCCCCGGACCGCACGATCCTGGTGAACGGCCCCGACGACGTCGCCGCCCTGTCGGTCTCCGACCCGGACAACCTCGTCTGGCTGTCGCAGACCACGCTCAGCGTCGACGAGACGATGGAGACCGTGCGGCTGCTGCGCGAGAAGTTCCCGGCCATCCAGGACCCCCCGTCGGATGACATCTGCTACGCCACCCAGAACCGCCAGGTCGCGATCAAGAAGGTCGCGCCCGGTGCCGACCTGGTGATCGTGGTCGGCTCCGCGAACTCGTCGAACAGCGTCCGTCTGGTCGAGGTCGCGCTCGAACACGGTGCGCGGGCCGCCCACCGTGTCGACTACGCGGAGGAGATCCAGCAGGAGTGGCTCGACGGTGTCGAGACGG
>NZ_MJGL01000051.1:0-222 GCF_001864855.1 Curtobacterium sp. MCBA15_005
ATCGAGGACGCCGGCATCCGTGTGCTCATCGACCCGCACCCCGACGACTTCGTCGAGGACGGGCTCGAGGCGCTCCGGGTGATCCGCGGCCTGAACTCGAAGCACGTCGGCTTCGTCTACGTCGCCTGCCACACGTTCCACTACGGCGGCAACATGGACGAGATCATCGACGCCGCCGGTGACTCACTGCAGCTGGTCCACGTCGCCGACGCGTACGACCAC
>NZ_MJGL01000052.1:0-939 GCF_001864855.1 Curtobacterium sp. MCBA15_005
GGACCTGCAGGTCCTCGATGCGCCGGAGGCGCGCTGCCTCGACGTCGTAGCCCTCGTAGGCGGGCGGCGGCAGCTTCCGGACGTTCCGCGAGCACTGGAAGTCCTGGCACACCAGGGTGCCGACGGTGTTGCCGTTCCGTCCGGCCGGCCCGGACCGTTTCGCGCTGTAGAACGCGACGTCGTTCGGCAGCTTGACGTCCTGGCACCACGAGCACTGGGCACGGGAGCGGGGCGAGGCCTCGGCCGGCCGGAACAGGATGCCGATCAGGTCGCCATCCAGGGTCGGCACGACGGCGTACGCACGCCGCCCGATCTTCGGGTCGCGCCAGCCGAGGTAGTCGAGCGCGTCCCAGTCGAGCGTCTCGAAGTCGGCGGGCAGCGTGAGGTCGGACACCTCCTTGCGCGAGGCGTTGACGAAGGACGTGCGGAGGGTCTTCTCCACGATGGGGAGCATGGGTGATCGCTTTCGTGCGGGCCCGGGGCGTGCGGACGCACACCGCACCGGGCGGAGGAGATCAGGGTTCGACGAGGGCGGCCGCACCCGAGGGCACGACCGAGGGCCTCACGCCCTGATGCCGGCGATACGGGCGCCGACCACCTCCTGGAAGCTCACCCGACCAGCCTACGACCGGGTGTCAACCCCGGCCCGGTCCGCCCGCGGCCGGTTCGGTGTCGCCGTGACCAGGACGACCGAGCCCTCGTACGTCGGGCGGATCCGCAACGACCCGTGCCGCCGGTCCCACTCCCCCGACTCCAGCGCGGTCCGGAGCGCGGCCGCCGACCGCCGGACGGTGAACTCGTCGACCAGTCCCCACGCCGGGTCCGCCTGGCGCACGCCGGGGTCGAGCAGTCGCTCGGGGCGGGCGTAGTACGCCTCGGCGAACCCGTCGACGCACGTGAACGGGATCGGCAACGGGGTGCTCGTCACGGTGTCGTCGC
>NZ_MJGL01000052.1:1635-1960 GCF_001864855.1 Curtobacterium sp. MCBA15_005
CTCGTCACGGTGTCGTCGCCCAGTGCGTCGGCGATCCGCGGCAGTGCCGGATGTCGACGGGCGTCGGCCGACAGCACCTCGGGCGCGTACTCGGCGAGCCAGGAGCGCTCGATGCGGTCGGGGTCGAACGTCAGGACCACGACGGGGCCCCGGGTCACGCGACGCACCTCGGCGAGCACGCGTTCGAGGTCGTGCCACTCGTGCAGCGAGAAGGTCGTCATCGCGGCGTCGAAGGTGTCGTCGGCGAAGGGAAGGTCTCCGGCGGGCTCGACGGCGGTCACGTCGCGGTCGGTCGGCGCGTACGAACCGGCACCGGCACCGGCAC
>NZ_MJGL01000052.1:2667-3409 GCF_001864855.1 Curtobacterium sp. MCBA15_005
GGCACCGGCACCGGCACCGATGTCGAGCACGGTCCGGGCGTCGCCGAGGGCCTTCGCGACTGCGCGGGCGAACGCGGGTTCGGGCCGGCGGTGCTGCCGGTGGTCCGCGTCCCCTGCTGAGCCGTCCGTGGTCCTCGTCACGTCCCCACCCTACGAACCCGCGGGCGCCGGGTCAGTCGACCGACTCGGACTCGGACTCCGACTCGCGCAGGGCCGCGTACTGCTCAGCCCGCTCCGTCGCGGCCCAGCTGCCGAGCAGCGCGAGCGACCGCTCGGATTCGCTGCCCGGCTCGGCCGAGTACGAGAACAGCGTCAGGCCGGGGTCGGCGACCAGGTCGAGCGCCTCGTAGGACAGCCGCAGCTCCCCCACGATCGGGTGGTCGATGCGCTTCTTGCCGGTGCGCTGCATCCGGACGTCGTGGGCGGCCCACCAGCCGCGGAACTCCTCGCTCCGGGTGGAGAGCTCACCGACGAGCGTGATGAGCCCCGGCTCGCAGGGGTTCGACACCGCGGCGGTCCGGAGCACGGCCACGGCGTCCTTCGCGGTCTGCGCCCAGTCCGGGAAGAAGTCGCGGGCGGCCGGGTCGAGGAACGTGAAGCGTGCGGTGTTCACCGGGCGTCCGGGGCCGGCGAAGAGCGGTGCGTACAGGGCACGGCCGAGCTCGTTCGTCGCGACGACGTCCCCGCGCTCGTTCCGCACCCAGGCCGGTGCGCCGGTGATGGCGTCGAGCAGCCGCTGCAC
>NZ_MJGL01000052.1:4107-4269 GCF_001864855.1 Curtobacterium sp. MCBA15_005
GTCGAGCAGCCGCTGCACGCCGGGGCGCACGCGGGTTGGCACGTTCCGGTGCATGACCTTCGCGCCGGAGTTCGCCAGGCGCGTGAGGTCCCACAGGTGCGCGCGCTCGTCCTCGTCGAGCTGCAGGGCGCTCGCCAGGCCCTCGAGCACGCTGTCCGAGAC
>NZ_MJGL01000053.1:0-914 GCF_001864855.1 Curtobacterium sp. MCBA15_005
GTCCGTGACCACTGCGACACCCTCGACGTGCCCTACACCGAGACCACGCTGCTGCGTTCCTACGGCATCGTCGTCCGGTACCTCAACCGCGTCGGCCTCGCCGCCCGCGACCCCTTCGCGTGCCCCATGGTCGCGCAGCTGCGCATCCACTGACGCCGTGCTGACCGCCATGCCGACGGGCACCGTCAAGTGGTTCGACCACAGCAAGGGGTTCGGCTTCATCCACCCCGACGACGGGTCTCAGGACCTGTTCGCGCACTTCTCCAGCATCGTCGCGGCGACCGGCTCCCCGCCGCTCGCCCAGGACGACCACGTGCAGTACGAGATCGGGCCCGGCAAGAAGGGCCCGCAGGCGGACAACATCTCGATCATCCGCTGATCGGCACCACCACGAGCAACGCCCCGACCGGTTCGGTCGGGGCGTTGCTCGTTGCGCGAGTGGACGCGGCCGACCGAGTCTCGCCCTGCCGGACAGACGGCGGCTCCCGGTACCCGCAACGTGACCGCGGAACCGAGTCTCGGCAGCGGCTTCCGCCCCCGCCTGCCCCCGCCTGCGGGCTGGGCTGTGTTTCGCGCTGAGCGACAGTTCTCGCGAACGTGAGCGCGTGGGGTGTCGCCCAGCCCGTGACGACGGCGGCCGCCGGCCCGGCGCGCGACGAGACGGACGGGAGGCCCGGTGCCAGCTGGCACCGGGCCTCCCGTCCGCCTGTGCGCACGTTCTTTCCCATCGCGCGCGCGTTGGTTCGCAAGAACGGGCGTACCTGGTCGAAAGAACTCACCAGGTACGCCCGGTACCGCCAGGTACGCCCGGTTCTGCCAGGTACGCCCGGTTCCACCAGGCGCACGACGCTCGGCGCGCGCGATGGGAAAGAACGTGCGCACAGGCGGACGGGAGGCCCGGTGCCAGCTGGCAC
>NZ_MJGL01000054.1:0-301 GCF_001864855.1 Curtobacterium sp. MCBA15_005
CCGTACTCGTCGACCACCAGGGCGATCTGGTGGCCGTCGGTGCGCATGTCCGCGATCGCACTCGACAGCGACTTCGTCTCGGGCAGGGCGAGCACCGGCCGGACGAGCGTGGCGACCGGGGCCGCGGGGTCGACCGGACGCAGCAGGTCACGGAGGTGCACGAAGCCCTGGACCTCGTCGCGCCCGCCGGAGGTCACGAGGTACCGGGTGTGCCCGGCAGCAATGGCCTGGTCGGTGGCCTCGGCGACGGAGAGGCCGGCGTCCAGTGTCGACACGTCGTACCAGGGGCGCATCGACTCGC
>NZ_MJGL01000055.1:0-249 GCF_001864855.1 Curtobacterium sp. MCBA15_005
CCGCTCTGTCTTCTTCACGGGAGATGGTAGCTGGGACAGCTTTGAGACCAAATGCGTGATCTGGTCGAGAGTGTTCCGGTGGTCATAGCGAGAGGGAAACGCCCGGTCACATTCCGAACCCGGAAGCTAAGCCTCTCAGCGCCGATGGTACTGCAAGGGGGACCTTGTGGGAGAGTAGGACGCCGCCGGACTTAACGTAGAAGAACCAGGGAACCCCTGACCATTCGTGGTCAGGGGTTTTCTGCGTTC
>NZ_MJGL01000056.1:0-76452 GCF_001864855.1 Curtobacterium sp. MCBA15_005
TGGCACCGGGCCTCCCGTTCCTCGTGTGCCCCCCCGCGCAACACGCCGTCGTGTCAGCGGGACGCCGCATGCCCTCCGAGACGCCGCCGGATTCGGCGGCGTCTCGCGCGCGTGGCGGCGTCGAACGAAGACGCCGGCGTCTGCGCACCCGATGCAGCGCGGCGAGACGCCGTCAACGCAGGTTGACGGATGTCGGTGCGTCAATGTAGGTTGACAGGCATGGACCGACCGACCATCACGAGCCTCGCGGCCGGAGCGTCGGGGGACGACCCGTTCTCCGCCCTCGCCAACGTGCGGGAGCTGCGCCGTGAGCTCGACCGGACCGAAGAGCTCGCCGCGCGACGTGCCCGCACCGCCGGCGCCTCGTGGCAGGAGATCGCGACGCTGCTCGGTGTCAGCCGACAGGCAGTGCACAAGAAGTACGGCAGAAACTAGGAACACGATGAGCTTCCCCTTCGCACGCCCGAAGACCTCCGACGGCCCCCGCGCCACGTTCGGTCGCCTGCTTTCCTACCTGTTCGAGAACAAGCCCGCGATGGTCGTGATCATCGTGCTGAGCGTCCTCGGTGCGGGGGCCTCGCTCGCGCAGCCGCTCCTGGTCAACCAGGTCATCACCGCGGTGCAGCAGGGCAACACCCTCAGCACGCTCGTGTGGCTGCTGGTCGGGCTCGTCATCGTCGCGGGAGTGCTGAACGGTGTGCAGCACTTCCTGCTGCAGCGCGCGGGCGAGGGCGTCGTGCTCTCCACCCGCCGCAAGCTCATCGCCCGCATCCTCAACCTGCCGATCTCAGAGTTCGACACCCGCCGGACCGGCGACCTCGTGTCCCGCGTCGGCAGCGACACCACGCTCCTGCGGGCCGTCCTGACCCAGGGACTGATCGAGTCGATCGGCGGCGCGCTCACGTTCGTCGGTGCCATCGTCGCGATGGCGATCATCGACCCGCTGCTGCTCGGCATCGTGATCGTGATCGTCCTGATCGCCATCGTCGTCGTCGGCGGGCTGAGCCGTCGCATCCGGGTCGCCTCGAAGCGTGCGCAGGAGAAGGTCGGCGACCTCACCGCGGCCGTCGAACGCGGGATCGGCGCGGTCCGCACCATCCGAGCGGCCGGCGCCACCGAGCGCGAGGTGCGCGAGGTCGACGGCCACGCGACCGAGGCCTACAAGCGGGGCCTCGACATCGCCAAGATGTCCGCCTTCGTCGTGCCCGTCGCCAGCATCGTCATGCAGGTCGCGTTCATCGCCGTCCTGGGCGTCGGCGGGGCACAGGTCGCCGCCGGCACCATCACCATCGCGACGCTCATCACGTTCATCCTGCTGCTCTTCATGATGATCATGCCGCTCGGCCAGGCGATGGGCGCGGCCGTGGCCGTCGCCCAGGCGCTCGGCGCGCTCGGTCGGATCGAGGAGATCCTGCACCTGCCGACCGAGTCCCAGGACGACGAGTCGCTCCGACCCGCCGCAGCGGTCGCCACCGACGACGCCATCGCGTTCGAGCACGTGTCGTTCCGGTACCGCGCCCAGGCGGACGCCTCGGGTGCCGACGGCGCGGTCGCGTCCGACCCCGCGGACCGTCCAGGAGGCCCGGATCACGTCGACGACGAGCGCCCGGCCGACGACGTGGTGCTCCACGACGTGTCGTTCCGGGTGCCCCGCGGCTCGCGCGTCGCACTCGTAGGCCCGTCCGGTGCCGGCAAGTCGACGACCCTGGCGCTCATCGAGCGGTTCTACGACCCCACCGACGGGGTCATCCGCCTGGGTGGTATCGACGTGCGCGGCATGGACCGCGACGAGCTCCGTGCCCAGATCGGCTACGTCGAGCAGGACGCCCCCGTGCTCGCCGGCACGATCCGCGCCAACCTGCTGCTCGGGTCGCCGAACGCCACCGAGGACGACTGCGTCCGGGTGCTCGAGGCGGTCAACCTCGGCGAGGTCCTGCACCGCGATCCCCGCGGTCTCGACGCGCAGGTCGGTGAGGACGGCGTGATGCTCTCCGGTGGGGAACGGCAGCGCCTGGCCATCGCCCGCGCGCTGCTCGCCGCTCCCCCGATCCTGCTGCTCGACGAGTCGACGTCGTCACTCGACGGGGTCAACGAGCAGAAGATGCGGCTCGCGATCGACGCCGTCGCCGAGGACCGCACCCTGCTCGTGATCGCCCACCGGTTGTCGACGGTGGTCGACTCCGACGTGATCGTCGTGCTCGAGCACGGCCGCGTCGTCGGCAGCGGCACGCACTCCGAGCTCGTGGAGTCGACGCCGCTCTACCGCGACCTGGCGAAGCACCAGCTGCTCGTGTGAGTTCGGGTACGGCCGCGAGCACCGCGGCCGTACCGTCGACTCGGGCTCAGGCGGCGAACGGGTCCGGCGTCAGCACGTAGACGGTCTCGAGGTACTCCTCGATGCCCTCGTGCGAGCCCTCGCGTCCCAGGCCCGAGGACTTCACGCCGCCGAACGGGAACGCCGCATTGGACACGACGCCCGTGTTCAGCCCGAGCATGCCCGTCTCCAGGCGTTCGGCGAGCCGCTGGCCGCGCCGGAAGTCGGTCGTGAAGGCGTAGGCGATGAGTCCGTACTCGGTGTCGTTCGCGAGCCGGATCCCCTCGTCCTCGGTGCTGAAGCGCGTCACCGAGGCGACCGGTCCGAAGATCTCCGTCGTCATGATCTCCGAGCCGGGCTGCACGTCGTCGATCACCGTCGCCTCGTAGAAGGTGCCCGGGCGGTCGATCCGGTGGCCGCCGGTGACGAGCCGGGCACCGCGGCCGAGGGCATCGTCGACGAGCGACGCGGCCTTGTCCACGGCCCGGTCGTCGATGAGCGGTCCGAGCGTCGTGCCGTCCTCGGTCCCCCGGCCGACGCGCAGGGCGTCCACCTTCGCGGTGAGGGCCGCGACGAACGCGTCGGCGATCCCGTCCTGCACGAAGAACCGGTTCGCAGCGGTGCAGGCCTCGCCCGTGTTGCGGAACTTCGCGAGCATCGCCGCGTCCACCGCCTCGTCGAGGTCGGCGTCGTCGAACACGAGCAGCGGGGCGTTGCCGCCGAGCTCCATGCTCGTCTTGAGCACGTTGTCCGCCGCCTGCTTGAGGAGCGCCGAACCGACCGGGGTCGAACCGGTGAACGTCAGCTTGCGCAGGCGCGGGTCGGCGATGATCGGCTCCGACAGCCCCTTGGCGTCACTCGACGGGATCACGTTGAGCACACCGTCCGGCAGCCCGGCACGGCGGAACAGCTCGACCAGGAACAGGGTCGTCAGCGGGGTGAGGTCGGCCGGCTTCGCGACCACCGTGCAACCAGCGGCCAGGGCCGGTCCGATCTTCCGGGTCGCCATCGCGAGCGGGAAGTTCCACGGTGTGATCGCGTAGACGGGGCCGACCGGACGCTTCAGCACGATCGCGCGGCCGGTGCCCTCGGGGTTCGTGCGGTAGTCGCCGGTGATGCGGACCGCTTCCTCCGAGAACCACCGCAGGAACTCGCCGCCGTAGACGACCTCGCCGCGGGCCTCGGCCAGCGGCTTGCCCATCTCGAGCGACATCAGGGCCGCGAGGTCGTCGGCGTGCTCGTGCACCAGGTCGAAGGCCCGGCGCAGGATGTCCGACCGTGTGCGCGGGGCCGTGGCTGCCCAGGACTCCTGCGCGGCGGCCGCGGCGTCGAGGGCGGCGATGCCGTCTTCGGAGGTGGCGTCGGCGACCTCGGCCAGGACGGCACCGGTCGACGGGTCGTGCACGGCGAACGTGGACCCGCTGGACGAGGCGCGCCAGGTGCCGCCGATGAAGAGTCCGGTGGGGACGCCCTCGACGCGGACGTGCTCGTCGGCGACGGTGGTGGTGGTGGTGGTTTCGTTCGTGGTGGTGTCGGTCACAGTCGTGCTCCTCCTGGGTTTGCGAGGCCCTCGTCCATGTCGCTGCGGTCGACGTGTCCGCCGGCCGCCCGGATCTCGTCGAGCGCCCGGGCGCTGCGCTCGGCGTCGACGCCGGCCACCAGGTCCTCGTACACGGCGACGTCGAGGCCCGCGGCACGGGCGTCGAGTGCCGAGGCCCGGACGCAGTGGTCGGTCGCGATGCCGACGACGTCGATCGTGTGCACGCGGCGCTCGGCGAGGACGTCGGCCAGCGGGACGCCCGATTCGCTCACGGCCTGGAACGCCGAGTAGTCCGGCGTGCCCTGGCCCTTGAGGACGTCGACGTCGATCAGGGCGGTGTCGAGGTCGGGGTGGTAGTCGGCGCCGGGCGTCCCGGCGACGCAGTGCACCGGCCACGTGTCGACGAAGTCGGGTCCTTCGGGTCCGGCGAAGTGTCCGCCGTTGTCGTCGTCCCCGTGGTGCCAGTCACGGGACGCCACGATGAGGTCGTACTCGTCCCCGTGCCGACCGAGGAACGCGGTGATGCGCTTCGCGAGCGCCGCTCCCCCGGCGACCGCGAGCGCACCGCCCTCGGTGAAGTCGTTCTGGACGTCCACGACGAGCAGTGCTCTTGCCATGGATCCATCCAACACCCGCCGGCTCAGGAGCCGGTGAGCTTGCTCCCGCACGAGTAGGTCGCGGCGGTCACCGCGTCGAGTGCCGGCAGTGCCGCCGCCCGCGGCGAACCGATGGCGTAGAAGGCGAAGGTCAACCGGGAACCGTCGGCGGCGTCGATGTAGCCGCCGAGGGTGTTCGCGCTGTCGATCCAACCCGTCTTCGCGTGCACCTTGCCACGGGCGACCGCGTTCGCGCCGGTGAACCGGCTCGCGAGGGTGCCGGACTGACCGGACACCGGCAGGGCGTTCGCGAGCGTCCCGAGGCCCTTCGCTCCGGAGGCGACCTGCACCATCAGGTGGGCGACGAACTCCGGTGACACGGCGTTCGAGGCGCTCTCGCCCGAGCCGTCCTTGATCACGATGCCGGCCGGGTCGAGGCCGTAGGAGCGCAGCGCCGACTGGTACACGGACGACAGGGACGCCGCCGAGCCGTTCGACCCGGACTCCTTCGAGGACACCCGGGCGAGCATCTCGGCCAGGGTGTTGTCCGAGTTCGGGATCATCTGCCCGATGAGCGTCGACACCGGCTGCGAGGAGACCGTGGCGATCGTCTCGGTGCCCGTCGTCGCCCGCTTGACGATCTGCGCGGAACCGGCGCCCGCGACTCCTGCGTTCGCCAGTGCCGTGCGGAAGGCGACGCCCGCCCGCCCGACCGGGTCCTCCGACCGCGGTGACGTCGCCGCTGCGGGGTTCGCTCGGTCGCCGTCGACCATCAGCGCGGTGACCTCCGGCTGGTACCCGATGGTGCGCTCGGAGACCGGCCACGTGGGGTCCCAGGCGTCGGCATCGCTCCAGTAGGAGTCGTCGGTGACGATCGTGGTGACCGGGGCGGCACCCACCTTCGCCTTCACCTGCTGCGCCAGCTGGGCGAGGGTCGGGGCGCCCGGGTACACGGTGCCGCCGCCGGCGGACAGCGTCGCGTCACCGTGCCCGACCAGGGCGACGGTGTTCGCGGACTCCCGTGTGACGGTCGTCGGGATGCGGTGGTCACCCCCGAGCACGGAGAGCGCGGTCGCCGACGTCAGGGTCTTCATGACACTGCCCGTCTGGGCGGCCCGCTCGCCGTGCTTCGAGAACAGCACCTTGCCCGTCTCGGCGTCCATCACGTACCCCTCGAAGTCGCCGAGGCCGCTCGCCGACGCAGCCGTCGCGATCGAGCAGGTCCGGAGGGCGGACGGGCCGGCGAGGTCGTCCGGCACCGCGCGGGCGTCGGCGGTCGGCGTCGGGGACGGCTTCGCCGTCGGGCGCTTCGTGGTGGTCGTCCGGTCCGGAGCCGAGGACGCGGTCCGGGTCGAGCTCGGCGCGGCGGCAGTCCGGGAGTCAGGAGTCGTGGCCGCTGCGACGGCGACGGCCCCACCGGAGCCGACCACGAGCAGCGCCGCGAGACCACCCGCGATCCAGGGAACCGGGCGTCGTGCGGCGGAGGCGCGCGCCGCGGTGACGGCGGCGCGGAACCGCTCCGGGACGGAACGCGGGGTGGGCTGCTGCTCGGACATCGTGACCGATCCTACGGAACTGCGGCAGGAGCCTCCAGGCCGGGGGCGGGATCCGTCGAGGACGGGTGCCGGATCAGGGAGCCGTGCCGGGACCGTCGGCGGGGTACCGGACCCCGACCTGGCGACGTGCCTCGTCCAGCACCGCCATGATCGCGACGGTCTCGTCCGGGTCCATCGGGCCGCCGTCGTGGCGGCCCGACGTGATCATCGTCTCGAAGGCGCGTGCCTCGTGCTCGTAGCCGGCGAGCTCCTCGCGACCGTCGAACTCCTCGACCACGGCGCCGTCGCGGTCGCGGATCCGCCAGGTGGTCGGCGTGTACCAGGTGGAGTCGAGGTCGATGCGGCCGGTCTCGCCGATGATCGACGCCGTGTTCGGGCTCCGCAGGTCCATCCCGAAGTGGATCATCGACTGCGCGCCGCCCGGGTGCGTCACCACCAGGCCCATCTGCTCGTCGACACCCTGCTCGCTCAGCGTGCCCGCTGCGACGAGCGCGGTCGGCACGCCGAGCACGTCCACCGCGAAGGACACCGGGTAGATCCCGAGGTCGAGCATCGCTCCCCCACCGAGTGCCGGGTCGCGCAGCCGGTGACCCGGGTCCGTCGGGAGGGCCTGGTGGTGGGTCGCCTCGACCACCATCGGGCGACCGATCCGGCCCTCGGCGACGATCTCGCGGATCATCGCCATCTGCGGCAGGAAGCGGGTCCACATCGCCTCCATCACCGCGACGCCCGCGTGCCGAGCTGCGTCGACGACCGTACGGGCCTCCTCCGCGGTCATCGTGAAGGCCTTCTCGACCAGGACGTGCTTGCCCGCCCGGATCGCGAGCATGGCGTCCTCGGCGTGCCGGACGTGCGGGGTCGCGACGTAGACCGCGTCGATGTGCTCGTCCGCCACCAGGTCCTCGTAGGAACCGTGGGACCGCTCGATGCCGAACTCCGCGGCGAAGGCCTCGGCGTGTTCGCGGCTGCGGCTGCCCACGGCGGTGAACACGATGCCGGCCGCGGTGCAGTCACCCACGAAGGACCGTGCGATGCCGCCTGTGCCGATGACTCCCCAGCGAACCGTCATGGGTCCTGTCTACCAGCGCGAGGTGGGCCGCGGCGGCGCTGTCAGCGGCGGTGGCCGCCTCGGGTCGTCAGCGGCGGTGTTTGCCGAGCGCCGCGTCCGGGGCGGCCATCGGGTGGTTCCGGAACCAGCGCAGGAGCTCGCGGGCACGGCTCCTGTCGGCGCTCGCGTCGCCCTCGGCGAGGAACGAGTCGAAGCCGTCGGGCAGGTCGGCGTCCGGTTCGCGGTGGAACGCCATCTTCCACTCGCCGAAGCGCCGGGTGTGGATGCGCTCCTCGACCAGCAGGCCGACGTCGGTGTGCCGCGGGTCGTCGATGATGCGCTGGTACGTCTCGAGCACGGCCGCCTCGGGGCCCTCGAGCAGCTGCATGAACCGGCCGTCCTTGTAGACGAGCAGACCGGACAGGCCGGACGCGGTGTTGCGGACCCGTGCGTGCTCGAGCAGTGCGTCGAGCCGCTCCTGGTCGAACACCTCGTTCGCTGCGCTCATGTAGACCAGGGACAGCAGCATGACGACCTCTCGGTGACGACGGAACGGGTTCCCACTCATCGTGGACCGCGCCGAGCCCGTCGGGCAGCCCCAGAACGGGGATCGTTCCCGTCCGCGCGCCCGCGTCGAGGTTCGGGTCATCGACGCGAGCACACGGGTGTCGGGTCGTACGACCGGACTGATTCGGAGCCCCCGTCCGGGGGGATTGGTCACTCACCTGTCGTAGGTGCGGACCCAGTCGATCTGGACGTGCCCCGGGTCGCCCCAGTTGCCGGTCTGGAACATGTAACGGTGCGGAGTGGTGGGGACGTTGCGCGGCACCGTGAACACGAGCTTGCCGTCGAGGTAGTACCGGACGCTCTTGCCCGGCACCCACTCGGTCGTGTAGGTGTGCCACTCGTTCCAGGACACCCGGGTGTTGTAGTGCTCGAAGCGGCGCTCCAGCCCGGGCAGCATCGAGTGGTGGAAGACACGGGGCGACCCGTCGAACTGTCCCTCCGGGTAGCTCAACTCGCCGTCGGCCCAGGCGTTCGACGTCGGCCACAGCATGACCGCGATCCCGTTGCCGTCTCCGCCGGTCGCCCGCGCTCGGATGCTGAAGGTGCCGCCGACGTGTGACCACGCGCCGGTGGGTGTGCCGAACGTTCCGGCAGCACCGTGCTCACCGTCCATCGCGACGTCCAGGTAGCCGTCGTGGGCGCTGACGACCTCGTTCGAGTAGTACTTGCCGCCGGTGCCGTCGGGGTACGGCTGCCACGAGTTCCGGTACGTCTCGGCGAAGGGGCCGCCGGCTGCGGCGGGGATGTCGAAGTCCTCGGAGAAGGTCGGCTCGCGGTCCGCCAGGTACGCGGGGCCGGTCGCGGACGCCGTCGGGGTCGCGGACGAACCGGTGCTCGGCGACGAGGTCGACGCGGACGTCGCGACGGACTCGGGCACGGCTGCCGCGGTCACCGCGAGGGCTCCGGCGGTGGCGGCGACCACGACGATGACCAGGACACGCTTCAGCACTGCGTCATCGCCGGTGGAGCGCTGGGCTGGTGGTCGGTCATCGTGTCCCCCGTATCGCGGACAAGGCTAGCCCGCGATCACGCCCGACGTCTGCCCCTCGGGCGAGGGACACGGATTCGTCCGGAATACGAAAACCCCGGTCAGAGCCACTTCGAGTGGACCTGACCGGGGTGTTCACGGAGCCGCCTGTCGGAATCGAACCGACGACCTATTCATTACGAGTGAATCGCTCTACCGACTGAGCTAAGGCGGCGCACACTCCATGTCCGGAGTGGCACGAGCAATGACTATACAGGTTCAGACGAGTGAACGCGAAACCAGCACGCCGAGCTCGGCGAAGGACCGTTCGAGCTCGTCGACCAGGTGTGTCCCGGCTTCGGAACCCGACCACTCCCACCATGCGTGGCGCAGGGCGGCGAGGGCGACGATGGCCGCGAGACCGGCGCGGCGACGAAGCGCCTCAGGGTCCGCGGCGAGCTCCGGGTCGGCGTCTTCGAGCCGCCGTGCGACGGCCGCCTGCAGCTCCGCCTGGAACTCCTTCATGGACGCCATCCGACGGCTGAACAGCTCCGGGTTCGCGCGGAGGACCTGCTGACGCTCCTCGATGAGCCCGCGCTCCTCGATCAGTTCGCGCGTGGAGTGCACGAGGAGCGTACCGATGTCCGCGAGCAGGTCACCGCTCGGACCACCGTCGACGAACGCCTGCAACGCCGCGTCGTCGGGCAGCTGCGGGTCGTCCCCGAGGATCGCCTGCTCCTTGCTCGGGAAGTAGTTGAAGAACGTCCGCGGCGAGACGTCGGCTCGCCGGGAGATCTCGTCCACCGTGACCGCGCCGAGGCCGTCCTCGAGGGCGATCCGGAGCGCAGCCTGCTGGATGGCGCGCCGGGTGGCGCGGCGCTTCCGTTCGCGCAGGCCGGGTTCATCGTCGGGCATGCCGTGATTGTCGCACGCCGTGCCTCAGCGGCGGGCGCGGGCGATGGTGACGAGCAGTGCTTCGAGCGCCAGGAGTGCCGCCACGTTGGCCGCGATGCGCTGGCGCGCCAGGGCGACGGCGTCGAGGACCTCGAGCGCGGCAGCGGGCGGTGTCGTCGGCAGCGCGTGCTCGAGCTGGTCTCGCATGGCCAGGTTGACCGGTTCCGCCGGGGCTCCGAGCCCCAGCAGGAGCAGGTCGCGGTACAGCGAGGAGACGTCCACCAGGATCCGGTCGAGGCCGTCGCGCAGGCTCCGGGTCGCACGGCGTTTCTGATCGTCCTCGAGGGCGCGGAGCTGCGACCGGAGCGCCGGCGGGATCGTCCCGCCGGGTTCGACCCCGAGCGAGCGCAGGGCCGCGTCGCGCTCTTCGGAGTCGCGCTGCTCGGTGATGGACTTGGCGTCTTCGTCGGCGACGGCGAGGAGCTCGGCGGCCGCCATGACGGCGTCACCCACGCTCCGCACACCGAGCACGGTCGTCAGGGTCCGGCGGCGGCGGTCACGTGCGGGCTCGCTCGTGGCCAGGCGCTGCGCCATGCCGATGTGGCTCTGCGCCTGACGAGCAGCATCCATCGCGAGGGCGCGGTCGACACCGGTCCGGGCGACGAGCAGGTCGGCGACGGACTCGATGCCGGGCACGCGCAGACGGACCGAGCGGACGCGCGACCGGATCGTCGGCAACAGGTCGGCTTCACTCGGGGCGCAGAGGATCCAGACCGTGCGCTCCGGGGGTTCCTCGAGCGCCTTGAGCAGCAGGTTCGAGGTGCGCTCGGTCATGCGGTCGGCATCCTCGATGATGACGACGCGGTACCGCCCGACCGACGGCGAGTAGTACGACGAGGTGACGAGCTGCCGGATCTCGTCGATCGTGATGATCACGCGCTGGGTGGTGAGCACCGAGACGTCGGGGTGGGTCTTCGCGGTGATCTGCCGCAGGGTGTGGTCGTCGTCGGGGCCGTTGCCCACGAGCGCCGCGGCGAAGGCGGTCGCCACGTTCGACCGACCCGACCCGGGCGGGCCGGTGATGAGCCACGAGTGCGTCATGCCACCGGTGCCGTCGGTCGACTCGGCCGCGTTGCGCAGCGACGCGACCGCTTCTTCCTGCCCGGTCAGGCCGTCCCACACGCTCACGGGACCATCCTGTCAGTGACCACCGTCATGCCGGGTCGATCCCGACGAGCGGAGCGACCGCTCGACGGACCGCGTCCTGCACGGCGTCGGTCGGGTCCGAGGCGTCGACCACCAGGAAGCGCGATGGCTCAGCCTCGGCCATCTCGAGGAAGGCCTGACGGACGGACTCGTGGAACGCCGCGGCCTCGGACTCGAGGCGGTCGAAGGTGTCCCCCCGTGCCGCGGCCACCCGGGCGCGTCCGACAGTGACGTCGAGGTCGAGCAGGATCGTGAGGTCCGGTGCCAGACCGTCCGCTGCCCACTCCGAGACGGAGCGGACCTGCTCGGCGCCGAGCCCGCGCGCGACGCCCTGGTAGGCGACGGACGAGTCGATGTAGCGGTCCTGCAGGACGACCTCGCCACGGGCGATCGCCGGACGGACGACCGTCTCGACGTGCTGGGCACGGTCGGCCGCGTACAGCAGCGCCTCGGCCCGTGGAGCGACGTGGCCCCGCTCGTGCAGGACCATCTGCCGGATCTGGGCGCCGAGGTCCGTGCCGCCGGGTTCGCGGGTGCGCACCACGGTTCGGCCGTGCGCACCGAGCCACGCCGAGAGCAGCTCCGCCTGGGTCGTCTTGCCCGCGCCGTCGCCGCCCTCGAGCGTGATGAAGCGACCGGTCACTTCTTCTTGGCCGCCGTCCGACGAGCCGGGGTCTTCTTCTTGACCGGCCCCTTGGCACGCTTGTCGGCGATGAGCTGCACCGCGCGGGCGTGGTCGACGGCCTCGACGTCCTCACCCTTCGGGATGGTCGCGTTCGTCTCGCCGTCGGTGACGTACGGGCCGAACCGGCCGTCCTTCATCTTGATCGGCTTGCCGGACACCGGGTCGGCGTCGAACTCCTTGAGGGCGGCGCTCGCGGTGCGGTTGCCGCCGTACTTCGGCTGCGCGAACAGCTCGAGTGCACCGGGCAGGTCGATGTCGAAGATCGCGTCCTCGCCGGGCAGGGTCCGGGTGTCGGTCCCCTTCTTCAGGTACGGCCCGTACCGGCCGTTCTGCGCCGTGATGTCGTTGCCCGTCTCCGGGTCCTGGCCCACGACGCGGGGAAGGTCGAGGAGCTTCAGCGCGGTCTCGAGGTCGACGGTCTGCGGGTCCATCGACTTGAAGAGCGAGGCGGTGCGTTCCTTCGGCGCCGCGGCCTTCTTCGTCGTCTTCTTCGCGGGCGCCTTCTTGGCGGGGGCCTTCTTCGCCGTCGCCGTCTCGCTCGTCGCGGTCGCAGCAGCTGCCTCGGCCGCCGGGGCCTCCGGGGCCTCCGCCGCTACGGGCGCCTCGACGACCTCGCCGGTCTTCGGGTCCACGGTGGGTTCGGGCTCGGGGGTGCGCTCCGTGACGTAGGGGCCGAAGCGGCCGTCCTTCGCCAGGACCTCTTTCCCGGTCTCCGGGTTGATCCCGACGACGCGGTCCCCGATCACCGGGGCGTCGACGAGTTCCTTCGCCTTCTCGACGGTCAGTTCGTCGGGAGCGAGGTCCTCGGGGACGTTGACACGCCGCGGCTTCTCGGGGTCGTCGCTCGGCACCTCGATGTAGGGGCCGTACCGACCGATCCGGAGCGTGAGGCCCGGAGCGAGCTCGACCGAGTTGATCTCGCGGGCGTCGATCTCACCGAGGTTGTCGATGACGGTCCGCAGGCCGCGCTGGTCGTCGTCGCCGCCACCGAAGTAGAAGCCCTTGAGCCAGTCCACGCGGTCGGCGTCGCCGCGGGCGATGCGGTCGAGGTCTTCTTCCATCTCGGCGGTGAAGTCGTACTCCACGAGCTCGCCGAAGTACTCCTCGAGCAGGCGCACCACGCTGAACGCGATCCAGTTCGGCACCAGCTGCGTGCCGCGGAGCGAGACGTAGCCACGGTCGATGATCGTCGGGCTGATCGTGGGGTAGGTCGACGGACGGCCGATCCCCAGCTCTTCCAGCGTCTTGATGAGGCTCGCCTCGGTGAAGCGCGGCGGCGGGGTGGTGTCGTGCCCCTTCGCCTCGACGTCGGTGACCGCGAGGTGCTCGCCCTGGGCCACGTTCGGCAGGGCGACGTCCTGGCCGGCACGCTCGGAGGACTCGTGGCGGTCCTCGTCACGGCCTTCTTCGTAGGCGCTGAGGAAGCCGCGGAACGTGATGACGGTTCCCGAGGCGGTGAACTCGGCGTCGGTGCCGTTCGCGGTCGACGCGATGCCCTCGACCGACTCGGTGGAGGAGATGCCGAGCACGATCGACGCGGTCGAACCCTTGGCGTCCGCCATCTGGGACGCGATGGTGCGCTTCCAGATGAGGTCGTAGAGGCGCCACTCCACACCGGTCAGGGTGCCCTGCAGGTCCTGCGGAGTGCGGAAGGAGTCCCCGGCGGGACGGATAGCCTCGTGCGCCTCTTGCGCGTTCTTGCTCTTGCTCGCGTAGAGACGGGGCTTGTCGGGCACGGTGGCCGAACCGTACAGGTCGGCTGCCTGCTTGCGAGCGGCGTCGATGGCCTGCTTCGAGAGCGAGACCGAGTCGGTACGGATGTAGGTGATGTAGCCGTTCTCGTACAGGGTCTGCGCAGCACGAGCGGTCTGTCGCGGGGACAGACGGAGCTTACGAGCGGCTTCCTGCTGGAGCGTCGACGTGGTGAAGGGGGCGGCCGGGCGTCGCGTGTACGGCTTCGAGTCGACACTGCGGACGGTGGCGTCACCTGCGCGCTCGAGGACCGTCGTCAGCGACGCGGCAGCGGCCTGGTCGAGCCGGACGACGTCACCGCTGAGCGTGCCGCGGTCGTCGAAGTCACGACCGGAGGCGACGCGGGTGCCGTGGATCCGGGCGAGTCGCGCGGAGAAGGAGGACTCGCCGGCCTTCTCGAACCGGGCGGAGAGGTCCCAGTAGTTGGCGGAGACGAAGGCCAGGCGCTCGCGCTCACGGTCGACGACGAGTCGGGTGGCGGCGGACTGCACGCGGCCGGCGGACAGACCGGGGGCGACCTTGCGCCACAGGACCGGGGAGACCTCGTACCCGTAGAGACGGTCGAGGATCCGGCGGGTCTCCTGCGCGTCGACGAGGGCGGTGTCGAGCTCACGGGTGGCTTCCTGCGCGCGCTGGATCGCCTCCTTCGTGATCTCGTGGAAGACCATCCGCTTGACGGGGACCTTCGGCTTCAGGACCTGCAGCAGGTGCCACGCGATCGCTTCACCCTCGCGGTCTTCATCTGTTGCGAGGTAGAGCTCGTCGGCGTCCTTGAGGGCACGCTTCAGCTCGGAGACGGTCTTCTTCTTGGCGTCGGACACGACGTAGTACGGCTCGAAGCCGTTGTCGACGTCCACCGAGAACTTGCCGAGGGAGCCCTTCTTGAGCTCGGCCGGCAGGTTCTTCGGCTCGACGAGGTCGCGGATGTGTCCGACCGAGGCCTGGACTTCGTATCCGTCACCGAGGTATTGCGCGATCGTCTTCGCCTTCGCAGGGCTCTCGACGATCACGAGCTTCTTCGTGCCTGGCACGTGTCTCCTTGATCGATGGTGCTGATCGGCCCTGTCCACGAGCGTGTCCGGGTCGACCGGGACATCGGTGACCGCGGGCCGACAGGCACACCATACACATAGTGTTCGGGCGGGTCGCCTGCCGGACCGGCCACCGCGAGTGCGCTGACGACGAACGGACCCGTGCCCACGACCACGCGGACCCGGGCCGTGGTGGCGACGAGTTCGCAGGCGTCGAGGGCGGCCCCGTTCGCCGTGGCGATCCGGGTGGCGACCGCGCAGGGCTCCCCCGGCACCAGCCCGGTGGCGGCCGCCGCGGTGCCCACGGCGGCGGCGTCGGCGGCGCCCTGGGCCCGGATGGCCTGCGTGCGGTGACCGGCTGCGGCGAGCGCCGACGACCCGACGAGGACACCCACGCCGAGGACCGCCACGAGCAGCACGGTCGCCGAGCCGCGTTCGCCGTCGGGACTCGTCACGTCAACCCCCTCGGGCCGCGGCGCACCCCGTCGCGGTCAGTGGGAGCGCCGCGGCGGGACCGGTCGCGCCGCGCGTGGCGTCGACGCAGACCAGGTCGCCGTCCGACCGGACGACGACCGAGACCCCCGGGACGATCCGGTCGGCCGCTGACCGCCCCTGGCTCTCGTCGTCGCGCCCGATCGCCCGGGCGGCGGTGGCTGCGGCGAGTTGCAGACGGCCCTGCGCGTCGACGACGAGGACCGCCGCGACGAGGGCGGTCAGCACGATCGCCACCACGGGGAGCGCCACCGCGAACTCGACGGTCACGGAGCCGCGCTCACAGCGAGAGCGCGCCACGGACGAGGTCGGTGAGGATGGTCTGGACCTCGCCGGAGCGCATGACGGCGACGAGCACACCGGCGAAGGCCACGGCGGCGAGGATGACGACCGCGTACTCGGCGGTCGCCGATCCGCGGTCGTCCCGCAGTCGTGACCCCCAGCGGGCGACGAGGGGGCGCGGGTGACGGTGGCGGATGGTCCGACGGGTGCGGTTGCCGGGGGATGACGTGGTGCTCATGGTGTCCGTCCTTTCTGTTCGGTGGGACCAGCGTGTCCGGGCCGGGGTGTCGACGAGGCGGTCCCGGTGGCATCTGTGGAGAAGTCACGCAGTACCGCCCACCGTGGAGGAGAGGACCCCCACCACCACGGGCACCACCCCCACGAGCACGAACGCCGGCAGGACGCAGACCCCGAGTGGCAGCACCAGTCGGACGGCCAGTCGTTCCGCCGCCACAAGCCCGTCGGCAGCGGCCTCGTCGCGCACGTCCTCGGCGGCGCGGCGGAGCAACCCTGCGGCGGGGACTCCTGCACGCCGGGCGAGGTCGAGGACCTCCCGCAGCCGGTCCAGGTCTCCGGCTGGCGCGGCGGCTCCCGCGGACGCCTCGGCGACGGCCTGCCCGGCGGTGGTCCACGACCCGCCTCCGGCGACCGCCACGGCCCAGGCGTCGAGGAGCACCCCGGGGACGCGGCCGTCGGGCGTCGCGGAACGGACCAGCCGGGCGGTCCACCTCCGACCGGCCAGGACGAGGGCCGCCGCGGTGCACGAGCACGCCCATCCGGCCGGTGAACCGACCAGGACCTGGACGGCACCGGCGCCCCAGGCCGCACCGAGGCCCAGCCCGAAGAGCGGCAGCGCGAGCACGACCCGGGCGCTCGTCCGCGGACCGGCCAGGGCAACCCGGATCGCGCGGTCCGAGGCGGCGGCGCGTCGGAGCGCGCCGGCGAGCCCACGGAGGGTCTCCGCGACGGGCGCTCCCGTCCGGTCCGCCACGCGGAGGACGACGACGATGTCCTGCTGCGCGGGTCCTCCGGCCCCGGGCAGTCCGCCGACGAGCCGCCAGGCCCGCGGCGGCGGGACGCCCGCCGCGACCAGCGTCGCCACCCGGTCGAGCACCCCGGCAACCCGCGCCGGGCCGTCGGGTGTGGGTCGGCTCACCGCAGCCCGTCCACCGGGCGCACCTCGAGCCTCCCGTCCGGGCCGACGCACAACGTGCCCACGCCGCCGAGCCGCCGCTGTCCTGCTCGTCGTTCCACGTGCAGGACCAGGTCGAAGGCGCTGACGGCCTGCCGGGCGAGCGCCTCGGCACCGAGGCCGGCGAGTGCGCCGAGTGCTTCGAGGCGAGCGGCGACGTCGGCGATGCCGTTGGCGTGCACGGTGCCGGCTCCTCCGTCGTGCCCGGTGTTCAGCGCGGAGAGGAGTTCGCGGACCTCGGCGCCGCGGCACTCCCCCACGACGATCCGGTCGGGGCGCATCCGCAGCGCCTCGCGCACGAGCCGGTCGAGGCCGAGCGCGCCGACCCCCTCGGCGTTGGCCTGCCGCGCCTCGAGCGCGACGACGTGCGGGTGGGCGATCCGGAGCTCGGCGACGTCCTCCACCGTCACGATGCGCTCGTCGACGGGGACGTTCCCGAGCATCGCCGCGAGCAGGGTGGTCTTGCCGCTGCCGGTCGCGCCGGTGACCAGGACGTTCCGGCGCGCGGCGACGGCGTCCTCGACGACCGATCGCGGGACGAACGCGAAGGTCCCGCCGCGCTCGAGGGTGGCGAGGGAGGGTCGCTGGACCTGTGGCAGCCGGATCGACACGGCGGTGCCCCCGACGGACACCGGAGCAAGGACGACGTGCACCCGGACGCCGTCGCCGTGCCGGACGTCCGCGCACGGGGTGGTCTCGTCGACGTGGCGACCGCCGAGCGCGACGAGCCGGGTCGCGAGTTCGCGGGCTCGCGCTTCGGTCAGTCGCGGCTGGACGGCTTCGAGGCCGGTCCCGCGGTCGACCCACGTCCCGACGCCACCGAGCACCAGGACGTCCGTCACGGTGGCATCCGTCACCAGGGCTGCGAGTTCCTCGAACTCGACGACCACGGCGGCCCGGCGACGAGTCGGCTGCGCGGTTCCGGGCAGGAAGGGGGCGGACGGAGCAAACGGCCGCGCCGGTGCCGAGGACACAGGCGGTGTCGACGCAGCAGGCGCCGACGCGCGGGGAAGAAGAGGAGCACGGTGCAGGGGCATGCCGCCGACGGTAGGGAGCGCGCCACCGCCCCGGAGAGACGGTCCCCACTTCTGTGGACAACGTCGGAGTGCCCTACCAACGGACCGGTTTGTCCCCCGAAACAGAAAGCCGTACCCCGGTCGATGATGCGACACCGACGCGCTCGGGGTGACCCACCACCCCCGCTTCCCCCGGCCGGACTGCGCGTAGCACCTGCTACGCAAGAACATGCAGAATGCATGCACGAGCATGGACCGGTCTGTCCACGCGACCGGCGTCCCTGCGCGGATCGGGGCACAAGACGGCGCCCGACGAGCAACCCTCTCTCGAGTCGGACCCCGGGAAACAGAAGAGGCGGCACCGGTTGGGGGGAACAGGTGCCGCCTTGACATCGAGGGATTGGGGGGAATCCGATTCGATGCCGCCGGAAACGAGTCCAGCGGGAACTACTGTACCCCACGATCGGCCCTCGAGGGCAACTCTGGACACGACGTCCGGGCGTGCCGCGCCCCGACCCGGCCGAGGGGTAGTCTCCGGATGCACGCAGGCACCGGCGACGGATGCACGCAGGCACCGGCAACGGGTGCACGCAGGCACCGGCGACGGATGCACGCACGCAACCGCCCCGGATGCACGCACGCAACCACGACGGATGCCACCAGAGGCCGCAACGACGCGAAAGGACATCGATGTCCACTCCGACCCAGACCGACCCCCGAGGCGACGACGGAGCGACCTTCGCACCGCCGCCCGAGTTCGTGGCCGACGCGGTCGCCGGCGAGGACCTCCACCACGCGGCAGCAGCCGACCGCGAGGCCTTCTGGGCCGAGCAGTCCCGCTCCCTGCTCGACTGGCGCACCCCGTTCACGCAGACCCTGGACTGGTCGGGCGCCCCGTTCGCGAAGTGGTTCGCCGACGGCACGCTCAACGTCGCTGAGAACTGCCTCGACCGACACGTCCGCGCCGGCAACGGCGACCGGGTCGCGATCCACTTCGAGGGCGCTCCCGGCGACACGCGCCGCATCACCTACGCCGAGCTGACCGCCGAGGTGCAGCGCGCCGCGAACATGCTCACCGACCTCGGGGTGGGCCAGGGCGACCGGGTCATCGTGTACCTGCCGCTCATCCCCGAGGCCGTCGTGACGATGCTCGCCGTCGCCCGCATCGGCGCCGTGCACTCGGTCGTCTTCGGCGGGTTCAGCGCGGAGAGCCTCCGCGCCCGCATCGAGGACGCCGGCGCGAAGCTCGTCGTGACCGCGGACGGCGGATGGCGGCGCGGCGCCGTCTCACCGCTCAAGCCCGCCGTCGACGAGGCACTGACCGGCGAGGGCACCGACACGGTCGAGCACGTCCTGGTCGTCAAGCGCGGCGGCAACGAGATCGCCTGGAACGACCGCGACCTCTGGTGGCACGACGAGCTCGCCAAGGCGGCACCGACCCACGAGGCCCCGGCGTTCCCCGCCGAGACCCCGCTGTTCATCCTGTACACCTCGGGCACGACCGGGAAGCCGAAGGGCATCGTGCACACCTCCGGCGGCTACCTGACCCAGGCGGCCTACACGCACAAGAACGTCTTCGACATGCACCCGGAGAAGGACGTCTACTGGTGCACCGCCGACATCGGCTGGATCACCGGCCACTCCTACGTCGTCTACGGCCCGCTCGCCAACGGCGTCACCCAGGTGCTCTACGAGGGCACCCCCGACGAACCGAAGCCCGGGCGCTGGTGGGACCTCGTCGACGCCTACGGCGTCACCGTCCTGTACACCGCACCCACGGCGGTCCGCGCGGCGATGAAGGCCGGCCGCGAGATCCCCGAGGCGCGCAGCCTCGAGACCCTCCGCCTGCTCGGCAGCGTCGGCGAACCGATCAACCCCGAGGCGTGGCAGTGGTACCGGCAGGTCATCGGCCACGACCGCACGCCGATCGTCGACACGTGGTGGCAGACCGAGACCGGCGCGATCATGATCTCCGCGCTGCCCGGCGTCACCAAGCTCAAGCCCGGCGCCGCGCAGACGCCCCTGCCGGGCATCGTCGCCGAGATCGTCGACGACGACGGCAACCGCGCCGACCCGGGTGCGAGCGGCTACCTGACGATCACCGAGCCGTGGCCGTCGATGGCCCGCGGGATCTGGAACGACCCGGACCGGTTCGTCGAGACGTACTGGTCGCGGTTCCCCGGCCGCTACTTCGCCGGCGACGGTGCGCGGCTCGACGGGCAGGGCGACATCTGGGTGCAGGGGCGTGTGGACGACGTCATGAACGTCTCGGGCCACCGTCTGTCGACGGCCGAGATCGAGTCCGCGCTGGTCGGCCACGAGGGCGTCGCCGAGGCCGCCGTGGTCGGTGCCGCCGACGAGACCACCGGGCAGGCCGTCGTCGCGTTCGTCATCCTGACGGCCGAGGCCGCCGCCGACGTCGACCGCGATGCCGCTTCCGCGGAACTCCGCAACTGGGTCGGCAAGCGGATCGGCGCCATCGCGAAGCCGCGCCAGGTCGTCATCGTCCCGGAGCTACCGAAGACACGCTCCGGCAAGATCATGCGACGGCTGCTCCGCGACGCGGCCGAGGGCCGCCGCATCGGCGACACGACGACACTCGCCGACCCGACGATCATGGCGACCATCTCGGAACTCATGTAGTCACGCCAGACGGAATCAGGGCCTCCAGTCAGATCCAGACTGGAGGCCCTGTTCGCGTCCTGCGTTCGACTGACGGTCCGTCAGGCGGTGAGTTCCACCACCAACTCGACCTCGACCGGCGCGTCCAGTGGGAGCACCGCGACGCCCACCGCGCTCCGCGCGTGGACGCCGGCGTCACCGAAGACCTCGCCGACCAGGGTCGACGCCCCGTTCGCGACACCGGGCTGCCCGGTGAACGACGGGTCCGACGCGACGAAGACCGTGACCTTGACGACCCGCGCCACGCGGTCGAGCGACCCGGCGACCGACTGCACGGCGGCCAGGGCGTTCAGCGCGGCCACACGAGCCTGGGCGGCGGCGGTCTCGGCGTCGACGTCGGCGCCGACCTTGCCGGTCACCGGCAGGGCACCGTCGACGAACGGCAGCTGACCGGCCGTGTAGACGTACTGCCCCGTCACGACGGCGGGGACGTACGCGGCGACGGGCGCGGCGACCGCCGGGATCGTCAGGCCGAGGGCGGCGAGCCGGTCGGAGACGCTCATGCGTCGGCCTTGGGGCGCTTCAGGTAGGCGACGAGACCGCCCTCGGGTCCGGTGACGATCTGGACCAGTTCCCAACCCTCGTCCCCGTAGTTGTTGAGGATCGCGGTGGTGTTGTGGATCATCAGCGGCGTGGTGAAGTACTCCCAGCGAGTCATGCGGTTCCTTGCCAGCCTTTCAGTCGGGGGTGTCGTTTAGGCTGCATCCTATGTCTGCCCAGAAGACGTCTGCATCGCGGACCAAGCCCGTCTCAGCAGTCGGCGCCTTCATCGGATTCGTCGGGTTCAGTGCCCTCGCCGGCCTGCTCGTCACGATCGGTGTCACCCCGGCCATCGCGGTCGCCGGTGTCACGACGACGTCCACCATCGGCGTGTTCGAGTCCCTGCCGGAGTACATCGAGATCGGTGACCTCCCGCAGCGCAACGAGGTCTACGCGTACTCGGGCGGCAAGTCCGTGCACTTCGCGACCGTGTACGACCAGAACCGCGAAGAGCTGAAGTTCGACCAGATCAGCGAACAGCTCAAGAACGCCGCGATCGACGGCGAGGACAAGCGCTTCTACGACCACGGCGGCGTCGACATGACGTCCCTCGTCCGCGCCGGTGTCGGCAGCCTCGCGGGCGGTCTCGGCGATTCCGGCGGTGGCTCCACGCTGACGATGCAGCTCGTCCGCAACATCAAGATGCAGCAGGCCCTCGAGCTCCCCACGAAGAAGGAGCAGGTCAAGGCCTACAACGAGGCAGTCGAGCAGACCATCCCCCGCAAGCTCGAGGAGATGAAGCTCGCGATCGGGCTGGCGAAGAAGTACTCCAAGAAGGAGATCCTCACCGCCTACCTGAACATCGCCTACTTCGGCGACCAGACGTACGGCGTGCAGGCCGCCGCGCAGCACTATTACAACAAGAGCGCGACGGACCTGACCCCGGCCGAGGCGGCGTCACTGCTCGCCATCGTGCAGTACCCCGAGGCGCGCAACCTGTCGAACCCGAAGAAGTACGAGGCGAACGTCGCCCGGCGCGACGTCATCCTGAAGTCGATGTACGCCCAGAAGAACCTGACGAAGGCCGAGTACGACCAGGCCGTCGCCTCGAACCCGAAGGACTACGTCCGCCTGACCCAGCCCTCGCAGGGGTGCCGGGCGTCGGTCGGCGACGGATCGCAGTTCTTCTGCGACTACGCCGTCAAGGTCGTCAAGGAGATGTCGCAGCTCGGATCGTCGCAGAAGGCCCGTGACACCGCGTGGCGCAACGGCGGCTACAAGATCCAGACGACGCTGAACATCGACCTGAACGCCGAGCAGAAGCGGCTCGTCAACACCTACGACAACAAGGCCGAGACCGGCCTGGCGCTGGGGGCCACGCTCAACTCGATCGAGGCGGGCACCGGTCGCATCCTGACGATGGCGCAGAACAAGGACTACGACCAGTCCCTGAAGTCCGCGCCGACGTCGACCTCGATCAACTACAGCGTCGACTACAAGTACGGCAACTCCGGCGGCTTCCAGACCGGCTCGACGTACAAGCTGTTCACGCTCCTCGCCTGGCTCAAGGCTGGTCACGGTCTCAACGAGGTCGTCAGCGGCGCACCACGGAACATGTCGTCCGGCTGGACCGCCTGTGGGTCACCGATCACCGCGGGCAACTACAACCCGAAGAACGACAGCCCCGGCGAGAGCGGCAACTACACGGTGGCCGCCGCGACCGCCGGCTCCATCAACCTGGCGTTCCTGAACATGGCGCAGAAGCTCGACCTGTGCGACATCCGCGACACGGCGGAGTCCCTCGGCGTGCACCGCGCCGACGGCGGCGAACTGCAGTACACCCCGTCGTCCGTCCTCGGCGTCAACGAGATCGCTCCGATGACGATGGCAGCCGCCTACGCCGCCGTCGCGAACAACGGCATCTACTGCAAGCCGATCGCCATCGAGCAGGTCACCTCCCCCAGCGGCAAGCAGCTCGGCGGACAGACCAAGGACTGCAAGCAGGTGCTCGACCCCGAGGTCGCCCACGCCGCTGTCTACGCCATGAAGGGCACGATCGCCAGCGGTACCGCCCGCGGCGCGCAGACCCCGGACGGTACCCAGCTGTTCGCCAAGACGGGTACCACCGACACCGCGAACCAGATCTGGCTCGTCGGGTCGAGCTCGCGGGTCGCGACGGCGTACTGGCAGGGCAACACCGACGGCAAGCTCAACAACCTGCGGCACTACAGCAACGGGGTCAACGGCACGTACGCCGGTGTCCGAGCGAGCGTGTGGCAGCAGGCGATGACCCCGATCAACGCCGCCTACCCCGCCGGTGCCTTCACCGACCCGAACACCTCCGCCCTCCGCGGCAACAGCAAGGCGCTGCCGGACCTCCGCGGCAAGACGGCCGACGAGGCCCGCGCCGCGATCTCGGGTGCCGGCTTCACCTACGTCGACGGCGGCGCGCAGCCGGGCGCCGGCAAGGCCGGAACCGTGACCTCGACCTCACCGTCGGCCGGTTCGCTGCTGTCGTCCGGGTCGAGCGTCACCGTCTACACCTCCGACGGGTCGCAGATCACCGTGCCGTCGGTGACGGGCAAGCCCCTCTCTGACGCACGCGCCCAGCTGAACCAGGTCGGGCTGACGAACGTCGCCATCGCCGAGCAGTACGCGAAGGGCGGCGGCGACAAGGAGTGCCGTGTCGCCTCGGTCGAGCCCGGCGTGCACACCGACGCCAACAAGGACTCGACGGTCACGCTGACCCTGTACGGCGACAAGAACGGCAAGGCGCCCAAGGACTGCAAGTGACCCGCGGTCGCACCGCACTCGGGGTCCTCGCAGCCGGCGCGGCCGTCGGTGCCGCGTCGGCAGCGTGGGGTTCGCTCGTCGAGCGTCGCCGTTTCGGGATCCGGTGGGAGACCGTCCCGGTGCTCCCGCCGGGCTCCCGCGACGTCACCGTCCTGCACCTGTCCGACATCCACATGGCTCCGTGGCAGGCCGACAAGCAGCAGTGGCTGCGCGACCTGAGCCTGGTCGAACCGGACTTCATCGTGAACACCGGGGACAACCTCGGCCACGCGACCGCGAACGCCGCCGTGGAGTACGCGCTCGAGCCGTTCCGCGGCGTGCCCGGGGTCTTCGCCTACGGGTCGAACGACTTCTTCGGGCCCTCCCCGCGCAACCCGCTCAAGTACTTCTCCGGGCCGAGCCGGATGCACAAGGCCGCGGAGCCAGTCGGGCTCGACATCGATCGGCAGACGGCGTTCTTCGAGTCGCTCGGCTGGCTCGATCTGAACGACCAGGCGCACGCGATCGAACTCCGCGGCTCCCGCTTCGAGCTGTTCGGCACCTCGGACGCGCACCGCGACTGGGACCGGCTCGACCTGCTCCCCACCAACGTCGACGAGATGCGCAGTGACGTGCCGTGGTCCGAGGACGAGGACGGCCCCGCGCCGGTCGCGATCGGTGTCACGCACGCCCCCTACCGTCGCGTGCTCGATGCCTTCGTGACCCAGGGCGCCGACGTCATCTTCGCCGGGCACACCCACGGCGGTCAGGTGGCGGTCCCCGGGGTCGGTGCGCTCGTCACGAACAGCGACCTCCCCCGCCGGTACGCCAGCGGGCTGCACAAGTGGGAGCACCGCAACCACTGGTCGTGGCTCGAGGTCTCCGCGGGCCTCGGCACCTCGATCTACGCGCCCGTCCGGTTCGCCTGCCGACCCGAGGCGGTCGTGGTCACCCTCTCCGCACGGGCGTCCTGACCCGACTCGCCCGGGAGTTCGCCGGATGGTCGTGAGCACCCTGGATCATCGGATAGTATTGTCGGGTTGCTCCGGTACGGAGTGATCACACCGCGGGGTGTGGCGCAGCTTGGTAGCGCGCCTCGTTCGGGACGAGGAGGTCGCAGGTTCAAATCCTGTCACCCCGACACTGTGTTGAGACAGTACGAAGAAGGCCCTGGTTCTCCGGAACCAGGGCCTTCTGCTTTTCCCGGGCGCAGCTCGACCGTCCGATGGGTCGCACGACCCACTCGGTCCGTGCGTCCCCCGCTGCGAGCACCACCTCCCGCTACGCTCGCAAGCGCCATGCAGAACGACCATCCCCTCGCCGCCGTGCTCACCACGATCGCTGCGGAGTTCCCCGACATCGCGGACGACCCGGTGCTCGCGGGGAACCTGACGGAGAACGTCACGTCGATGATCGCCGAGGCCCACGAGCGCTACGCGGCGGGGACCGACGGCAGCGTCGTGAGCCACACGTTCCTCGACCCCGAGCACCTGGCGACCGGTAGTCTGCACGCCGAGCACGCCCAGCACCCGGCCGGCGCGATGCTCGCGGCGGAGATGCTCTTCGACGCCTACCTGCCGGTCTTCGTCGACGAGGTCGGCGCGGTGTCCACCGCCGAGGTCCTGCGGGCCACCAGGGCCCTGCACGCCGGCATCTGGAGCCGGTTCCCGGCCGGAGCGGTCGCGTACACGGAGGCGCTGCGCCAGCGTGTCACCACGGCACACCTGGACTCCCGCACGCAGATCGCGCGAGACCTGCACGACCGCGTGGCACACGGCATCCTCGCCGGGTTGCAGCGCCTCGACCTCGTCCTGCTGACGGACCCGCCCTCGGACGAGCGCGCCGCACAGCTCGACGACGCGGCACGGTTGCTCCGGAGTGCACTCGGCGACGTGCAGGACCTCGCGGTGAGCCTGCACGCCCGCGTCGGTGACGCACTGCTGGACGACGCGCTCCGCCGCCACGTGCACGACCTGTTCCCCGACGACGACCACCTGTCCATCGAGTCGACGGGCACCTCCGGCCCGCTGCCGAACTGGCAGGCGGAGGAAGCGCTGACGATCCTGCTCGAGGCGCTCACGAACCGCAGCAAGCACGCCCCGGGGTCGACGGCCTCGGTGCGCTTCGTGTGGTCGCCCGCGGCCGTGGTGGTGACGGTGACCGACGACGGTCCGGGCTTCGACGTACAGCGCGATGCCGACGGTCGCCTCGGGCAGCAGACGATGCGGGAGCGTGCCGCGGTGATCGGCGCTCGGCTCGACGTCGAGAGCACCCGCGGCAGCCGACAGCACGGCACCACCGTCCGCCTGAGGATCCCGAGGGGCACCCTGTGACCGTCACCCACGTCGCCATCGTCGACGACCACCGGCTGTTCCGTGAAGGGCTCGCCACCATCCTGGCCGCGGTCCCCACGATCCGCGTCGTCGCACACGGCGAGCGACCGGCCGAGGTGCTCGACTCCCCCGAGGCCGCCGCGGTCGACGTCCTGCTGCTCGACGTCGAGCTGGACGGTCCTCCGGCACGGACGACGATCGCCACGATCCGCCGCACCCGCCCGGACATCCGGGTGGTGGTGCTCACGATGCACCGGGACGCGGTCCTCCGCCGCACCCTGCTCGACGCCGGCGCGGTCGACTTCGTCACGAAGGACACCCCGAGCCGCGAACTCGTCGACCGGATCGCGCGTGCGGCACATGCCGACGCGGCTCCGGTCACGTTCCCCGTCGACCTGGTCACGGAGGCCCGTGCCGGCTCACCGCTGAGCGACCGCGAGCTCGAGGTCCTGCGACTCGTCGCCGCCGCACGCACCAACGCCGAGATCGCCGCCGACCTGCAGCTCGCGATCGGCACCGTCAAGCGGCACGTCTACAACGTGTTCCGCAAGCTCGACGTCGGCTCCCGCGTCGGTGCGGTCGCCGCGGCCACGCGTCTGGGCCTGCTCACCTGAGGCTCCGCGGAACTCCGTGAGCAGCAATGGTCGGGTGCCCAGTGGACACCCGACCATTCCTGCTCACGAAGCGACCCGGACTAGACGGACGCAGCAGCCGCGCCCGCGGGCTCGAGCTTGCCGGCGGCGTGCAGCCCGGCCACGACGTCGAGCGCCTGGTGCCGGTACCGCGCCTGCGCAGCACCGGGCGACACGATCACGCCGTTCGCCCCGGTCGACGCCACGAGTGCGTTGATCTTCTCCGCGACCTGCTCGGCGTTGCCGTAGGCCTGACGCTCGGTGCGGGCCGCGATGAACCGACGCTCGAGGTCGTTGAACTCGTAGGCACGCGCCTCGTCCATCGACACCGGCTCGGGCTTCCGGCCCGAGCGCATCCGGATGAACGAGATCATGCCCGGGGCGCTCTGCTCGTCGATGACGGCGGGGTCCTCGTCGGTGACGACCTGCACGCCGATCAGCGCGTTCGGCGTCTCGCGGAAGCGCGACGGACGGAACGAGTCGCGGTACAGGGCGAGCGCGGCCTCGGTGTTGTCCGACGCGAAGTGGTGGGCGAACGCGAAGGAGATGCCGAGCGCACCGGCGACCTGGGCGCTGTAGCCCGAGGACCCGAGCAGCCAGAACTCCGGCACGTCGCCGTAGCCCGGCACGGCGCGGATGCCGGCGAGCGGGTTCTCCGCGCCCATGCCGGTGAAGAACCCGATCAGGTCGGCCAGGCGGTCCGGGAAGTCGTCGACGTCGAGTCGGTCCGTGCGACGGAGGGCCATCGCCGTCGCGCCGTCGGTGCCGGGAGCGCGCCCGAGCCCGAGGTCGACCCGGTCGCCGTACAGGGCACGGAGCGTGCCGAACTGCTCGGCGACGACGAGGGGCGCGTGGTTCGGCAGCATGACGCCACCCGAACCGATGCGGATGGTCGAGGTGGCCGCACCCACGGCGCTCAGCAGCACCGCCGGGGCCGAGGACGTGATGCCCGGCATCCCGTGGTGCTCGGCGACCCAGAACCGCTCGTACCCGAGCTGCTCGGCGTGCACGGCCATGTCGATGGACCCCTGCAGGGCCTCGGTGTTGGACTGGCCGTACTCGCGGGTGGCCAGGTCGAGGACGGACAGGTGCAGGGTGTCGTCGGTCATGTGGTCACCAACGCACGCGGGCCCGCCCGCATTCCACTCGGGACCGGGACGTCGACCGGTCAGGACATGCCGTCGCCCGGCCGCCGACGGGTCACCAGGCGTCGCCTGGAGGTCGCGGCAGCGACGGTTCGCGACCACTCGGCGGACGCGTGCGGCGCGCCCTGGACGCACCGTGCAGCGGACTGGAGGCCCGTGGCGGGGTCCGTACCGCGCCTCCAGGCCGCCCTTCGGTGGCGTCTCGGGCGCCGAGTGGTCAGGCGCCGTCGAGGCGGCCGCCGGACTCCGTCAGGTAGCAGTTGGCGCAGAGCGACTCGTAGGCGACGTCGACGCCGTCGATCGCGACCTGGGAGCCGTCGAAGACGAACCGACCGTCGACCGTGCGGGCGTTGAAGACCGCCTTGCGGCCGCAGCGACAGATGGTCTTCAGTTCTTCAAGGGAGTGCGCGACCTCGAGCAGTCGGGCGCTGCCGGGGAACGCCTCGGTGCGGAAGTCCGTGCGGATGCCGTACGTGATGACCGGGATCTCGTCGAGCACCGCGATGCGCAGCAGGTCGTCGACCTGCCGCGGGGTGAGGAACTGCGCCTCGTCGACGAGCACGCAGCTGACGGGCCGCACCATGCCGTCCAGGCGGTCCGACTCGGGGTCGACGGCGCCGGCCGCGGTGACGGCCTGGCGCACGTCGGCGTCCGGGGAGAAGACGATGTCGACGGTCCGGGTGACGCCCAGGCGCGAGACGATCTCACGGTCGCCCTTGGTGTCCACGGCGGGCTTGGCGAGCAGCACCCGGTGCCCGCGCTCCTCGTAGTTGTACGCGGCCTGCAGCAGGCCCGTGCTCTTGCCGCTGTTCATCGCGCCGTAGCGGAAGTAGAGCTTCGCCACTACGCGAGGAACCCGTCCTCGGCGGCCCGCCGGATGAGGTCGGACTTCTTCGAGGCGGGGCGGCCCACCTTGCTGTACTTCTCGCGCACGCGACGCAGGTAGGTCTTGGCGGTCTCGTACTGCACGTTCATCTGCGCGGCGACCTCGTTCGTCGAGTAGCCGGACACGTAGAGCCGGAGCGCCTCTTCTTCACCGGCGCTGAGCTTCGGCCGCTGGTGGGCGGCGGCGCCCGTCGGCAGCGGACGCCACTCCCGGGGCTGCGGGGTCTCGCGGGCGACGCCCATGATCTCGCGGGCGACGTCCATGACCTCGCGCATCGGGAGCGACTTCGACAGGAACGCCGCGGCACCGGCGGCCAGGGCACGGTCGCGGGACTCACGGCTGTCGACGCTCGAGAGCACGATCACCTTCGCGCCGGCGGCACGGCAGGTGCGGACGCGGGCCTCGATCGAGACGGGTTCCTTGAGCTGGAAGTCCAGGAACACCAGGTCGGTCGGGAAGCTGTCGCTGTGGACCATCTCGAGCCAGGTGTGCGCGGTCAGGGCCAGGTCGAAGTCGAACGCGTTCACCGCGATCCAGCTCGACAGGCTGTCCAGCAGCACCTCGTGGTCGTCGAGGATGGCCAGCCGCACACGTCGTGCTCCCGGGTTCGGGAGGGACGGCAACCCCTCCGAGAGCCTGTTCGGGTCAGTGCTGGTCATAGGAGAACCTTAGTGCGAGGGCGGAAGGGCGGACCGCGACGTCGAGGTCGGGGAACGTCACGCGGAGGACGGCGAAGTAGGGGTCGAAGGTGCGGTGGATGCCGATGTCGGAGTCCGCCACGGCGAGCTCCATGTCGACGGACACACGAGCGGGTGCGGGCAACTGCGCGGGCCGGGCGGCAAGGGGCGCCGACGCTGCCAGGGACGCCGCCTGGGCGGCCGGGTCCGCCACCGTGTGTGCTCGTCGCACCGTCGCGCGGAAGCCGGCCGGGTCGACGGTCGAGGCACGGAGGGCCGCGCGGACGAACGTGCGGACGACCGCCCGCTGGTCGGTGTCGAGCGTCGCGATGAGGCCGTCGGGGTCGTCGACCACCGGCGCCTGGCCGCCGTCGACCCGGACGGCGTGCTCGAACCAGGTGCGATCGGCGTCGGCGACCATGGACGCCCGGATGCCGTCGGCGATCGCGCGGGCACGGGCACGGTCGGCGTCGGTGATGACGTCGCGCGTGCGGAGCTCGGCGAAGAACGGGGCGACGTCGCGGGACAGGATCGTCGAGCGGTCCTGCTGCACGCTCGCCGCGATGCCGTCCCGCTCGGCGCGCGCGACGGAGTATGACCCGGCACGGATCTGCACCCGTTCGGCGAGCCCCGCGAAGGTCCAGGCGAACACCGCGGACGCGGCGGTCAGCACGAGCGTCGGGGCCGCGGCCAGGAACGCCGCGACGGCGACCGGCACCTCGTGCGGGAACTCCGCGGCGCCCGCACCCCAGGTCACGGCGTTCACCGCGGCCAGGACGACTCCGCCGATCGTCAGGTCGGTCCACGGGCGGTACGGGGCGACCATGACGATGCCGGTCGCGGTGATCAGGGACATGAAGTCGTTCAGGGCACTGCGGTCCGGCCCCCACTGCGCCGCGACGCTCGTGACCGACGCCAGGCCGAGCAACCCCACGTGCGCGACGAACGCCGAACGCGGGAACGGCGCACGGAACGGGCTCGAGGCAGCGAGCACCACCACCCCCGAGGCCGCGACGAGCAGCACCGTGAGGGCGCTGAGTGTGGGGCTGCCCACGACGTCGCGGTCGAAGATCGACACGAGCAGGGCCCAGACGACGCTGCCGGCCCCGAGCACGAGGGCCAGGGGCCGCGACCCCATCGCGCCGAGCGGGTCGTACTGCTGCGCGGTGCGGCGGGACCCGCGCTGCCGTGCCGTCGTCATCGCTCGGTCCCCCGCTCGTCGCTGACCACCGGTACGGTGACCGCGCCGGTGACCGGTCCGTACGGCACGGTCATCATGACGCTCGTGCCGGAGCCGGGCGACGACCAGATCTGGACGTCGCCACCGACCCGGCCGATCCGCTCACGCACCGAGCCGCGGAGGCCCATCCGGTCGGCTCCGGTGGCGTCCTCGTCGAACCCACGACCGTCGTCGACGACCATGACGGTGCAGGAGGCGCTGTCGTCGAACACGCTCACCTCGGCGGCGTCGGTCCCCGCGTGCTTCCGCACGTTGGCCAGGCACTGGCCGACGGCGCGGACGACCGCCGACAGTGCACGCTGGTCCAGGCGTTCCAGCGCGGAGGTGTCACCGGAGACGGTGACGTCGAGTCCGAGCGTCCGGTGCACGTCGACCATGGCGCCGAACGCCTCGGCCGCGGCCCCGGGACGCGGGCGGGCGGTCGGCGCGAGCCACCCCTTGCCGGTGAGCACCGCGACGTCGGCGTCGACCGTCTCGGCGAGGTGCGGGTCCATCGGGCCGTCCGGCGCGAGGGCGATGGCGCCCAGGTGGTTGAGCACGGTGTCGTGCAGGATCGCGGACGCCTCGGCCTCGACCCCGGCGCGGTAGGCGGACACGTGTTCTTCGCGCGCGGAGCGCAGGAGTTCGGGCTGCACCCGTTCGCTCCGGCCCGTGCTGCGGGTGGTGAAGAGCACGAGCGCGACCACGAAGCCCAGGGTGACCCACGCCAGGATGAGCGGACGGGGCGACTGGTCGGCCTGCACGATGGCGATCCAGGTGGCGAGTCGTCCGGTCAGGAAGCCCACGAAGGACCACAGCACGACGCGGCTCGGCACGGCCCCCGCTCCCCCGACCAGGATGAGCGGGATCACGACGAGGGACATCAGGTACGAGGTCACCCACCCGGTCGGCACCTGCTGCTGGACCCCGACGGCGAACCACCAGGCGCAGACACCGCCGACGGCCAGGAACGCGATCGCCGAGACCCGGGTGCCGAACTGCACGTGCACGCCGATCATGGCGAGCATCGGGACGACCGCCAGCGCGGTGCCGACGACCTGCACCCCGGGCTCGGACAGGCCGTAGAGCACGAGCGTGATGGCCGCGGCCAACAGGGACCCGATGGCGCCGGCGTGGAATGCGCGCACGGTCGACCACGCGTTCACTCGCGGTGCGAGGTGCGTGGGGATGCCGAGCACGAGGTGGATCCTTCCGGGTGGCGAGGGCGCCGTCCACGATCCAACCACCGGAGCAGCGGCCGTGTACCCCGAATCCGGGGCCGTGCGGCGACCCGCACGATGATAGCGGCCCGGACCGGGGTCTTGCTGTCCCCCGAACGTGGACCGGACACGACCCGGACGGACACCCCTCAGAACAGCGTCTGTGCCGCCGCCGGCCGGAGCAGCCGCTGGTCGAACCCGGGGTCGGCGCGCTTCAGCGGTGACACCGTCGGCACCGACTGCTCCTCTGGCACGCCCGACTGCAGCGTTCGCGGTTCGGAGAAGCCCATCGACCCCGTCGCAGGGTCCACCCGCCCCAGTCCGACCCCGTGGGCCGCCAGGATCGGGCGGATGCGCTCCGACAGCCACCGTCGGTAGTCCTTCGGCGCGTAGGTGTTGTCGAGGTACATCGCGCGGTACCGCTGCACCAGGTCGGGTCGCTCGCGGCCGAGCCACTCGAACCACCACGGCTTGACGCCGGGTCGCAGGTGCAGCGCCGAGTACATGATGCTCGTCGCGCCGGCCGCGGTCGCCCGACCGATGGCGTCGTCGAGGTGTGCGCGGGTGTCGGTGATGTACGGCAGCACGGGCATCAGGAACACCGCGCAGTCGAGCCCAGCGTCGCGGATGGCCCGCACGGTCGCCAGCCGGGCCGACGTCGTCGGGGTGCCGGACTCGACCGACTGCTGCAGCGAGTCGTCGTACACGGCGATCGACATCGCGAGATCGACCGGCACCACCTTCGCCGCCTCGACCAGCAGCGGGAGGTCGCGGCGCAGCAGCGTGCCCTTCGTCAGGATGCTGAACGGGGTGCGCGACTCCGCCAGCGCCTCGATCACACCGGGCATCAGGCGGTACCGCCCCTCGGCCCGCTGGTACGGGTCGGTGTTCGTGCCGAGCGCCACCGGGTGGCCGTCCCACGAGGGCTTGCCGAGCTCACGCCGCAGAACCTCGGCGACGTTCGTCTTCACCACGATCTGCTGGTCGAAGTCGGCGCCGCCGTCGAACTCCAGGTACGTGTGCGTCGGGCGGGCGAAGCAGTACACGCAGGCGTGGCTGCACCCGCGGTACGGGTTGATCGTCCAGCCGTACGTCCCCGAGCCGTCCGCGCTCGGCACCCGGTTCAGGGCGCTCTTCGCCAGGACCTCGTGGAAGGTCACCCCGGCGAACTCGGGTGTCGTCACGCTCCGGACGAACCCGCTGTTCGACTCCATCCCGGGCAGCGCGTCACTCTGCTCGGCATCGATCGCCTGTCCACTCCACCGCATGCCGTCATTCGAACACACGTTCGAAGGGACCGCAAGCCGGAGCGGTCCGGGGCAGTCCTCAGTGGTGCAGGCCGAGCACCTTCGCGGTGCGCTCGAGCGTGGCGTCCGCCAGCTCCGGGTCGTCGCCGAGGTCCTGCCCGTAGGTCGGCACCATCGCTCGGACGTCGTCCTGCCAGGCGTCCCAGCGGTCCGGGAAGCACCGGTGCAGCATCGTGAGCATGATCGGCACGGCGGTCGAGGCTCCCGGCGACGCCCCGAGCAGCCCCGCGATCGAACCGTCGGCGGCGGTGATGACCTCGGTGCCGAACTGCAGCACGCCGCCCTTGTCCTTGTCGGGCTTGATCACCTGGACGCGCTGCCCAGCGGTGATGCGGTGCCAGTGCTCGGGCTCGGCGCTCGGCATGAAGTCACGGAGCGCCTCGAACTTGGTGTGCTTCGACGCGAGGAGCTGGCCGACCAGGTAGCGGACCAGGTCGAAGTTCGAGAACGCGACACTCAGCATCGGGCGGAGGTTGTGCGGCCGGATCGAGCGGAACAGGTCGAGGACCGAGCCCTGCTTCAGGAACTTCGGGCTGAACCCGGCGTACGGCCCGAACATCAGCGACGAACCACCGTCGACGATGCGGGTGTCGAGGTGCGGCACCGACATCGGCGGGGCGCCGACACTGGCCTTGCCGTAGACCTTGGCCGAGTGCTTCTGCACCACCTCGGGGTCGTCGGTGCGCAGGAACTCGCCCGACACCGGGAAGCCGCCGTAGCCCCGGATCTCCGGGATGCCGGACTTCTGCAGCAGGTGCAGGGCTCCGCCGCCGGCGCCGACGAAGACGAACTTCGCGGCGATGCGCTGCGGCGACCGGCCGATCTCGTTGCGGACGTTGAGCACCCAGCCCTCGGACACCTTCGAGCGGGTCAGGTTGGTGACCTGGTGCGAGGGTTCGAACTCGACACCGTCGATCTCGAGCTGGTCGAAGAGCTGGCGGGTGAGCGACCCGAAGTCGACGTCCGAGCCGGCCGCCGAGTAGGTCGCCGCGATCGGCTGGTCCTTCTTGCGGCCGGGGATGAGCGCCGGCGCCCACTTCCGGATCTGCGCCGGGTCGTCCGAGAACTCGATGCCCGCGAAGAGCGGGTGGTCACGCATGGCCTCGTACCGAGCACGCATGTAGGCGACGTTGGCCTCGCCCCAGACGAACGAGATGTGCGGCGTGGGGTTGATGAAGTTCGACGGCTCCGGCAGCACACCGGTCTCGACCAGGTGCGCCCAGAACTGCCGCGAGACCTGGAACTGCTCGTTGACCGTGACGGCCTTCGCGATGTCGACACGGCCGTCCGGCAGTTCCGGCGTGTAGTTCAGCTCGCACAGTGCCGAGTGCCCGGTACCGGCGTTGTTCCACGGGTTCGAGGACTCCTGCGCAACCGTGCCGAGCCGCTCGTACACGCGGATCTTCCAGCTGGGCTCGAGCTTGTGGATGATGGCCCCGAGCGTGGCACTCATGATGCCTCCGCCGATCAGGACGACGTCGATGGGGTCCACCTGCTGCTCTGCCACCCGTCGATCCTACCGGCGGCATCCGACAGACGGACAGGAGGCCCGTGGCGGTGTCGCCACGGGCCTCCTGTCCGTCTGCTGGTCGCGCTCGGCGCGCTACGCGTCGACGGAGCGGCGCGCGACGATCGTCTCCGCGATCTGCACCGCGTTGAGCGCGGCACCCTTCCGCAGGTTGTCGTTGCTGACGAATAGGACGAGGCCGCGGCCCTCGGGCGCGGACTGGTCCGCGCGGATGCGGCCGACGAACGCCGGGTCCTGGCCGGCGGCCTGCAGCGGGGTCGGGACGTCGGAGAGTTCGACTCCGGGTGCGCTCGACAGGATCTCGGTCGCACGCTCGGGCGACAGCGGACGCTCGAACTCGGCGTGCACCGAGATGGAGTGCCCGGTGAACACGGGGACGCGCACGCACGTGCCGGCGACGAGCAGGTCGGGAAGCTCGAGGATCTTCCGGCTCTCGTTCCGGAGCTTCTTCTCCTCGTCGGTCTCGCCCAGGCCGTCCTCGACGATGCTGCCGGCGAGCGGCACGACGTCGAAGGCGATCGGGCGGACGTACTTGACGGGCTCGGGGAACGTCACGGCGGATCCGTCGTGCGTCAGCGCAGCGGTGTCCTGCTCGAGCGCGGCCTTCGCCTGGCCCAGGAGTTCCTCGACCCCGGCGAGCCCGGAACCCGAGACCGCCTGGTAGGTCGTCGCGACCAGGCGGCGGAGCCCGGACTCGGTGTCGAGCACCTTGAGCACCGGCATGATCGCCATGGTCGTGCAGTTCGGGTTCGCGATGATGCCCTTCGGCGCCTGGTCGATGGCGTGCGGGTTCACCTCGCTCACGACGAGCGGGACGTCGGGGTCCATGCGCCAGGCGCTCGAGTTGTCGACGACGAGCGCTCCGGCTGCGGCGAACTTCGGCCCGAGGGCCCGCGAGGCGGTGGCCCCGGCGGAGAACAGCGCGATGTCGATGCCGGACGGATCGGCGAGCTCGGAGTCCTCGACCACGATCTGCTCGCCCCGGAACGGCAGCGTTGTACCGGCGGAACGGGCGCTCGCGAAGAAGCGGACCCGGTCGGCCGGGAACGCGCGCTCTTCGAGCAGGCGACGTATCACGGCGCCGACCTGGCCGGTGGCGCCGACGACGGCGACGGTGAGGGTGCTCATGCGGTGCTCCTGGTGGTTCAGCGGATCGACGGGTCAGCGGGCGTCAGCGGCCGGTGCCGGCGTAGACGACGGCCTCGGCGTCGGCGTCGAGGCCGAACGCGCTGTGCACGACGCGCATCGCCTCGTTCAGGGTGTCGGCGCGGGTGACGACCGAGATGCGGATCTCGGAGGTGGAGATCATCTCGATGTTGATCGACGCGTCGTGCAGGGCGCGGAAGAGCTGCGCCGAGACACCGGCGTTCGTGCGCATCCCGGCGCCGACCAGGGCGAGCTTTCCGATCTGGTCGTCGTACTGGATGCTCTCGTAGCCGATGTCGGCCTTCGCGACCTCGAGCGCCGTCAGCACGGTCTGGCCCTGGTCCTTCGGCAGGGTGAACGAGATGTCCGTCCGCCCGGTCGACGCCGCCGACACGTTCTGGACGATCATGTCGATGTTCGCCCCGGCGCGCGCGACGTTGGTGAAGATCTCGGCGGCCTTGCCCGGCTGGTCCGGGACCCCCACGACGGTGATCTTGCCCTCGGAGAGGTCTCCGGCGATCCCGGTGATGATCGGTTCTTCCACGGTTTCCCCCTCGGCAGGGTTGTAGACGATGGTGCCCTCGTTGTTGTTGAACGAGGACCGGACGTGCAGGGTGACGCCGTGCCGCCGGGCGTACTCGACGGCGCGGATGTACAGGACCTTGGCACCCGAGGCTGCGAGCTCGAGCATCTCCTCGCTGGTGACGCGGTCGACCTTGCGGGCCTTCGGCACGACACGGGGGTCGGCGGTGAAGATGCCGTCGACGTCGGTGTAGATCTCGCAGACGTCGGCGTCGAGTGCCGCGGCGAGGGCGACGGCCGTGGTGTCCGAGCCGCCGCGGCCGAGCGTGGTGATCTCGCCCGTGGTGCGGTTGAAGCCCTGGAACCCGGCGACGATCGCGACGTGGCCGGAGTCGAGCGCCTCGCGCACGCGCTTCGGGGTGACGTCGACGATGCGGGCCTTGCCGTGCTGGGCGTCGGTGAGCATGCCCGCCTGGCTGCCGGTGTAGGAGGACGCTTCGACCCCGAGGCTCTTGATCGCCATCGCGAGCAGCGCCATCGAGATGCGCTCCCCCGCGGTCAGGAGCATGTCGAGCTCACGGCCGGCCGGGATCGGCGTGACGGAGTGCGCCAGGTCGACGAGTTCGTCGGTGGTGTCGCCCATCGCCGACACCGCCACGACCACGTCGTTGCCGGCCTTCTTCGTCTCGACGATCCGCTTCGCCACGCGCTTGATGCTCTCGGCGTCCGCGACGGATGAACCACCGAACTTCTGCACGATCAAGGCCACTGGCTGGTACTCCCGGAGACGGCGACACCGCGAGGTCACGCGGTCTCACAATGGTAGTCGGTGTTTCGGGGATGTTGCGTGCGAGCGGGCCCCGACGCAAGGATCCTGCGTGGGGGTCAGCCGCCGACGACGCGGCGCCCCTCGAAGGCACGACCGAGCGTGACCTCGTCGGCATACTCCAGGTCGCCGCCGACCGGCAGCCCCGACGCGAGCCGCGTGGTGCGGATGCCCATCGGGACGAGCAGCCGGCTGAGGTAGGTCGCCGTCGCCTCGCCCTCGAGGTTGGGGTCGGTCGCGATGATGACCTCGGCCACGGTGCCGTCGGCCAGGCGCGTCATGAGCTGCTGGATGCGGAGGTCGTCCGGTCCGATGCCGTCGATCGGGCTGATCGCCCCGCCGAGCACGTGGTACAGCCCACGGAACTCCCGGGTGCGCTCGATCGCCGCCACGTCCTTCGCTTCTTCCACGACGCAGATCGTGGCCGGGGAGCGGCGCGGGTCACGGCAGATGCTGCACTGGACGTTCTCGGTGACGTTGCCGCAGATCTCGCAGAAGCGGACCCGCTCCTTGACGTCGGCCAGCAGCTCGGACAGACGACTCGGGTCGAACGACTCGGTCTGCAGGATGTGGAATGCGATGCGCTGCGCCGACTTCGGTCCGATGCCGGGCAGGCGGCCGAACTCGTCGATGAGGTCCTGGACGATCCCGTCGTACATCAGGCACCGTCCTGGTGGAGAGCGGTCTCCTCGATGAACTGGGCGTTGAGGATCTCACGCACGACGGCCTCGCCGTACCGGCCGGCGACCGGGGCGCGGCGCGCGGGCGGTGCGGTGCGTGCGGGAGCGGCGGCGGGCTGGGCCGCGCGCTGCGGTGCGGCCTGCTGCGCCGGGGCTGCCGGCGCAGCTGCTGCGGGCGCTGCTGGCGCTGCGCCGCGTCCGATCCCCGGGTCGGGGAACGGTGCGCCGTCGTCGTACGGTTCGTCGTCGAGCGGGTAGTCGTCGACCGGTACGCCCGGCACGACAGGACCGCCGGGAGGCACGGCGCCCGCTCCGGACGCCGCCTGCGGACCCGGGGTGGTCGGCTGGTCGGGCTTCCCGGCCGTGGCACCGGCCGGTCGCGCGGGTGCGGCCGACGGTGCCGGCTCGGTCGGCTGGGGCGTGCTCGTCTCGGCGGGGGCGACCGGCGCGGACGCCGGCACGGTGCCGAAGGGTGCCGCCCAGCTGGGCTCGACGGACTCCGGGACGGCGTCGGCGGTGGGGTCGCTGGCGGGGATCGTCGCGACCGCCCAGTCCGTCACCGGTGCACCGGAGGGAGCGGGGGTCGGCTCGGCCGGTGCCTGGTCGCGCTGCGGCGCGGACGCGGTCGGCGCTGCCTTCGGCTCCGGCGCGGACTTCGGCGCCGGCGCTGCCGTCGGCGCAGGGGCTGCCGTGGACTCGGGTGCTGCCGACGCGGCCTTCGGCTCCGTGGCAGGGGCGGCCGTCGGTGTGGGGGCGGCAGCGGACGCCGGCGCCGGGGCTTCCGGTGCTGTGGGCGCCGGAGCCGGGCTCGCGGCGGCGGGCGCCTGCGCAGCGGGGGCCGGACGCTGGGCCGGTGCGGCCTGCTGCGCCGGAGCCGGCTGCTGCTGCTGCTGCTGCTGCTGGGGACGCTGCTGCTGTCCGGGCCCGCGGGCGACGAACTTCACGCGGAGCCCGAGGACGTCCACGATGGCGGCGCGGAGCAGTTCGCTGACGCTGGCCGAGGGGTCGGACATCTCCTTGAACGAGGCGACGTCCTGCTGGCTCGGGAACGTCAGCGTCAGCACGTCGTCGCGGAGCGCGGTGACCTGCGCCGTGACGACCACCGACCACGCCGAACGCTTGGCGTGCTGCACGTGCTCGACGATCTGCGGCCAGGAGTCGCGCATCTGCTGGAAGCCGACGGCACCGACGGTCCGGACGGCGGGCTCGTCACCGATCGTCGTGCCCTGACCGGTGGACGACGGACTGACCGGCTCGGCAGCGGCCTTCGCGGGCGCGGGCTCCGGCTTCGCGGGCTCGGGCTTCGCGGGCTCGGCCGAGGTCTGCTCGGGCGCTCCAGGGGTGCTCGGAGCGACCGCTGCCCACGACGCTGCGGCGTCACGAGCCACGGCTCCGGAGTCGGCCTGCGGCGCGGCGGGCTGCTCGACGGGACGCTCGGGCGTCGTGCGAGGCGCTGCCGGAGCGGGCGACGGGGCGAGGGAGGGGGCAGGAGCCGCGGCTGCCGGCTGCTCACGACGCGGTGCAGCGGCGACGGCGGGAGCGGACTGCTCGCCGGCGCCGGCCTGGTGTCCACCGGCGTCGTGTCCACCGGCGTCGCCCACCCCGACGCGACGTTCCAGCCGCTCCACCCGGGCGAGGGCCCCGCGCTGGGTGTCGTCAGCCTCGGGCACGAGCATCCGGGCCGTCATGAGTTCGAGGTGCAGCCGGGGCGAGGTCGCGCCGGTCATCTCGGTGAGGGCCCGGTTCGCGATGTCGGCGGAACGGGAGAGCCCGGTCGCGCCGAAGACCCCGGCCTGGCGGCTCATGGTGTCGAGCTCTTCCGGTGAGACCCCGCGCAGGACCGCGGCGGCGCTCTCGTTGGTCGCCGCGACGACGATCAGGTCGCGCAGGCGCTCGAGCAGGTCCTCGACGAAGCGGCGGGGGTCCTGTCCGGTCTGCACGACACGGTCGATCGCGGCGAACGCGGACGCCGGGTCGGCGACGGCCAGGGCGTCGACGACGTCGTCGAGCAGGGCGGCGTCGGTGTAGCCGAGCAGGGCCACGGCACGCTCGTAGGCGATCGCCCCGTCTTCGCTGCCGGCCATCAGCTGGTCCAGCAGGGACAGGGTGTCACGGACGGATCCGCCGCCGGCACGCACCACCAGGGGCAGGACGCCGGGGGCCACCGACACGGACTCCTGCGTGCAGAGCTGCTCGATGTACTCGAGCATCACCGCGGGCGGGACGAGCCGGAACGGGTAGTGGTGGGTGCGCGACCGGATGGTGCCGATGACCTTCTCGGGCTCGGTCGTCGCGAAGATGAACTTGACGTGCTCCGGGGGTTCCTCGACCAGCTTGAGCAGCGCGTTGAAGCCCTGCGGCGTCACCATGTGCGCTTCGTCGAGGATGAAGATCTTGTAGCGGTCGCGGGCCGGGGCGAACACGGCACGGTCGCGCAGGTCACGCGCGTCGTCGACACCGTTGTGGCTCGCGGCGTCGATCTCGATGACGTCGAGCGAGCCGCTGCCGTCGCGGGCGAGTTCCACGCAGCTCGGGCAGACACCGCAGGGTGTGTCGGTCGGGCCCTCGGCGCAGTTCAGGCAGCGCGCGAGGATGCGGGCCGACGTCGTCTTGCCGCAGCCACGCGGGCCACTGAACAGGTAGGCGTGGTTGACGCGGTTCGTGCGGAGCGCCGTGCGGAGCGGGTCGGTGACCTGCGACTGCCCGATCAGCTCGGCGAAGTTCTCGGGCCGGTAACGGCGATACAGGGCGGTGACCACGCGACAAGGGTAGCCGTCACGACCGACAACCCGCGTGCCCGTCCACAGGTCGTCCCGCCGGGCCGGACCACCCACAGGCGGTGGGCCGAGCGCCCGGACGGCACCGCGCCTCCCGTCCGTCTGGTCGACGGGCGGGAGGCGCGGTGTGTGACGCTGGTGCGGACTCAGCCGCGGGTGCGGCGACGGAACCCGCGGGCGAGGCGGGAGAGCCCCAGCAGCAGGAACCCGAGGGCCACCAGGCCCGCCGCGGTGCCGGCGATCGGGACGACGTCCGCGCCGGTCCAGGCGAGGTCACCGGTGCCGTTGCCGGAGCCAGCGATCCCGGTGCCGGAGCCGTTCCCGGAGCCACCGCCGATGCCGTTGCCGGTCCCGATGCCGCTCCCGGAGCCCCCGCCGGTCCCCGGCGTGCCGGGCAGCCCGGGCGTACCGGGCGTACCGGGCGTACCGGGCGTTCCGGGCGTCCCCGGGGTGCCGGGCGTACCCGGCTCCTCCGGGTCCACGGCGTCGTCCATCACCATGACGCGGAGCATCTGCGCCTGCGAGGTGAACCCGCCGACCGACTGGGTGACGCGCAGCATGTGCCCGCCGACCGGCAGCCCGACCATGACCCACCACGTGCCGTCCTCGTCGGCCGTCGTGGCGACCGCGTCGCGGCCCATCGGCTGCACGGTGACGGTCGCGCCGGGCTCCGCGGTACCGGTGACCATCAGGTCGTGGTCACCGTCCTCGTCCGCCGTGTACTGCGAACCCGGTGTCGGCGAGGTGACCGCGAGCGGCTCCAGGGTGTCGACCACGATCGGCACCTGCGGCGCCGCCGAGGTCGTGCCGTTCACCGACTGCGTGGCGCCGATCGTCCACTCCCCCTCGGGGACGCGCTCGAACGCGACGCTCCACGCGCCCTCGTCGTCGGCGGTGGTGGTGCGGACCTGCCCTGTGGACAGGGTCACCGTCACCGCGGCGCCGGGGGTGGCCTGACCGGTCACCGTGAACGAGCCGGTGTCCCCGAAGCCGTCCGCCTGGATCAGCTGCCCGGGGTCGGGGCTCGTGATGACGATGCCCGTCTCCTGCGCGGCCACGACCGTGACGTCGGCGGTCACCGGGTCGGAGGTCCGACCGCCGACCGTCTGCGTCACCGACACCGTGTGGTCCCCGAGCGGGACGCCACCGATCGTGACCGTCCACGAACCGTCGTCGCCGGCGGTCGTCGTCGCGCTCCGGCCGTCGACGTCGACCGTGACGGTCGCACCGGGCTCGGCGGTACCGCTCACCGGGACCGACGTCGTCGACCCCGTGGTCGGGAACGCCTGGCCGTCGGTCGGGCTCGAGATGACGACCGGCGTCGCGGCCGTCACGGTGAAGCCGACCCGCGGGGCGTCGGTGGTGGCACCGTCGACCGTCTGGCTGGCGGCGACGGTGTGGGTCCCCTCGGCGACGTCCGGCACCGTCACGGACCACGCGCCGTCGTCGTCCGCGGTCGTCGTGACCGCGGTGCCGTCGTCGATGCGGACCGAGACCGCGGCGTTCGGTGCCGAGGTACCGGTCACGCGCACGTCGGTCGAGCCGCCGAGCACCCGGTGGTCGGCGCCGTCGGCCGGGCTGGTCACGACGATCGCGTCCGCGGCGGCGACCACGACGGTCACGTCACGCTCGATCGCGTCGGACGTCGTGCCGTTCACGACCTGGCTGACGACGAGCGTGTGCTCGCCCGCCGGCACGTCGACCAGCGTGGTCTCCCACCGTCCGTCGGTGCCGACACGGACCACGACCGGGTCGGCGTCGTCGAGGACGACGCGGACCGTCGCGCCGGGCTGGCCCTCGCCGCCGACCGGGACGGTCGCGGTGGGGTCGGTGCTCGGCACGGTGAACGTGGTGTCGTCCGCCGGGGCGGTGACCGTCAGCGCCGCACCGGGTGCGACGGTGAAGGTGCTGCGCACCGCTGCGGATGTCGAGCCGTCGACCGTCTGGGTCGCACGGATCGTGTGCTCGCCGACGGCGGTGTCCGGCAGGTCGACGCTCCAGGTGCCGGCGTCGGTCGCGGTCACGGTCCGGGCGTCGCCGCCGTCGATCGTGACACGGACCTCGGCACCGGGCTCGGCGGCCCCCGCGGCGGTGAGGGTCGCGAGCGAGTCGCGCTGGGCGACCCGGATCGTGGTCCCGTCCGCCGGGGTGGCGATCGTGATCGGGTCGGCGACGAGGACGCGGACGTCCACCGTCACCGGCGCGGACTCGGTGCCGTCGACGCGCTGCGTGACGCTGACGGTCGTGGTGCCGGCCGGCACACCGGGGACCGAGACGCTCCACGCGCCGTCGTCGTCCGCGGTGGTCGACTCGGTGCGACCGTCGCCCAGGTCGACCACGATGGTCGCGCCCGGCTCGGCGGTGCCGGCGACGTCGACCGTCGTCGTGCCGTCCCCGTCGGCGACCGTGTACTCCTGGTCGGCCGTCGGCTCGGTGATGACGACGGGCGCGCCCGCCTCGATCTCGAACGTCGTCCCGACCGGGGTGGTCGAGGTCGAGCCGTCCACGGTCTGCGTCACCTCGACGGTGTGCTCGCCGACACCGAGGTCCGGCACGTCGACGCTCCACGAGCCGTCGTCTCCGGCGGTGACCTCGACGGGGTCGCGGTCGTCGACGGTGACCGTCACCGTGGCGCCGGGCTGGGCGTCACCGGCGACCGTCACGGTCGTCGTCGCGTCACCGTCGGCCACCGTGATGGGGTCGTCGCCGGGCTCACGGATGATCAGGTCGGCAGCCGCGACCACGGACACCGGTCGTTCGACCGCCGCACTCGTGGTGCCGTTCAGGGCCTGCGTGACCGAGGCCGTGAACGAGCCGGTCGGCACGTCCTCGACCGTGGTCGCCCAGCGGCCGTCCTCGTCCACGGTCGCCGTGGCGCTCCCACCGTCGCCGAGGTCGACCGTGACGGTCGCGCCCGGTTCCCCGGTGCCGGCGAAGTCCACCCCGGTGGTGGCGTCGTCGTCCGCCACCGTGACGGTGGTGGCACCCCGCGGCGTGGACACGACGAGCGGGGCGCCGGCACGGACCGACACCGCCGCCGTCACCGGCGTCGAGGTCTGTCCGCCGACGACCTGCGTCGCGGTGACGCGGTGGTCGCCCACCGGGACGTCCTGGAAGGTGGTCTCCCACCGGCCGTCCTCGTCCGCCGTCACCGTCTCGGTCTCGCCGGTCGAGATCCGGACCGTCACCTCGGCGTCGGGCTGCGCCCGACCGGTCACCTCGACGTCGGCGGTGCCGGACGTGTCGGCGACCGTCACGACGTCGCCGTCCTCCGGGGTCACGATGGTGAGCGCGGTTCCGGCCCGCACGGTGACGGTCTGGTCCGGACTGGAGGCGGTGGTCCCGCCGACCGTCTGGCTGGCGGTGAGCGTCGGGGTGCCGACACCGACCCCACCGAACGTGACCGTCCAGTCGCCGTCCGCGTCCGCGGTGGTGGTCGCCTCGTCGTCGCCGAGACGCACCGTCACCGGCGCACCCGGCTCCGCCGAACCCGTGACCACGACGTCGCGCGTCGCGTCGGCGTCCGGCACGAGCAGGACCGCATCGGTCCCCGGTGCGGTGATCGTGACGGCTTCGGCGGCCTCGATCGTGATCGTGCGCCCGACCGGGTCGGAGGTGCGCGGGTCGGAGACGCTGCCGGCCAGGGTCTGGGTGACCGAGACCTGGTGCACGTCGACGCCGAGGTCGGGGAACGCGACCGACCACGTGCCGTCGGCACCGACCGTCGTCTCCTGGTCCTCGGAGCCGGCGAGGGTCGCCGTGACCGCGGCGCCGGGCTGGCCGGTGCCGGTGACCGTGACGTCGCGCTCGACGTCGGGTCCGGCGACCGTGATCGGGTCCGTGTCGGGACCGGTGATCGTCAGCGCGTTGGCCGTGACGACCTCGAAGGTGATCGGGACGGCGCTCGTCACGACGTCCTCGACCTCCTGGCTGGCCGACGCCGTGTAGACGCCGGTCGGGGCGAGACCGGTCGCGTCGACCGCCCACCGCCCGTCGTCGTCAGCCGTGGTGGTGAACCGGGTGCCGGGGCCGACCGAGACGGTCACCGCAGCGCCGGGCTCGGCCGTGCCGGTGATCCGGACGGTCGCGGTGGCGTCGGCGTCGACCACGACGAAGCGTGCGCCGCTCGCCGGGGTGTCGATGACGATGGCGTTGCCGGGGACCACAGTGAAGTCACGCGTGACCACCGGGCCGTCGGTGCCGTTCACGGTCTGCACGGCCTCGACGGTGTGCTCGCCGATGCCGAGCTGCGTGGTCGGGAGCTCCCAGTTGCCGGCCGTGTCCGTGACGACCTCGACGGGGTCACCGTCGTCGATCGTGACGGCGACGGTCGCGCCGGGCTCCGCGGTGCCGCGGACGACCACGTTGGCCTGGCCGCCGGTGCCGGCGGGCACCTGCTGGGCGTCACCCGGTGCCACGATGACGAGCTCGTCGCCGGCCTCGACCGCGAAGTCACGGTCCACCGGTGCCGAGGTCGCGCCGTCGACGGTCTGGGTGACCGTCGCGGTGTGGTCGCCGGTGCCGACGTCGGTGAGGACCACCGACCAGGCGCCCTGCAGGTTCGCCGTCGTGGACACCGCGTCGCCGTCGTCCAGGACGACCTCGATGCGGGCGCCGGGCTGCGCGGTGCCCCGCACGGTGACGTCGACGACGGAGTCGTCGGTGGCGACCGTGACCGTGGCGTCCTGCGCCGGAGCGGTCACGGCGAGCTGGGCGCCCGCCTGCACCGTGACGACCTGGCGGACGGCCGGCGAGGTGGTCCCGCCGACGGTCTGCGTCGCCGAGATCGTGTACCGACCGGCCGGGACGTCGGTGACGGTCAGCGTCCAGGTGCCGTCGTCGTCGGCCGTCGTGGTGGCGGTCAGTCCGTCGCCGAGCGAGACCCGCACCTCGGCGCCGGCCTCGGCCGTGCCTGCCAGGTCGAGGTCGGTGGTGGTGTCGGCGTCGAGGACGGTGACGACGTCGCCGTCCTCCGGCGAGGTAATCGCGAGCGGGTCGCCCGCCTCGACGGTGAAGGTGGTCTCCACCGGGCCGGACGTGGTGCCGTCGACGCTCTGCCGCGCAGTGGCGGTGCGCTCTCCGACCGGGACGTCGGCGAAGGTCGTCGTCCAGGCACCGTCCTCGTCCGCGGTCACCGCGGCGGTGAAGGAACCACCGATGCCGACGGTGACCCGGGCGTTCGGGGCGGCCGAGCCGGACACCGTCACCGGGGTGGTCGAGCTCTCGTCGGCGACGGTGATGGTGCTGCCGTCGGCCGGCTCGTCGATTGTCAGCGCGGGGGCCGCCGTCACGGTGAAGTCCCGGGTGACCGGGGCACTCGTGGTGCCGCCGACGGTCTGGGTGACCTCGGCCGAGTACTCCCCGGCCGGGACGTCCGTGACGCTCGTCGACCAGGTGCCGTCGGCGTTCGCGCGGGTGCTGGCGGTCAGGCCGTCACCGAGGTCGACGTCCACGCGGGCACCGGCCTGTGCGCTGCCGGAGAACGGGACGGACCGGGTGTCGCCGGCGAGCGGGAAGTCCTGGTCCGCCGTGGGGGTGTCGACGGTCAGGCCGGCCGCGGCCACGACCCGGAAGGGCCGGGTCACGGGTGCCGAGGTCGTGTCGCCGACGGTCTGCGTGACGCTCGCCGTCTGCTCGCCGACCGGGACCTCGGGGACGGTGACGCTCCAGGCGCCGGCGTCGTCCGCCGTGCCCGTCGCGGTCACGCCGCCGCCCAGGTCGACGCTGATGCGCGCGTTCGCCGTCGCGGTGCCCGTCAGGGTGACCGGGGCGGTCTCCCCCGTCGTCGTGAAGGTCTGACCGGCCGTGGGAGTGGTGATCGTCAGGGCGCGCTGGGCCACGACGGAGAAGTCCTGCGTCGCGGTGCCGGCCGCGGTGCCGCCGACCGTCTGGGTCGCGGTCGCGGTGTACGCACCGGTGGGGACGTCGGCGATGGTCGTCGTCCAGGTCCCGTCGGCAGCGACGGTCGCGGTGCCGGTCCGGTCCCCGCCGAGGCTGACCGCCACGGTGGCGCCGGGCTCCCCGGCCCCGCTCACGACGACGCTGCGGGTCGAGGTCGCCGACGGCACGGTGAACTGCTGTCCGGCCGTGGGCGCCGTGATGGTCGGAGCCGCGAACGCCGTGGCGCGCACGGTCGAGGTGGCGAGGTCCACGGTGGCGACGTTCGCCCCGGGGAGCACGGAGAGCCGCAGGGCGTGCACGCTCCGCGATCCGGTGTCGTACCCGCGGGGGTCGCGGAAGCCGGTGGTGTCCTGCGCGTTCACGGTGAGGTCGACGACCTGACGGAGCAGCAGCACGACGGGGCTCAGCAGGGTGGAGACGGCCGAGGTCGTCGCCGTGAGCGTCGTGCCGAGGTTCGTCAGGGCCGTGCCCGTCACCAGGGGACGCACGATGGTCTGCAGTGCCGGGATGACGACGGTGTTGACCGCCGGGGCGAGCAGGGTGCCGAGCACGTTCAGCCCGAGGGGGCCACCGGTCGCCGTCACCGTGGCGGCGGCGGGCGACGTGCCGGCGAGTGCGCCGAGCGTGGTGTCCGCGCGGAGGGCCAGTGCGGTGAGCGGGATGCCCGCGAGGTTGACGTTCGCGGTGACGTTCACCCGCACGGCGGTCGAGTCGATCGTGTTGACGACCGCGGTCTGCAGCGCCGTCGGCAGCTGCGTGCCGAGGATCGTCGTGATGCTCCGGTTGATCGAGCTCACGGCCGCTTCGGTCAGCACCGACGTGTTCGCCGGCTGACCGTTGAGCGTGGTGAGCCGGTCGAGGTCGACCGTGATCGCGCCGGTCGACGGGGTGATCGTCACCGCACCGTCCGTGAGCGGCTGCTGCAGCACACGGGTCAGGGTGTCGTCGAGGTTCAGGTCGACGGTCGCGGTGACCGTCGTGCCGTTGACGTTCACGAGTCCGAGGCTCGTCGTGCGGAGGAGGCGCTGCAGCTCGCTCGTCAGCGCCGTGGTCGTGCCGGACAGCGCCCCGTCGGCACCGACCGCGGAGTTCACCGTGCCCGAGAAGGTGCGCAGGTCGTTCCGGAGCGCCGTGCTGAGTCCGGCGACCGCCGGGCTCGTCAGGTTCAGGTCCGCGCCGGCGATCCGGTAGTCCGTCGTCGTCCCGACCGTGGTGCCACGCGTCGCCTGGATCCGGGACGCCAGGGCCCCGACCCGCAGCTGCGCGTTCGACAGCACCGTGGTGTCGGCGCCGACGCGCGAGAACAGCGGGTTGAGGTTGACCGTCGCAGCGCCGGTGCCGGACCCGGTGCCGACCCCGATGCCGCCGTCGTTCGTCAGGAGTCCCGACGACGCGGTCGCGCCCGCGGCCGAGGTCGTGGCGTACTGACCGTCGACGCCGAGGGTCAGGATGCCGTTCGGGCCGAGCAGGTCGATGTCGTTGCCGAGGTCCACCCCGACGGCGTTGAGCGCCGTCAGGTTGAGCGGCTGGTTCGTGGTGCCGCCGCCCGAGGCCGCGCCCCGCGCGGAGTACGCGCCGCCGAGCTGGGCAACCGCATCGGCGTCGACGATGCCCGAGCCGCTGAGCAGCAGCCCCTCGGCCTCGGCGACGTCGTTCTGGGCGGCCGCAGCGGGTTGGATCGCCACGGTGGCGGCGATGAGCGCCGTCACCGTGGCGACGACGCCGCCGCGCAGGAGGAACCGCCGACCGTCCGTCGCTCGTCCTCGAGCTCGGCCGTCGGCGCGGGTGATCCGTCGTGTCCGTTCGTCCGCTGCGGAGGGTACGGGGGTACCGGGCAGCGACGCGTGCCTGCGCATGCGTGTCTCTTTTCCTGGCGGGCGCGCCCGCCACCTGATCCTCGGAATCCACCGCTGGTGAGGCGGTGGAGGCTCCTCCGCTGGTGAGGCGGTGGAGGGTCGGAATCCTGGTTGGGGATTCCTGAGGCAGATCTTTACACATGATCAGGAAGCTGTCCGCAAGCATCGACGAAAAAGGACGCGAGACCTCCCGAACGGGGGGCGGACACCGGGGAGCCGACTCGACCCGGAACGAAGAAGACTCCTCACGCACCCGCCAGAGCCTGGTTACCCTTGCTGCGTTTCCGCCCTGGGGGAGTTGGCCTGGATGGCGTCACGTGAGGAGCCGCCGAGAAGTCTACCGGACGCGACGGGCAGACTCGAACACATGAAGATCGCCATCGCCGGAGGACACGGCCAGATCGCCCTGCTCCTCGCCCGCCAGATCACCGACGCCGGCCACGACGCCGTCGCGATCGTCCGCAACCCTGCGCACGTGGCCGACGTCGAGCAACAGGGGGCGCGTGCGATCGTCGCCGACCTGGAGCAGCTCGGCGACGACGACCTCGCGCTCCGCCTGCGCGGTGTCGATGCCGTGGTGTTCGCCGCCGGTGCCGGGCCGAACAGCGGCGCCGAGCGGAAGCTCACCGTCGACCGTGACGGTGCGATCCTGCTCGCCGACGCCGCCGAGCGTGCCGGCATCGAGCGCTACGTGATGATCTCCGCGATGGCGGCCGACACCTACGACCCCGAGCTCGCCGTCGTGCCCGCGCAGGACGACGCCGCGGTGTTCCAGGTCTACCTGCGGGCGAAGGCCGAGGCGGACGCGAACCTGCGGGCCCGACGCCTCCGCTGGACGATCGTGCGTCCCGGCGGCCTGCTCGACACCCCGCCGCAGGGCACGGTCCACGTCGGCCGGACGGTCCCGCGCGGCTCGATCCCCCGCGCGGACGTCGCGACCGTCGTCCTGCACGCCCTGCTCGACGACGCCGCGGTCGGCGTGCAGTTCGAGGTCACCAGCGGCGACACCCCGATCCCGGCGGCGCTGGGCGCCCTGACCTGACCGGTCGGCGCCGGCCGCACCGTGCGGTGGACGCGACCCACGGACGGACGGGAGGCACGGAGCCAGCCCGCGCCGCGCCTCCCGTCCGCAGCCTGCGGGCGAGCCGACGCGAGGCGACACGCGCCCCGCACGTCAGAGCGCGACCGCAGCCGACTGCCGGGCGATCTCGAGCTCCTCGTTCGTCGGGATCACGAGCACCGCGACACGTGAGCCGTCGGTGGAGATGCGGCGGGCGTCGCGCGACGCCAGCTCGTTGCGGTCCGGGTCGATCTCGATGCCCAGGTGCTCGAGCCCCGCGAGCACGCGCCGCCGCAGCAGGGCGTTGTTCTCGCCGACCCCCGCGGTGAACACGACCGCGTCGAGCCCGCCGAGCTGTGCCGTGTAGGCGCCCACGTACCGACGGATGCGGTGGCGGTACACGGCGAGCGCCGCCTCCGCCTGCTCGTCGCCCTTGGTGGCGGCGTCCTGCACGTCCCGCATGTCGCCGTTGCCGGTCAGGCCGAGCAGACCGGACCGCTTGTTGAGCATGGTGTCGAGCTCGTCGAAGGTCATCCCGGCCTCGCGGTGCAGGTGGATGAGCACCGCGGGGTCGAGGTCGCCGGAGCGGGTGCCCATGACGAGCCCCTCGAGCGGGGTCAGCCCCATCGAGGTCTCGATGGACTTCCCGCCGTCGATCGCCGCGACCGAGGCGCCGTTGCCCAGGTGCAGCACGATCGTCTTGAGCTCGGCGAGTGGCCGGTCGAGGAACTCCGCGGCCTGCTCGGAGACGTACTTGTGGCTGGTGCCGTGCATGCCGTAGCGGCGGATCCCGTACTCGGCGGCCAGGTCGGCGGGGATCGCGTACGTGTACGCGTGCGGCGGCATCGTCTGGTGGAACGCGGTGTCGAACACGGCGACGTGCGGGACGTCCGAGAAGACCTGCTTCGCGGCGCGGATCCCCTCGAGGTTCGCGGGGTTGTGCAGCGGTGCGAGGCTGTTGAGGTCCTCGATCTGCTGCTCGACCTGGTCCGTGACGACCGTCGCGCGGTCGAAGGTGGTGCCCCCGTGCACGACGCGGTGGCCGACGACGGCGGGCGGGTGCTCGTCGAACGACGGCCCGACCTTCGCGAACGCGTCGATCATCGCCTGGAAGCCGGCCGCGTGGTCGGGCACCGACGCGGCGTCGTTCGACGACGACTCCCCCGTCAGCGCGTTGGTGTGCTTCCAGGCCCCGGCGGATTCGCCGATGCGCTCGACGAGTCCGGAGGCGAGCGTGCGCTCGTCCTCGAGTTCGATGAGCTGGTACTTGAACGAACTCGAGCCGGAGTTGACGACGAGGGCTGCGGTCACGGGGTGGTCACTTTCTGTCGGGCCTGGAGGCGCGGTGCGGGTCGGGCGGTCAGGCCGCGTCGGTCGCGGTGCCGGCCTGGATCGCGGTGATCGCGACGGTGTTCACGATGTCGCCCACCAGGGCGCCGCGCGACAGGTCGTTGATCGGCTTGCGCAGGCCCTGCAGGACCGGGCCGATCGCCACGGCGCCGGCCGAGCGCTGCACGGCCTTGTACGTGTTGTTGCCGGTGTTGAGGTCCGGGAAGATGAACACCGTCGCGCGGCCGGCGACCGGGGAGTCCGGCATCTTCGTCGACGCGACCGTGGGGTCGGCTGCGGCGTCGTACTGGATCGGGCCTTCGACGAGCAGGTCGGGCCGCCGTTCCCGCACGAACGCGGTGCCGGCGCGCACCTTGTCCACGTCGGCACCGGAACCGCTGTCGCCGGTGGAGTAGCTGAGCATCGCGACGCGGGGGTCGATGCCGAACTGGGTCGCGGTCTCGGCGGACGAGATCGCGATGTCGGCGAGCTGCTCGCTCGTCGGGTCCGGGATCACGGCGCAGTCGCCGTAGACGAGCACGCGGTCGGCGAGCGCCATCAGGAACACACTCGACACGATCGAGGTGTCCGGACGGGTCTTGATGATCTCGAACGACGGCCGGATGGTGTGCGCGGTGGTGTGCTTCGCGCCGGAGACCATGCCGTCGGCGAGCCCGAGCTGCACCATCATCGTGCCGAAGTACGAGACGTCGGTGACGGTATCGCGGGCGAGCTCGATCGACATCCCCTTGTGGGCACGGAGCCGGGTGTACTCCTCGGCGAAGCGCTCACGCAGCTCGGGGTCGAACGGCGAGACGAGCTGCGCGGCCTCGAGGTCGAGGCCGAGCTCGGTCGCCCGCGTGCGGATGGCCGCGGGGTCGCCGAGGATCGTCAGCTCGCAGACCTGGCGCTGCAGCAGGGTGGAGGCGGCGCGGAGGATGCGGTCGTCCTCGCCCTCGGGCAGGACGATGCGCTTGCCGTAGCTGCGCGCCCGGTCGAGCAGGCCGTGCTCGAACATGAGCGGGGTGACGACCCCGGACGGAGCGAGCTGCAGGCGGTCGCGCAGGGCCTCGGCGTCGACGTGCTGCTCGAACAGGGCGAGCGCGAGGTCGGCCTTCCGGGGCGAGTCGGCGGCCAGGCGGCCCCGGGTCTGGGTGATCCGGAGGGCGGTGTCGTAGGTGCCGAGGTCGTTCTGCGCGATCGGCAGCGAGCTCGACAGGCCCTCGAGCAGCCGGGACACCTGCGGGGCGATCTCGAACCCGCCGTTCAGGATGACGCCGGCCAGGCTCGGGAACGTCTCGGACTGGTTGGCGAGCAGCGTGGCGATGAGGACGTCGCTCCGGTCACCGGGGACGACGACGATGCCGCCCTCGATCAGCCGGGGCAGCACGTTCTCCATGCTCATGCCCGCGACGACGGTACCGAGGGCCTCACGGTCGAGCAGGGCGTCGTCACCGCGGACCAGGGTGGCGCCGGTGGCCTGCAGCAGGGCGCGGACCGTCGGGGCGACGAGCACACGGTCCTCGGGGATCGCCCACACCGGGACGTCGGGGTGGTCGTCGTGCACGGCCTGCTCGACGCTCGTCACGATGGCGGCGAGGGCGTCCGGGTCGGCACGGTTCACCACGACGCCGAACAGCTGCGCGTGTGCCGCCCGCAGCTCGCTCGTCGTGACGTCGGCGACCTGCGCCATGCCCTCGGGGGTGCGGGCCGCACGTTCGGCGGCGTCGCGCCCACCGAGCACGAGGAGCACCGGAGCGCCGAGGTTCGCGGCGACCTTCGCGTTGAAGGACAGCTCGGTGGGGCTCCCCACGTCGGTGTAGTCGGACCCGAGCACCACGACGGCGTCGCACTGCCGCTCGACCTGGGCGAACCGGTTGACGATGGTGCCGAGCGCCGCCTCGGGGTCGGCGTGCACGTCGTCGTAGGTGACCCCGACCGCGTCGTCGTACGAGATGCCGACGGCCGTGTGCTGCAGCAGCAGCTCGAGCACGTAGTCGGGTTCGACGACCGAGCGGGCGACGGGCCGGAACACGCCGACGCGGCCGACGGACCGGGCGAGGGTCTCGAGGACACCGAGGGCGACGGTGCTCTTGCCCGTGTGCCCTTCTGCTGACGTGATGTAGATGCGGGTCGACACGAGGCCCAGGGTAGTCGCCGCACATGTCACGACATCTGGGAGCACCGTCGCCGACGACACGCGGTCGTGAGCACCTCGGAGAACCTGTACCATTGGGTGTCGCCGTCGCGAGACGGTGTCAGGAGAATTCGCCTAGTGGCCTATGGCGCACGCTTGGAAAGCGTGTTGGGTGCAAGCCCTCGGGGGTTCGAATCCCCCATTCTCCGCAGCGAGCAAGACCGCAACACCCACGAAGGACCCGCACCGATCGGTGCGGGTCCTTCGTCGTTCCACAGTCGATCGGTCCCCCACCCTGCGGACGAGCGCGTGCCCTGTTCCCCCTCGGTTGGCCGGGAAACGCCGACCAGGGGTGGAACGGGCTGTCCCCGGTACCCGTCGGTCGCCTATGCTGGCCGAGCGAACGGCTCCGGGACGAGCCGACCGCGGTGCATCGAGCGGCAGGGGCGTCGCTCGGAGGGCGTGCTGGTCAGCGTGCCCGGAACACCCGAGGGGACGAGGAGACGCGCCATGGGGGACACCACCGTGCCCGCAGTGCCCGTGCGACCCGCCGTCTTCGACACGGTCCTCCGTCCGCGCCGGTCCCTCGTCCGTTCCACCGCGCTGAGCATCGCCTTCTCGGCCGTGCCGCTCGCCGTCGCCCTGGTCTGGGTCTCGTTCCCGTTCCGCACGTGGGCCGTGTTCGCCGGCATCGTCGTCGCGATGGCCGCGGCCGTCGGCATCGTGTTCGTCCGACTGCACACCGCGTTCATCGGGATCGACGACGACGGTCTGACGATCCGTGGCGTCCTCACGGCGCACCGTCGGATCCCCCGCGACCGCGTGCACAGCCTGGTGCTCGCCACGACCTTCGGCTCGTCCGTGGACCGGACCGTGCGGGAACTCGTCGCGTTCGACCGGACCGGCACCCACCTCTTCAGGCTCCGCGCCGACGTGTGGGGCGACGACGGGCTCGACCGTGTGGTCGACGCGCTCGGCGTGCAGGTCGTCGAAGAGTCGCGGCCGGTCTCCTCCCGCACCTTCGCGAAGCGCTACCCGACGAGCCGCGCCTGGTACGAGCAGCGGTCGGCGTTCCTGCTCGTCGGCGGCCTCGTCGTGCTGGTCGTCGGCGGGTTGCTCGCCGTCGAGTTCGCCGGTCTCAACGCCCCCTGACCCACCGGCGGACGGGCCAGCGGCCACCGCACGGCACCCGTCAGCGCGGCACCGGTCAGCACCGCACCGGTCAGCGCGGCACCGGTCAGCGCCGACGCCGCAGCGTCGAGAAGATCCCGCGCACCACTTCCTTCGCGATGGTCCCGCCCAGCCCGGAGCCGAGCAGGTCCGACAGCGGGTCCCCCGCGGATCGCCGCGTCCCGGACCGCCGCGTCCCGGACCGCTGCGTCCCGCCCGACCGACCGGAGCCGCCGGACCGACCGGACCGCCGGGCGTCCGACGCTCGCTCGGCCCGCTCGAACTCCCGCTGCTGCCGCTCGTACTCCTGCTGGGCATCCGCCGATGCGTCCGCCGCGGCGGCAGCTGCCTCGTCGGCTGCGGCAGCGGCGTCGGCTGCAGCGGCCGCCGCCTCCATCCGGCGCGCGAGCACCTCGCGCGCCGAGTCCGGATCGACGCGGGTGCCGTAGGTCGACAGGAGCGGTGAGGCCTGCACCCGCGCGGCCATCTCGTCGGCCGGCATCGGGTCCATCGACCCCTGGGGTGCGCGCAGCCGGGTCCACGCGACGGGGGTCGGTGCGCCCCGCTCGTTCATCACCGTGACGATCGCCTCGCCGGTCGCGAGCGAGGTGAGGACCTCGCCCAGGTCGTAGTCACTCGTCGGGTAGGTCGACACCGTCGCCCGGAGCGCCTTCGCGTCGTCCGGGGTGTGGGCGCGGAGCTGGTGCTGGATGCGCGACCCGAGCTGCGCCAGCACGTCGTTCGGCACGTCCTTCGGGGTCTGCGTCACGAAGAAGACCCCGACGCCCTTCGACCGGATGAGCCGCACGGTCCGCACGATCTGCTCGGTGAAGTCCTTCGACGCCCCGTTGAACAACAGGTGCGCCTCGTCCAGGAAGAACACGAGCTTCGGCTCGTCCTGGTCGCCGACCTCGGGCAGCTCGTTGAACAGGTCCGCCAGCAACCACATCAGGAACGTCGAGAAGACCTCCGGCCGGTCCTGCACACCGGGCACCTCGAGCAGGCTGACGATCCCCCGCCCGTCCGCCGCCGTCCGCAGGAACACCTGCGTGTCGATCTCGGGCGCCCCGAAGAACCGGTCGGCGCCCCGGTCGGCGAAGGTGACGAGCTCGCGCAGGATCACCCCGGCGGTCTGCTTCGACAGGCCCCCGAGCTCGGCGAGTTCCCCCTTGCCCTGCTCGCTCACCAGGAACGTCAGCACGCTCCGCAGATCGTCGAGGTCCACCAGCGCCAGACCCTGCTGCGTGGCGTAGTGGAACACCAGGCCGAGCGAGGACTCCTGCGTGTCGTTCAGGCCGAGCACCTTCGACAGCAGCAGCGGCCCGAACCCGGAGACGGTGGCACGGATCGGCACGCCCGTACCCTGCCCGCCCAGCGAGAACAGCTCGGCCTGGCTCGCGACGCCCTGCCACTGCTGGCCGATGCCCGCGGTACGGTCGAGCAGCTTGTCGGTCGCCTGCCCCGCGACGGCCAGACCCGACAGGTCGCCCTTGATGTCGGCGGCGAACACCGGCACCCCGTTCGCCGCGATCTGCTCGGCGAGCACCTGCAGCGTGCGGGTCTTGCCGGTGCCGGTCGCCCCGGCCACCAGCCCGTGCCGGTTCAGCATCGCGAGCGGGATGCGGACCTGCACCTCAGGCACCGCTGCGCCGTTGACCAGGGCACCGAGTTCGATCGCACCGCCGTCGACGGCGTAGCCGTCACGGATCGCCGAGACCGCGTCCGATCCGAGCGGTCCGGTCCCACCCCGGACGGGAGGCGCGGCGCCGGTCGCCGCCGTCGCCACCGGATCCGGGGTGGTCGCCTCGACCGCCGCGGCAGGGGTGGTCGGAGCCGGTGCGGCCGCGGGGGCGGGCTCCGCGTCGGGCGTGAGCCGCGCCTCCAGGCCGGTGGGTGGTGGGGACCCGACGACCGCGGGTTCCGCGTCGGCGGTGCGTTCCGTCTGCTCCTCCACCGCCAGTGCGGCGGCGAGCTCCTCGGCTCGCCGCGCCGCTTCGTCGGCGAGCCGACGTGCCTCGTCGGCGGCCTGTCTCGCTGCCTCGGCAGCCGCCCGTGCCCGCTCCGTCGCGTCGCTCATGGGCTCAGCCTAGGGACCGGAGCGCGCGGCGGTCCGGGTCGTCAGTGCGTGAGCGCGGGGACCGTCCGGGGGCGGACCACGAACCAGAGCATCAGGATCGCGACGGCGGCGGTCGACGCCATCACCATCGCCATCGGGGTGGCCGTCGTGATGCCGAGCCAACCGACGACCGGCGAGATGAGCCCGGCGACGCCGAAGTTCAGGGCACCGAGCACCGAGGCGGCGGTCCCCGCCTCTTTTCCGTGGGCGGCGAGACCGATGACCTGGACGAGCGGGAACGAGAACCCGCACGCGGCGATGAAGAACCACAGCGGCACCAGCACGCCGACCAGACCGGCCCCGAGCTGGTCGAGGACGATGATCGCGAGCGACGCCAGCAGCAGGGTCGCGGTCGAGCACGCCAGGATCCACTGCGGACCGACGCGCTGGGCGAGCCGCGACGAGATCTGCACACCGAGGACGACCCCGACCGAGTTGACGGCGAAGAGCAGCCCGTACTGCTGCGCGTCGAGCCCGTAGACCTGCTGGAACAGGAACGGCGACGCGCTGAGGTACGAGAACAGCCCGCTGAACACCATGGCGCCGATGAGCGCGACACCGACGAAGATCCGGTCGGAGAACAGCGCCTTGTAGCGCTGGCCGATGGTGGAGTGCCCGGCCTCGTGCCGGCGGGCCGGCGGCAGGGTCTCGACGATGAGCAGGATCGACGCGATCACCACCGCCAGGCCGTAGCAGGCGAGGAAGACGAAGATGCCGCGCCAGCTGGTGAACTGCAGCATCTGCGAACCGATGAGCGGCGCGAGGATCGGCGCGAGGCCGTTCACCATCGCCAGGCGGGACAGCATCCGCACCAGCGGCTTGCCGCCGAACAGGTCACGCACCGTCGCCATCGCGACGACACCACCGGCTGCGGCGCCCATGCCCTGCAGCACGCGGAACACGGCGAGCAGCTCGATGTCCGGCGCGGTCGCGGCGCCGATCGACGCGGCGATGTGCACCGTCGTCGCGATGATCAGCGGCAGCCGGCGACCCACCTTGTCGCTCCACGGGCCGACCAGGAGCTGCCCGATGGCGAAGCCGAGCGTCGTCGCGGTGAGCGTCAGCTGGACCGCACCGTCGGTGACGCTGAACTGGTCCTTGATCGCCGGGAACGCCGGCAGGTACAGGTCGATCGTGAACGGACCGAGCGCCGTGAGGGCGCCCAGGACGAAGACGTAGACGAGTCGCTGCCCGCGGGAGAGCGAGTCTCCCGGGTGCAGGACGACCCGGAGCGAACCGGTGGTGGCGGGCGCGGTCACGAGACAGGAGTCCTTCGACGATGAGGGGGGCGGGGGTGATCGCGGGTCGATCGAATCGATTCGTCCGCGGAACCATCCTACGGTCGCCGGTGCGTGCTCGGCGCCGCCGGTGCCGGCCGCCCGCGTGAAGCGGCTCGTGCTGCCCCTCGGCCGCGCGCGGACCATGCGGTAGCGTCGGACTGCTCGGGGGCCTTCCGGGTGAAGCGGATCAGAAGGGGGTGGGCGTCATGGTGGATGCCCGGATCCTGCACACCACTGCAGCGCTGCGCGAGGCGATCCTGCGACTCGCCGCGGACCGACCGGTCTCGGAGATCACCGTCGCCGACGTCACGCGTGCCGCCGGCATCAACCGGGCCACGTTCTACTCGCACGCCGTCTCCCCCGGGTCGCTGCTCGCCGACGTCCTGACGCCGGAACTCGACCGCATCCGGCAGGACGACGCCGACGAGCGCCGAGCCGCCGCCGACCGGGGCGCCGGAGCCGACGAGCTCGCAGCCATCACCCGGCGCGGCATCAACGCCGTCGTCGAGCACGTGACCACGCACCGCGACATCTACGGCAAGGCGCTGCCGGACCCGAACGACGCGTCGCTGCACCGGCTGCTCGTCGAGCACTTCACGGTGTCGAGTGCCCTGCACATCCGCGAGCTCGACCCCGCACGCCGGCCCGAGCTGCTCGACGACGTCGCCGCGGGGTTCGTGGCGCAGGGGTTCGTCGGGGCGATCGAGGCCTGGCTGGCGGGGCCCCGTCGGTCGCGGAAGGCGCTGGTGGAGACGATCACGCTGTCGTTCCCGGCGTGGTGGAGCTGAGCGGGCCGTTCGTTTCGGTCGTGTGATCGCGTGAGCGCGTGGGTGCTGGCCTGCTGCCGTGCTCGTGCTGCTCGTGCTGTGCGTGCTGTGCGTGCTGTGCGTGCTGTGCGTGCCTACTCGGCGTCGGTCGTGTCGCCGTCCGACGGGTCGGTCTCCGGCTTCTCGCCGCGCTGCAGGGACTGCACGACCTCGACCGCGGTGGCAGCGACGTCCGCGTCGTCGCCCTCCGACGGCACGCGGTAGTCGGCGGACACGCCGTCGCCACCGGTGCCGGCGGCGGGCAGCGGGTCGCCGAGGGACACCACGACGACCCCGGCGTCGTGTGCTGTCTGGATCACACCGGTCAGGGTGGACGGTCGGGCGGCGTGCACGAGCAGGGCCTTGGCGCCCTTGCGCACGAGCTGGGCGACCGCGGTCTGCTGTGACGCCGCAGCGCCCGATGCCGGAGCGACCCGGACGTCGGGCCGGAACCCGGCGTCGGTCAGGTCGGTGCGGAGCCGGTCTGCGAGGGCCGCGTCGTCCTGGAGCAGGACGACACCGATCACGGCCTGCTGGTCGAAACCGCCGTCGGAGCTCGTCAGGTCGGTGCTCTGCACCGGTGTGGGGGCAGCCGACGTCGTGCCCTGGCACCCGGCCAGGGTCAGGGCCGCCGCCAGGGCGACGGTCACGGCGACGATGCGCAGCACGGGGTCTCCTCTTCGGTCCGGTCTGCCACGCTACCCGGCGGCCGGGCCGTGCGACGACGGAGTCCGCGACGGGACGGATCCGCTCGGGCCGACCGGGGCCGTCGTCGCCGGCGCCGGCACGGGGCCGAGCCGTCGGACGGCCGCGATCGCCAGCGCAGCGAAACCGATCATCGCCGCGAAGACCAGGGGGAACGACATCGTGCCGTCGGCACCACCGGTCGCGGTGAAGAGCAGGCCGGTCACCGCGAGACCGATCACGCTGCCGGCTGCGTCAGCGATCGTCAGGGCCGAGCTCGCGAACCCGTCGTCGCCCTCGCCGGAGAACCGCAGGGTCAGCATCGAGGCGCGCGGGTAGATCGCGCCCATGCCCGCGCCACCGACGAACCAGCCGGCGACCAGCACCCACCACGACAGGTCGAACGTCGCGACAGCGAGCGCGGTCACCAGGCTGACGAGCACCAGCGTCAGCCCGACCCCGAAGGTGCGACGGGCGGTGAGCCGCTGTTCCCCCAGACGACCGTGCGCCCAGCTCGAAGCAGCCCAGCTGAGTGCCGCCACCGTCAGGGCCAGCCCCGCAGCCGACGGCGACAACCCGTGTTCGGCCTGCAGCAGGAACGGCACGTACGCCTCGCTCCCGAAGAACGACGCGGCGACGAGCCCGCGCAGCAGCACGACCGACGGCAGCCCGGCCGCGGCCCGGAACGTGCCGGTCGGCAGCAGCGGCCGCAGGGCGAACCAGGTGCCGACCAACCCGACGAGCACCGCCGCGACCATGCCCCACGGGGTCAGGTCGGGCGCGACGTTGAGCAGCAGGATCGACACGGCAGCGGCCACCGACCAGCCGATCCTGAGCCGCTGCCACGGCGGGCGGAGCGACGCGGCCGGAGCGTGCACCCGGCCGAGGGTCGGCACGAGCAGGGCGAAGGCGACCAGCGCGATCGCCAGCGCCCCGGCGAACACCCAGTGCCAGTTCCAGGTGTCGGTGACGATGCCGGCCAGGGCGGGGCCGATCAACGCCGGCACGACCCAGGCCGCGGCGAACCCGGCGAACACCGGGCCGTGCAGCTCGGCGGGGAAGATCCGGGCGACGAGCACGTAGAGCACCACGTCGATGGCCCCGGCGCCGAACCCCTCGATGAGCCGGCCGGCCAGGAACACCTCCATGGTCGGCGCGAGCATGACCACGGCGGTCCCCACCGCGAAGAACGCCGCCGACACCCACGCCACGATCCGGCCACCGGCGCGATCGGTCCAGTTGCCGGCGAGCACCATCCCCGGCACCCCGGCGGCGAGCGGGGCGGCGAAGGCGAGCGCGTACAGGGTCTCGCCGTCGAGGTCGCGGCTGATCACCGGCATGATCGTCGTCATCGCCAGGTTCTGGAACGCCGCGACGCCGACGATCGCGACCATGCCGATCGTCGCGAGGGCGTACGGCCCGCTCAGCAGGCTGGTCCGCGACGCCGTTGTGCTCACCTACGACATCGTAGGGGCGAGGGGTGACGGTGTGGCAGTGGTCCCGCGTCAACGGTCCCGCGTCAGCGGTCCGCGTCGGCGGTCCGCGTCACCGGGCCACGCGTCAGCGCGTCAGCGCCTGCTCCAGGTCCGCCACCAGGTCGCCGGCGTCCTCGATGCCGACCGACAGCCGCACGACGTTCTCCGGCACGGCCAGCTCGGTGCCCTTGACCGACGCGTGGGTCATCTCGCTCGGGTACCCGATGAGCGACTCCACGCCACCGAGCGACTCGGCCAGGGCGAACAGCTCCGTCGACTCCGCGAACCGCTTCGCGGCCTCGGCGCCGCCGGACAGCGCGACCGAGAGCATCCCGCCGAAGCCACGCATCTGGCGGGCGGCGACGTCGTGCCCCGGGTGGTCGGGCAGGCCCGGGTAGTAGACGCGCTCGACGCCGGGCGCGACGACGAGCGCCTCGGCGACGGCCTGCGCGTTCCGCGAGTGCCGCTCCATCCGCACCGCGAGCGTCTTGATGCCACGGGTGGTCAGGTAGGCGTCGAACGGCGACGAGATCGCACCCGCGCCGAACTGCAGGAACTGCACCTTCGCCGCGAGCTCCTCGTCCGCGAGCACGACGGCTCCGCCGACGACGTCGGAGTGTCCGCCGAGGTACTTCGTGGTCGAGTACACGACGACGTCGGCGCCGAGCGACAGCGGCTGCTGCAGGTACGGCGACGCGAACGTGTTGTCGACGACCACCAGGGCGCCCGACTCGTGCCCGAGGGTCGCGAGCGCGGCGATGTCGGCGATCTTCATGAGCGGGTTCGTCGGCGTCTCGACCCACAGCACCGTGGTGGCCGGGGCCCCCTGCAGTGCCGCGCGGACCTGGTCGAGGTCGCTCATGTCGACGACGACGAGCTCGACACCCCACGGAACGTGCAGCCGACTCACCAGGCGGTGGGTGCCGCCGTACACGTCGTTGCCCATCACGACACGGCCACCGGGGACCAGTGCGGCGCGGAGCAGGGCGTCCTCGGCGGCGAGCCCGGAGGCGAACGACGACGCCGCGACGCCCCCGTCGAGGTCGGCGAGGAGCACCTGCAGCGAGTCGCGCGTCGGGTTGCCGGCGCGCGAGTACTCGTAGCCGTTGCGCATACCGCCGACGCCGTCCTGCACGTACGTCGACGTCAGGTGGATCGGCGGGATGACGGCGCCGGTGGTCTCGTCGGGCTCTTGGCCGGCGTGGACGGCCCGGGTGCTGAACTCGGTCATGCTCGGTGGTTCCTTACTCGGAGAGGTAGGTGAGGAGGTCGTGCCGGGTCAGCACGGTGACGGGCTTGCCGTCCTCGACGACGAGGAGCGCGTCGGCCGACTCGAGCGCACGACGCGCCGCGGAGACTGACTCGCCGACGCCGATGAGCGGCAGCGGGTCGCCGACGAAGCCGGTGAGCGCGTCCGACATCTTCGCGGTGCCGGTGAAGACCTGCTCGAGCAGTGCCTTCTCCTCGACGGCGCCGACGACCTCGCCGATGACGACGGGCGGCTCCGCGCTGAGCACCGGCATCTGCGAGACGCCGTACTTGGTCATGATGTCGACGACGTCGCGCACGGTGTCCGCCGGGTGCGCGTGCACCAGGTCGGGCAGGCGGCCGTCCTTGCCGGCGATGAGCGAGCCGACGGTGCGCTCGTCGTCGGTCTCGGCGAAGCCGTAGGAGCGCATCCACCGGTCGTTGAAGATCTTGCCGAGGTAGCCGCGGCCGCCGTCCGGCAGCAGCACGACGACGACGTCGTCCTCGGTCAGGTCACGGGCGGCGCGGAGTGCCGCGACGACGGCCATGCCGCTCGAGCCGCCGACGAGCAGTCCTTCTTCACGCGCCAGGCGACGGGTCATCGCGAAGGAGTCGGCGTCCGACACGGCGATGATCTCGTCCGGCACGCCGGCGTCGTACGCGCTCGGCCAGAAGTCCTCGCCGACGCCCTCGACCAGGTACGGGCGACCGGTGCCGCCGGAGTAGACGGAGCCCTCGGGGTCGGCCCCGACGATGCGGACGCCGCCGTCGGACGCCTCCTTCAGGTACCGTCCGGTGCCGGAGATCGTGCCGCCGGTGCCGACGCCCGCGACGAAGTGGGTGATCTGCCCCTCGGTGTCGCGCCAGATCTCCGGACCGGTGGTCTCGTAGTGGCTGCGGGGACCGTTCGGGTTCGCGTACTGGTTCGGCTTGTAGGCGCCGGGGATCTCCTGCACGAGCCGGTCCGACACCGAGTAGTAGGACTCGGGGTGCTCCGGCGCGACCGCGGTCGGGGTGACGACGATCTCGGCGCCGTACGCCGTCAGCACGTTGCGCTTGTCCTCGCCGACCTTGTCGGGCAGCACGAAGACGCACCGGTAGCCGCGCTGCTGTGCGACCAGGGCCAGGCCGACGCCGGTGTTGCCGGAGGTCGGTTCGACGATGGTCCCGCCGGGGCGCAGGTCGCCGGAGGCCTCGGCCGCGTCGATGATCCGGGTGGCGATGCGGTCCTTCGACGACCCACCGGGGTTCAGGTACTCGACCTTCACCAGGATGGTCGCCCGCACCCCCTCGGTCACCCGGTTGAGCTTGACGAGCGGGGTGTCGCCGACGAGGTCGACGACGGAGTTCGCGTAACGCACGCCGTCGAGTCTAGGACGCGGTCCCCGCGTCCCGCTGGGATGTGTCGTGTGCGGACAACGCTCCGGGATCCCGCGGCGGACGGCGTGCCCTGGTCGCGCTGCGCGCCGGACGGGAGGCCCGTGCGGACGCCGCCACGGGCCTCCCGTCCGGCGCCCGGTCGCGACCACGACCGTCAGGGGCGGACGACGTCCGCCGACGTGTTCTGCTGTCGGTGAAGCTGCGCGTACGTGCCGTCGAGGGCGAGGAGCTGGTCGTGCGTGCCCTGCTCGACGATCTGGCCGTGGTCGAGGACGAAGATGACGTCGGCGTCGCGGATCGTCGACAGCCGGTGCGCGATGGAGATGGTGGTCCGGCCGGCCGCCGCCGTGTCGAGCGCCGTCTGCACGACGTGCTCCGAGATGGAGTCGAGCGCGCTGGTGGCCTCGTCGAGGACGAGCACCGGCGGGTCCTTCAGCATGACCCGGGCGATGGCGATGCGCTGCTTCTCACCACCGGACAGGCGGTAGCCGCGCTCCCCCACGACGGTGTCGTAGCCGTCCGGGAACGACGCGATCGTGTCGTGGATGTTCGCCGCATGGGCCGCACGCTCGAGCTCGTCGTCGGTGGCGTCGGGCTTGGCGTACCGCAGGTTCTCACCGATCGTGGCGTGGAACAGGTACGTCTCCTGGCTGACGATGCCGACGTGCCGCATCAGGTCCTCGTGCACCAGGTCGCGGACGTCCTGCCCGGCGAAGCGCACCGAGCCCTCGGTCGCCTCGTACAGCCGGGGCACCAGGTAGGACACCGTCGTCTTGCCCGCGCCGGAGGGACCGACGAAGGCCGCGAACTGCCCGGGGCGCAGCTCGAACGACACCCCGCGCAGGGTCGGCTTGTCGGCTTCGCCGTCGGGGTAGGTGAAGACGACGTCGTCGAAGGCGACGTGGCCGACCTTCGACTCGTCCACGGGCCGGGCGGTCGGCGAGTCGGTGATGGCCGGCTTGAGGTCGAAGTACTCGAAGATGCGCGCGAAGAGCGCACCGGAGGTCTGCAGGTCGAGGACCACGCGCAGCAGCCCGACCGTCGGGAACAGCAGCCGGGACTGCACCGTCGTGAACGCGACGATCGTCCCGGCCGTGATCGGGACGTCGCCGATGATCAGGTACGCGGCGACGACGTAGATGATCGCCGGGATGATCGACAGGAAGATCTGCACGATCGCGAAGAACCACTGCCCGGACATCTGCTGGCGCACCTGCAGGGTGATCTGGTTGCGGTTCTCGTCCCCGTAGCGGCGGGTCTCGCTGGCCTGCTGGTTGAAGCTCTTCGCGAGCAGGATGCCGGAGACGCTCAGCGCCTCTTGCGTGATGGCCGTCATGTCGGACAGCGACTCCTGCGTCTGCGCGGCGATGCGGGCGCGGACCTGGCCGACGCGGCGCTGCGCGATCACCAGCAGCGGCAGCAGGACCACGGCGACCAGCGTCATCTGCCAGCTCAGCAGGAGCATCGCGACCACGGCGGCGATCACGGTCACGGTGTTGCCGAGCACCGACGAGATCGTGTTGTTCAGCACGCTCGCCACGCCGCCCACGTCGTTCTGCAGGCGTGACTGGATGACGCCGGTCTTGGTGCGGGTGAAGAACGCCAGTTCCATCCGCTGCAGGTGCGCGAACAGGCGCATCCGCATCGCCCCCATGACCTTGTTGCCGACCGTCGCGGTCAGGTACGTCTGCCAGACGCCGACCCCGGCGCTCGCGATCCAGAGCAGGACCATCGCGGACACGAGCTCGATCAGCACCGGCACGTCCGGGCGACCCGACGGCGGGAACAGCCCACGGTCGAACGCCTGCTGGGTGAGCAGCGGCGGCACGACCGAGATGGCCGCACCGATCAGCACGAGGACGACCGTGAGCATGATCGCCCGACGGTGCGGCTCGAACAGCGCGGCGATGCGCCGGACCAGGTGCGGGATCCTCGGCGCCTCGGCGTTGGCGGCCTTCTGCGCACGGAAGTCGCCGCTCGAGATGCGCCCACCCCCGCGCGGACCGCCGCCTCGGCCGCCGTGTCCCATGCTCATGGAGCCACCGTAGCCCCGCGCTCGGACATCGACCGCCCGCTCCACAGCACCGCAGTATTTGACCCCGTTCAGGGGGCGTGCGAGCATGTGCCGTCCCCGTCCCCGCACCACCGAGGTCCCATGTCGTCCGCGCCGTCACGTCCCACGTCCCTGGGGGCGCAGCTCGCCCGCCGCAAGCCGATCGAGCAGCTGCAGGCCGAAGCCTCCCGAGGTGTCAACGGTGAACCGCTCCGTCGGTCGCTCGGGGTCTGGCAGCTGACGATGATCAGCGTCGGGGCCACGCTCGGCACCGGCATCCTGGTCGTCCTCGGCACCGCGGTCCCGCTCGCCGGTCCCGCCGTCTGGATCTCGTTCGTCGTCGCCGGGATCGCCGCGCTGCTGTCCGCGCTGTCCTACGCCGAGATGGCGGGCGCCGTCCCGACCTCGGGGTCCAGCTACTCGTACACGTACGCCACGATGGGCGAGGGCATCGCCTGGATCTGCGGCTGGTGCCTCGTGCTCGAGTACGCCGTCTCGGTGGCCGCGGTCGCCGTGGGTGCCAGCGAGTACGTCGACGAGACCCTCCGTGTGTTCGGCCTGCACCTGCCCACCGCGCTCGCCGCTCCCCCGGCCGACGGCGGCGTGGTCAACCTGCCCGCGGCGGTCCTGGTCCTGCTCGCCACCGTCGTGCTGCTGCCCGGCGCCCGCGAGAGCGCCTGGGTGAACACGGTCATGGTGATCGTGAAGATCGCCCTGCTGGTCTTCTTCGTCGTCGTGGCGTTCACGGCGTTCCGGGCGCAGAACTTCGAGCCGCTCGCACCGATGGGCGCCGCCGGGGTCACCGCCGCCGCGTCACGGCTGTTCTTCTCGTACATCGGCTTCGACGCCGCCTCGACCGCCGGTGAAGAGGCGAAGAACCCCCGCCGCGACCTGCCGCGGGCGATCATCGGCTCGATCGCGCTCATCACGGCGCTGTACATCCTCGTCGCGATCGCCGCCGTCGGGGCCCGCTCGTGGACCGCGTTCTCGTCGTCCGAAGCGTCACTCGTCCGCATCGTGGTCGACGTCACGGGGCAGCCGCTCGTCGCCCTCGTGTTCTCGATCGGCGCCGTCGTCGCCATCGCCAGCGTCGTCCTCACCGTCCTGTACGGCCAGACCCGCATCCTGCTCACGATGTCCCGCGACGGCCTGGTACCGAAGGTCTTCGGGCGGGTCTCCCGTCGCACCGGCACCCCGATCGCGAACACGCTCATCATCGGCATCGCCGTGACGATCGTCGCCGCGCTCGTGCCCCTCGGTGAACTCGCCGACGCCACGAGCATCGGCACCCTCGTCGCCTTCGCCCTGGTGAACGTGTCCGTCATCGTGCTCCGCCGCTCGCAGCCCGACCTGGAGCGCTCGTACCGGGTGCCGCTGTTCCCCGTCGTGCCGATCCTCGGCACCCTGAGCTGCGTGCTGCTCGCGGTGTTCCTCGGTGCCACCACCTGGATCGCATTCGGCATCTGGATGGTCGCCGGCGCCCTGCTCTACCTGGCCTACGGCCGCCGCCACAGCACCCTGCGCTGACGCACCGCCGCGCCCGCCGCGCCGACCTCACGTGCTCACCGACACCTCACGCGCGCCGTCCCCCGTGAGGTGTCGCTGAGCGCGTGAACTCGCGACGCGGTTCCTCGTCCACAGCGGCCACGTTGGGACCGCCTCGTCCACAGATGCCCTGTTCGGACACCGGCGGCAGTCGCCGTCGACGAACATCACGGCATGAACGAGAGCACTCACCGCCCGCACCTGCTCCGTGCCACCGCACAGGACCCGACCCACGCGAGACTCCTGCAACGTCGGTACGCCTCGGGATCGTTGGTCCGCCTGCGCGCGGGCGTGTACATCGTGACCGAGGAGTGGGGAGCGCTGAGCGCTGTCGGCCAGCACCTCGCCCGTGCGCGGGCCATCGCGCCACGGCTGCGTCCTGGCTCGGTGTTCTCCCACGTCACCGCCGCGCTGATCCACGGCTGGCCACTGGTCGGGGACGCACCGGACCGGGTCCACGTGGTCGACCCGGCAGTCTCGGTCATCCAGCACCGAGCCGGTCTCATCCGTCATCCGAGCGGTCCGACGCCGCGGACCGCTGCCACGGCGTTCGACGGCGTACCGGTCACGGCGGCCCTGGACACCGCGACGGCGCTCATCACGACAGGGTCGCGCCACGTCGCCGCCGTGGCCGTCGATGCCGGCATCCGCCAGGGGGTGCTCACCCTGGACGACCTCCGCGGCGTGGTCCCCGTCCGTCCTGCACGCGGCTCGGTGCGCGCCGCGACGGTCCTCTCGGCGCTCGATGCACGGCACGAGTCGGTCGGCGAATCGTTCGCTGCGATCCGGTTCGTGCAGGTCGGACTCCCGTCGTGCGAGCCGCAGGTCGAGTTCCGGCACCGCGACGGCACGGTCGACCGCGTCGACTTCTGGTTCCCGTCACTCGGCGTCGTCGTCGAGTTCGACGGCCGGCAGAAGTACGTCGACCCGTCGATGCTGCAGGGGCGCGATCCCGCGGACGTCCTCTGGGCCGAGAAGCGTCGTGAGGACCGGCTCCGCGCGCTCCCCGCAGTCAGGGCCGTCATCCGCGTGACGTGGTGGCACCTCGTCGAGCCGGACCGCCTCCGTGCGCTCTTCCGCTCGCACGGCGTCTTCATCTGAGCGGTACGACCTCACGCGCTGACCGACACGTCACGGGCCGGAGCGCGCGTGAAGTGTCGGTGAGCGCGAAACGTCGCCGCGCCCGCCGCGCGCGGCCCCCGCACACGACGAAGGCCGCCGCCCCGAGGGGCAGCGGCCTTCGTGACCGGAACGGTCGAGACTACGCGAGCTCGATCGTGGCGCCAGCGGCCTCGAGGGTCGCCTTCGCCTTGTCGGCGGTCTCCTTGTTCGCACCCTCGAGGATCTTGGCGTCGGCGGTCTCGACGAGCGCCTTGGCCTCACCGAGGCCGAGCGACGTCAGGCCACGGACCTCCTTGATGACCTGGATCTTCTTGTCACCAGCGGACTTGAGGATGACGTCGAACTCGGTCTTCTCCTCAGCGGCCTCGGCCGGAGCAGCTGCGCCGGCGGGGGCGGCAGCGGCGACCGGGGCGGCCGCGGTGACCTCGAAGACCTCTTCGAACTTCTTCACGAAGTCCGAGAGCTCGATGAGCGTGAGCTCCTTGAAGGCCTCGATGAGCTCGTCCTGCGAAAGCTTCGCCATGATTTTCTCCTACTACTAGCTAGTACGTGTGGTTGATGAACGCGAGCCTGATCAGGCCGCGGACTCCTGCTTCTCGCGAAGGGCGTCCACGGTGCGGACGGCCTGCGAGAGGGGTGCCTGGAACAGGTACGCAGCACCGAACAGCGAGGCCTTGAGTGCGCCGGCGAGCTTGCCGAGCAGCACTTCACGGGACTCGAGGTCGGCGAGCTTGTCCACCTCGGTCGCGGTGAGCGGGTTACCGTCGAAGTAACCGCCCTTCACCACGAGCTCGGGGTTCGCCTTGGCGAATGCACGCAGCGACTTCGCGACGGCGACGGTGTCACCGTGGACGAAGGCGAGAGCGGACGGACCGGCGAGCTCGTCGTCGAACGACGAGATGCCGGCGTTGTTCGCCGCGATCTTGGTCAGCGTGTTCTTCACCACGGCGTACGTGGCGTGCTCACGGATCGAGTTGCGGAGCTCCTTGAGCTGCGCGACCGTGAGACCGCGGTACTCGGTGAGCAGAACGGCGTTCGAGCTACGGAAGGACTCCGTGAGCTCGGCGACCGCAGCTTCCTTGTTCGCCATGGTTCTCCTTGGGGGTCTTGCCGGCAGCCCCAGGTCCACGAACGAAAAAAGCTCCGGCGCAGAGGCTCGGAGCTGCTCTCACCAGATGGTGGGAGTGGTTCGGAACACCTGCGCGGGATGCCTCACGAGTGAGGACCTTCGGTCACGATGTTCACAAACACGTTGCGAGCAGCACGACATCCGGCGGTCTTTGGCTTCGAGAACTGTACCAGACGCCGTGGGCGTCACCAAACACCACACGGGAGGCACGGGGCGGCCCCGCCCCGCGCCTCCCGACCGTCAGTGGGCACGGTCCACCGCAGCGGGTGTCGCCGACCAGTCCGCGGACCCGGCAGGGTCAGCCGACGACGACGCGACAGCCCCCGCCGCGGCGGCAGCCGCAGCAGGGTCGCGCGGCAGGTGCACCGTGAACACGGTGTCTCCCGGCTCGCTCGTGACCTCGACCCGGCCACCGTGCGCCTGCACCACCGCGTCCACGATGGCGAGCCCGAGGCCGGTCGACCCGACCGTGCGGGACCGCGAGCTGTCGGCCCGGGCGAAGCGCTCGAACAGCTTCGGCAGGAACTCCGGGTCGATCCCCTGGCCGGTGTCGCGCACGGTCAGGTCGACTCCGCCGTCGACCGGCGCGAGGCCCACCGTGATGCGGGTGCCCTCGGGCGTGTGGGTCCGGGCGTTGGTGACGAGGTTCACGATGACCTGGTGCAGGCGTGCGGCGTCGCCCGTGATGGTCACCGGCTCCGGCGGGACGTCGACCTCGATGGGGTGTTCCGGCGAGGCGGCGTGTGCGTCGTTCACCGCGTCGAGCACCAGGCCGGTCAGGTCGACCTCGGCGAACTGGATCTCGCGGCCTTCGTCGAGCCGGGCGAGGAGCAGCAGGTCCTCCACCATCGAGGTCATCCGGATGGACTCGGACTCGATGCGGCTCATCGCGTAGACGACGTCCTTCGGCAGGTCGCCGCCCATCCGCCGGGTGAGCTCGGCGTACCCGCGCACCGAGGCGAGCGGGGTCCGGAGCTCGTGCGAGGCGTCGGCGACGAACTGCCGCACCTTCTGCTCCGAGCGTTCCCGGGCCTGCATCGCACTGCCGATGTGCCCGAGCATGCGGTTGAACGCGCTGCCGACCCGGCCGACCTCGGTTCGGGGGTCGGTGTCGGGCACGCGGACACCGTCGAGGGCGTCGCTGCGGTCGAGCGGCATGCGCGCGACGGTGGACGCGGTCTCCGCGACGCGCTCGAGCGGTCGGAGCGACTGCCGGACCACGAACGCGGCGACGACCGAACCGGCGACCAGTGCGGTCGCCACGACGGCGAGGACGACCCCGAAGAGCTTCCAGACGCTGTCGTAGACGGGGGCCATCGGGAGCCCCACGACCAGGACGGCCGGGCCGACGTTGACGGCGGCGAGGCGGTACCGCCCGACGTCCGAGCCGAGGTCGATCGTCTCCGGGTCGGCGTCCACGCGGACGGACCCCAGTGCCTCGGCGCTCGTCTGCGGGACCCCGCTCGGGCGGCCGTAGTCGTCGAGCACGTTCGCGATGACGACCTGCCCGTCGACGAAGTACGCGGTCAGGGTGCCGGCGGCCTGCCCGGACGGTCGGGACAGGTCGATGCTCGGCTGCCCCGACTGGTTCTGCTGCAGGTACCGCTGCGCCCGGTGCGTGGCGCTCGTGATCTGCTTGTCGATCGCGCTGGTCTGGATCGAGGCGAGCGCGATGATGCTGGCCGCCCCGATCACCGCGCTGACGGCGACGACGAGGGCGACGATGCTCAGGACGAGCCGGCGCCGCAGGGTCACGAGGTCGGCTTGATGACGTACCCGACGCCGCGCACCGTGTGGATCATCGGGGTCTCACCGGCGTCGATCTTCTTGCGCAGGTAGGAGATGTAGATCTCGACGACCGACGACTTGCCGCCGAAGTCGTACGACCACACGCGGTCCAGGATCTGCGCCTTCGAGAGCACCCGACGAGGGTTGCGCATCAGGAACCGGAGCAGCTCGAACTCGGTGGCGGTCAGCTCGACGGGCCGGCCGGCACGGGAGACCTCGTACGACTCCTCGTCGAGCACCAGGTCGCCGACGACGATGCGGGAGTCGCCGGCCTCGGAGATCGAGATCTGCGAGCGGCGGATGAGCCCACGCAGACGCGCCACGACCTCCTCGAGGGAGAACGGCTTGGTGACGTAGTCGTCGCCGCCCGCGGTGAGTCCGGTCACGCGGTCCTCGACGGAGTCCTTCGCGGTGAGGAACAGCACCGGGGTGTCGTCGTTGTTCTGCCGCAGCCGGCTGAGCACCTGCAGCCCGTCGAGGTCCGGCATCATCACGTCGAGCACCATCGCGTCGGGCTTGAACTCCCGCGCGGTCGTCAGGGCGTCCTGGCCGCCGTTCGCGCTCTTGACGTCCCAGCCCTCGTAGCGGAGCGCCATGGACAACAGGTCGGTGAGGCTGGCTTCGTCGTCGACGACCAGGATGCGCAACGGGGTTCCGTCGGCACGCGTGAGGCGCGGGGCTGCTGCGGGCTGGGAGATGGTCACGTCTTCGAGTATCGAGAAGTTCCTATGAGTCGTCTGTGGCACGGCCCAGTGCGTTCTGTGGATCGAGGACACGTCCACGTGTGCCGCTCCGTACGTTGGGAGCATGTTGCGATCTGCAGCCTGGCCCCCGTCGGCCCGGCACCTGGACACCGCGCGGATCGAACGGACGACCGGGAGGCCCGGCTCGACACCGACGGACCGCCTCGCGGTCGCGCGAGCGGTCGCCGCCACCACCCCACCCCTGTCCGCCGGGACGGCCGGCGGGTTCTTCGGCACGCTCGCCGCGGTCGCCGCGGCGGACGTCGCCACCGCCCGCACCGTCGAACCGCACCTGGACGCGCTCGGGATCCTGGCACAGGCCGGCGTCGACGCCGCGGACGGCTCGACCTGGGGTGTCTTCGCCGCCGAGGGCCCGGGCCTCCGGCTCGATGCCGCGCCCCAGAACGACGGCACGGTCCTGCTGCACGGCACGAAGCCGTGGTGCTCGCTCGCCTCGACGCTCTCGCACGCCCTGGTCACCGCGCACCTGGGCGACGAGCGGGTCCTCGTCGCCGTGGACCTGCGACAGCCCGGCGTCACCGTGCACGACGACGCCTGGGTCGCACGCGGCATGCCGGACGTGCCGAGCGGACCGGTCGACTTCGACGGCGTCCGGGCACGAGCCGTCGGCGATCCCGGTTGGTACCTCGGCCGTCCCGGGTTCGCCTGGGGCGGCATCGGCGTCGCGGCCTGCTGGTGGGGCGGTGCGGTCGGGCTCGCCCGGGTGCTCCGCGAGACCGCGGCCGCGCACCCGGAGTCCGAGCTGCTGCAGGCCGCCCTCGGCGCCACCGTGGCCGACCTCGCCGACGCCGAGGACGCCCTCGCCGACGCCGCCGCCCGGATCGACGGGTCCGACCCGGGTTCCGACGACACCGACTGGCGGTTGCTCGCCCAGACCGTCCGGTCTCGGGTGCGCCGATCGGTCGACGCCGTGCGCGAGCGGGTGGTCGCCACGATCGGCCCGGCTCCGCTGACCGCCGACGCCGCCGTCGCCGCGCGGGTCGCCGACCTCGAGCTCTACGTCCTGCAGGACCACGGAGCCCGCGACCTGGCCCGGATCGGCCGCATGGTGCTCGAGCGGGGCGGTGTCGCGTGGTGAGCTTCGACCACCGCGAGCCGGGCACCGACCCGGCGGCGTGGACGGGGTTCCTCGACGGCCTGGACGCACCGGCGATCAACCTGGCCGGCACCGGATCGGTGGTGGTCGTCGCACCGCACCCCGACGACGAGACCCTCGGCGCCGGTGGCCTGATCGCGGCCGCCGCAGACGCCGGCGTCCCCGTGCACGTGCTGCTGCTCACCCGCGGCGAGCGCTCCCACCCGGACTCCCCCACGACGACCCCGGAGGCGCTCGCCGCCGCCCGTGACGACGAGTTCGTGGCGGCCCTGCGCACCCTGCACCCCGACGTGACGTCGACCTCGGCGGGGATCCCGGACGGCGCGACCCGCGAACACCGAGACCGTGTCGTCGACACCCTCGACACGGTGCTCGCCGACGCCGCCCGCCCCGTGCTGCTCGTCGCGCCGTGGCGCGGGGACGGGCACCGCGACCACCGCATCGCCGGCGAGGTCGCCGAGGCCGCCGCGGCGAGCGCCGCCGACGTCGACCTGCTCGCGTACCCGGTCTGGGCCTGGCACTGGGACGACCCGGACCGCTCCGTCGCCCCGTGGGACGACGTCCGGGCCCTGTCGCTGCCCGACGACCTCGTCGCCCGGAAGCGTGCCGCCCTCGACGCCTACCCGTCGCAGACCCGGCCCCTGTCGCCCGCGCCGGGGGACGAGGCGATCGTCGACGACCGGCACGCCGCCCACCACCTGCGGACGACGGAGTGGTTCTTCGCGCCGGGGCCCGCCCCGTCGCGGTCTCGCGAGTCGTTCGACGCCCACTACGACCGGAAGCCCGAGGGGTGGGACTTCGACGGGTCCTGGTACGAGCAGCGCAAGCGTGCCGTGACGCTGGCGGCGCTCCCCCGCCCGCGCTACCGGTCGGCGCTCGAGCTCGGCTGTGCCACCGGGGTCCTGACGGCCGCCCTCGCCGAACGCGCGGACGACGTGCTCGGCACCGACATCTCGGCGGCGCCGCTGGAGCGTGCTGCCCACCGTGCCCCGACCGCGCGGTTCGTGCAGGCGGCGCTGCCGGCGGAGTGGCCGGACGGGCGCTGGGACCTGGTGGTGATGTCCGAGGTCGGGTACTACCTGTCGCCCGCCGACCTCGACGCGACGATCGACCGTGTGCTCGGGTCGCTCGACGACGACGGCGTGCTCGTGGCCTGCCACTGGCGGCATCCCGACGACGAGGCCGTGTCGAGCGGTGACGCGGTGGACGCGCGGCTGACCGAACGGTGGCCACGTCCCGCTCTGCTCCGGCACGTGGAGGAGGACTTCGTCCTGAGTGTCCTTCCCGGCCCGGCGGTCACCTCGGTGGCCCGGGCCGAGGGGATCATCCGGTGACGCGACCGGAATCACGTGCACGCATCGACGTCGTCGTCCCCGCGCACGACGAGGCGGACCGGATCGCCGCGTGCCTCGATGCGCTCCTGGTGGCCCTCGACCGGCTCGCCGCGGAGCGACCCGGAGTCGACGCCGCCGTCACGGTGGTGCTCGACGGCTGCACGGACGGCACCGCTTCGGTGGTCGCGCGGTACCCGGTCGACGTCCTGACCACAGACCGTGTCGGGGTCGGTCGGGCACGGACCATCGGGGCAACGCACGCCCTCCGTGCGCACGACGGCGACCCGGCGGCCCGGTGGCTCGCCCACACCGACGCCGATTCCCGGGTGCACGAACGGTGGCTCGTCCAGCAGTGCGACGCCCTGGCGTCCGGCGCGCAGGTGCTCGTCGGCGCCGTCGTCCCCGACCCGGACGACCTGGCGCCCGCGGTGCTCGACCGCTGGACGCTGGCGCACCCGCCCGGTGCTGCCCTCGGCCACGTGCACGGCGCGAACCTCGGCGTGCTCGCCGCGGCGTACGTCAGCCTCGGCGGGTTCGACCCCGTGCCCGAGCACGAGGACGCGCGGCTGGTGGCCCGGGCGCGGGCGCTCGGCTTCCGGGTGGACGCCACCGTCGACCTGCCGGTGGTGACGAGCGGGCGTTTCGCCGGCCGGACCCCCGGCGGGTACGCGGAGCACCTGCGCCAGCGGTACGGCGACGTCGGCTGATGCGCCCTTAGCCGTCACATAGGTGCGCGATGGGTCGGTCATCGACAGCGTGCCTAGGTTCTCCTCCGTCGGCCCCGCCGCGTGCTCTGCGCGGCCGGTGACCCCAGCCGGCCACCACCGAGGAGAACCATGTTCCTGACCTACCTCAGGCGCGAACTCACGAACCGCAAGAAGCAGACGGTCATCATCGCGATCGGGATGGCCCTGGCCATCGCCCTCGTGGTGATCGTGTCGTCGATCTCGGGTGGCGTGCAGGCAGCGCAGTCGAGCGTCCTGCAGTCCGTGTACGGCGTCGGCACCGACATCACCGTCACCAAGACCGCGACGGCGTCGACGAACGGCGGGCGTCCGAGCTTCGACTTCGGCAGCCAGGGCGACAGCGACGACGACAGCGGTTCGACCGACCTGTCGCAGTCGCGGCTCGCGGTCGCGCGCGGCACGAGCACCCTGGACGCCGCGAACCTGTCCACGATCACGAGCACCGACGGCGTCAAGGCCGCGACGGGTGTGCTGACCCTCGAGAACAGCACGTTCTCCGGCCAGGTCCAGCAGCAGTCGACCGACGACAGCAGCAGCAGCGACTCCAGCAGCGACAGCACGACCCAGCAGGGCCCGCCGAGCGGGGACACCGGCGGTGGCGGCGGGTTCGGCGGTGGGTCGTTCAGCGTCGACTCGTTCACGGTGACCGGCATCCCGGTGTCCGGCGCGACGGTCGGTCCGCTCACGAGCACCGAGCTCACGAAGGGGCGCACCTTCGCCGCGAAGGACGCGGGCAAGGACGTCGTCGTGCTCGATGCGTCGTACGCGAAGAGCGAGTCGAAGGCGGTCGGCGACACCGTCGACATCGGCGGCACGGACTTCACCGTCATCGGCATCGTCAGCTCCACCGGCTCGGCCTCGACCACGGGCTCGAACACCTACATCCCGCTCGACACCGCGCAGGCGCTGGCCGACCTCGACGGCAAGGTCACCTCGATCTACGTCTCCGCCGAGTCGTCGTCGGACGTCAGCACCATCAAGTCCGCACTGCAGGCGAAGCTGACGAGCGCCACCGTCTCCACCGAGGCCGACCTGGCATCGAGCGTGTCCGGGTCGCTCAGCACCGCGTCGAGCCTGGTCTCGAACCTCGGCAAGTGGCTGTCGATCGTCGTGCTCGCCGCGGCGTTCCTCATCGCGATCCTCTTCACGATCTCCGGCGTGACCCGCCGCACCCGCGAGTTCGGGACCCTCAAGGCGATCGGCTGGTCGAACGGCCGCATCACCCGACAGGTGGCCGGCGAGTCCCTGGTGCAGGGCCTGATCGGCGGCGTGCTCGGCGCCGCGGCCGGCCTGATCGGCATCCTCGTCGTGAACGTCATCAGTCCGACGATCTCGGCGAGCGCCTCGAGCACGACCGGCGGGGGTGCCGCTGGCGGTGGTGGCATGCCCGGCGGCGCAGCGACCGCGGCCGCGGGCAGCGGCACGACGGGCGGTGCACCGGCCGGGGGCTTCGGCGGCGGCGCGAGCACCGCGTCGACGACCGACGTGGTCCTGCACGCCCCGGTGACCGTCGAGATCATCCTGCTGGCGATCGGCCTGGCGATCCTCGGCGGCCTCATCGCCGGCGCGCTCGGCGGCTGGCGGGCGAGCCGGCTCCGTCCGGCCGAGGCGCTCCGGAGCGTGGCCTGATGCCCGGCCGCACCGACACGACCGAATCGACGACAGGAGCAACCGTGACCAGCACCGACACCGCGACCGGCGAGGCGGAGGCGAGCCGTGCCTCCAGTCCGATGTACCGGCTGACGAACGTCAGCAAGACCTACAAGCAGAAGAACCGGACCGTCACCGCCCTGACGAACGTCCACCTGACGATCCCGCAGGGGCAACTCGTGGCCGTCCAGGGGCCGACCGGCGGCGGGAAGTCGACGCTGCTGCAGATGCTCGGAGCGCTCGACCGGCCGAGTGCCGGGTCGATCCACCTCGGTGGCGACCGCGACGTGGCGAAGCTCGGCGACGGCGCGCTGACCGACCTGCGGGCGACCGAGATCGGCTTCGTGTTCCAGAGCTTCAACCTGATCCCGACGCTGACGGCGCTCGAGAACGTCGAGACGGCGTTCGCGGGGTCGCTCGCGAACCGGTCCCGGAGCGAGGTCCGCGAGCGTGCGGTCGCTGCCCTCCGCGAGGTCGGACTGGGTGAGCGGATGGAGCACCTGCCGGCCGAGCTGTCCGGCGGACAGCAGCAGCGCGTGGCGATCGCCCGGGCGCTGGTGAAGAACCCGAGCGTGCTGCTCGCCGACGAGCCGACGGGTGCGCTCGACGAGTCGACCCGCGACGAGATCATGGCGCTCATCGAGAAGCAGTGGCGGGAGCGCGGCCTGACCGTCGTCATCGTCACGCACGACTCGTGGGTCGCGAAGCGTGCCGAGCGTCGCCTGCACATCAAGCAGGGGCAGGTCCGCGAGGTCTAGCGGGGCGGCGGGCGGCGGGGTGTCCGTCCGCGTTTCGCGCTGCGCGACAGTCCAC
>NZ_MJGL01000056.1:77026-90624 GCF_001864855.1 Curtobacterium sp. MCBA15_005
GTGGACTGTCGCGCAGCGCGTGAGGACGCCGCCGCCCCCGGCGCCGCAGACGCCGCCGCTACCGGGCCACCGGGTAGTCGCAGTACGCGAACCACGCCGAGTCGGGGGCCCACGGCGGCACGTTGACCGTCCCCTGCCCGCCGTCGAGGGCCACCAGGGTCTCGGGCCGGACCGCGATCCGTGCGCCGCGGACGAGCGAACCCGGCAGCAGCCGGAGTTCGACGCGGTGGTCCGCCGGGTGGCCCTGCACGCCGGGCTCGTACGACAGGTAGAGCAGGTGCGCGCCGTCCGGCGACAGGTGCGGGAACCAGTTCACCCGGTCGTCGTTCGTCAGGCGGACCGGGCTGTCGTGCCCGGGCCAGCGCACGGCCAGCTGCGCGGTGCCGGGGGTGAACCGCTCCGTGTTCCAGAGCAGGATCCCGCCGGCCGGACTGATGGTGCAGCCGTCGTCGGGGTGCTCGTCCCGCGTGACGAACGTCGGCTCGCCGGTCTCCGGGTCGACCATCGCGACGTCGGTCGTCCAGACGCCGTCCTCGGACAGCTCCCCCACGATCGCGGCGAGGGCGCCGCCGTCGGGGGCGATGCCGTGCAGGTAGAACTTCCGCTTGGTGGGCAGGGCCGCTGCGACGTCGGTGATCCGGGTCGCGGGACCGCCCTCGGGCAGCGGGACGCGGTAGAGCTCGCCGTCGCGGGCGCTCACCACGATGGAGCTGCCGAACGGCTCGAGCACGTGGTCGTTGTTGATCTCGTCGACGCCGTCCATCGGCACCGGCACGAGCGCGGTCTCGTCGAGGACGGTGCCGCTGTCGGCCGACGGCAGCCGCAGCAGCCACAGGTCGCCGTCGCCGTTGAGCACCAGGGTCTCGGCGTCCAGGACGTTCGGCGCCTCGACGAGCACCGTGGCCGACTCGAACACGAGCCGCGAGGTGCGGGATTCGACGTCGTACACGTGCACGCGGCTGGTCTGTCCGGGCAGCAGCTGCCGCCCTCGGGTCTCGTCGCTCATGGTTCCATCCTGTCGGTCGTCGGGTGGTCGTGGTCGGGGTCGGTGGGGAACGGCAAAACACCGGTGTTCACGCTGCGCACCGCGTCATGCGGGGGCGTCGAGCGCGAACACCGGTGTTTTGCGGAAGGGGCCTCCGCCTACTTCACGGCACCGGCGGTCAGGCCGGCGACGAACTGGCGCTGGACCACGAGGAACGCGGCCACGACCGGGATCGACACGACGAGCGACGCCGCCATGACCTGGTTCCAGTACACGTTCGTCTGCGTCGAGTACTGCTGCAGACCGACCGCCAGGGTCGAACCGAGGCCGTTCGTCATGACCGAGGCGAAGAGGACCTCACCCCAGGCCGTCATGAACGAGTAGATCCCGACCGCCACCAGACCCGGGCGGGCCGACGGCAGGATGACCCGGAACAGCGCACCCATCGGGCCCGAACCGTCGACCATCGCGGCCTCGTCGAGCTCGCGCGGGATGGTCTCGAAGTACCCGGCCAGCATCCAGATCGAGAACGGCAGCGTGAAGGTCAGGTACGTGATGATCAGGCCGAGCCACGACCCGACGAGCTGGATGCCCAGGGTGTTGCCGAGGTTCGTGAAGATCAGGAACAGCGGCAGCAGGAACAGCACGCCGGGGAACATCTGCGTGGAGAGCACCGCGGTGGTGAAGGTGCTCTTGCCCTTGAAGTTCCAGCGCGAGACACCGTAGGCGGCGAACGTCGCGATGATCAGCGAGAACACCGTCGCCACCGTGCAGACCACGAGCGAGTTGATGAAGTACCGGCCGAGCGGCACCGTCGACCACATGTCGATGAACGGCTGGAAGGTGATCCTCGACGGGATCCACGTGAAGTTGTCCTGCACGTCGCCGAGGGGCTTGATGGCCGTGGTGATCATCACGTAGAGCGGCACGACCGTGAACAGCGTCAGGACGACCAGGGTGATGATCTTGAAGGACTTGGCGCCAGTTGTCTCACGCACGGACGGACCTCCGGTTGGTCACGGCGAGGTAGATGCCGGTGACGACGAGCAGGAAGAGCAGGAGCAGGACGCTCATCGCGGCACCGGAACCGAAGTTCCAGGTGATGAACGACGCGTTGTAGATGTGGAAGCTCAGCAGGTCCGCGGCGGGTGGCTGCGCGGTCGAGCCGAACAGCACGAACGGCGTGTTGAAGTCGTTGAACGTCCACAGGAACATCACGAGCACGAGCGTCACGTTGACCGGGCGGACCATCGGCAGCGTGATCGAGCGCCACTGGCGGAACGGCTTGGCGCCGTCGACCGAGGCGGCCTCGTACACGTCGTTCGGGACGGACTGCAGACCGGCCATGAGCATCAGGAACGCGAACGGCCAGGTCTTCCAGATCGCCACGACGACGACGGCGACGAAGGCGTTGTTGCCGATGAGCCAGAACGGGGCGTTGCCGCCGAAGAGACCGAGTTGGTCGACCAGCAGGTGGTTCAGGGCCCCGGAGTCACGCTGGAACATGAACTTCCAGGTGATGACGCCGGCGTACATCGGCAGCGCGTAGGGCACGAGGAACAGGGTGCGGAAGAGCCCGCGTCCGGCGAACGGCTTCTGCAGCGCGACCGCTGCGGCCATGCCGAAGGTCCAGGAGAGCCCGACCACGAGGACCGTGAAGGCGCACGTGATGAGGAACGAGTTGAGGACCCCGCGGCCGATCGCCTGGTCGAAGTCGACGACGACCTGGTAGTTCCGGAACCCGGCGAAGGGCGCGGCACCCCAGTTCGCGATGAAGTACTTGGTGAGCTGGATGAACGAGATCCAGATGCCGGTGAGCATCGGGACGATGTGGATGAGCAGCTCGAACAGGATGGCCGGCGCGACGAGCGCGTAGGGCAGCCAGTGGGTCTTGCGCTTGCGACCTGGCGGACGGCCCGACATCGTCGGGGCCTTCGTGTGCGTCAGGTCGATGCGCTCCGAGTCGGGCAGGACCGTCGTGGACATCTGGTGGGGCCTTTCGGCAGGAGGGGCGTGCAGGTGCGGTCCGCGCGGGCCGTGGCAGCGGCCGGGAGGCGCGGGGTGCGTGGGGCGTGTGCCTCACGGCCGACGGGTGGTCGGCCCTGGAACGTCAGGGGCGGAGGCCCGGGCGCGTCCGGCGGACGCGACCCGGGCCTCCAGGGTGGATCAACCGGCGGCCTGGGACACCTGGTCCTGGGCGGTCTGCAGTGCCGACTTGATGTCGGCCTCGGAGACCTTGGAACCGGTCGCGATCTTGGCGAACATGTCGTTCATCGCCTTGCCGACCGTGGACTCGAACTGGTCCTCGGCGGGCACCAGCGGGAGCGGCTTCGCCTTGTTGTTGTAGATGTCGAGGAACGTCTTCGTCTGCTCGTCCGTGACGGAGTCAGCAGCCTCGGCGAGCACCGGCAGGGCCGAGTACGGCTTGTCCAGCGTCGTCTGCGTGTCCATGCTCGTCATGTACTTGACGAACTTGAGCGCGCCGTCCTTGTTCTTCGTGTTCTTGAAGACCGACAGGTTGATGCCAGCCGGGAACGAGGCGATCTGCTCGCCACCGCTCGGAGCGGGCAGCGCCACGACGCCGTACTCGTCCGACTTCATGCCGAGGGACTCGATGGTCGCGTTCGCGTTGTTCTGGTTGAGGATGAACGCGGCCTTCTTCTTCGCGAAGTCCGTGGTGGACTGCGTCGCGTTGTCGTACTGCGCGTTCGACAGGTTCGCGACCTTCGAGTCCTGCATCAGGTCGAGGTAGCGCTTGATGCCGTCGACGTTGGCCTTCGAGGTGAAGGTCGGCTTGCCGTCCTTGTCGAACCACTCGCCACCGTTCTGCGCCGAGTTGATGAACGCGAAGTGCGAGTTCTCGGTGTACGAACCACCCGCGAGGCTGAAGCCGTAGGTGTCACCCTTGGTCAGCTTCTCGGCGTCGGAGACCATCTCCTCCCACGTGGTGGGCGGGGTGATGCCGGCGTCCGACAGCATCTTCTTGTTGTAGTACAGGCCGTAGGCGAGGCCGTAGAGCGGGACGCTCGTGACCGTCTTGTCGGGCGCGCCACCGGTGGACAGGGCGACCTTGCCGAACTTGTCCTCGCCGCCGATCGCCTTCATCTCGGCGTCACCGAACTCCTGGAAGGCGCCGGTGGCCTGGAGCGAGGTCGCCCAGGTGTTGCCGATGTTGACGACGTCCGGGCCCTGGCCCGAGGTGACGGCGGTCTGGATCTTGTTCTGCAGGTCGTTCCAGCCGATGACCTGGAGGTCGACCTTGATCCCGGTCTCCTTGGTGAACTTCTTGAGGACGGGGGTCAGCACCTCCTTGTCGTTCTGCAGGGACGTGCCCTGGTTGGACGCCCAGTAGGTGAGCGTCTTGGAGTCGCCGGAGTCGCCGGACGATCCGGAGGAGCAGGCTGCGAGGCCGGACACGGTGAGTGCGGCGGCCGCGGTGATGGCCAGTGCGCGGATGGCAGTGCGCATGACTCTCTACTTTCTCGTCGTTGAGATGGTGCAGGGGATGGTGCAGAGGTGGAGCTGGTGCTGCGGATGGTGCTGGTCGGGTGCTGCTGTGGGTTGCGGGCAGCGCCCTGGCGGTCAGGCCAGGGTGCGTTCCGCGGGGTCCCAGCCCTCGGGGAGGGTCGGGGAGGGCGACACGGTGCTCTCGACGAGCACCGCCTCGCCACGTTCTGCCGCCTCGGCGATGGAGACCATCACGTCGAGGACGTGGAAGGCGAGCGCACCGGGGACGCGGTTCTCGTCGCCGGCCCGCAGCGAGCGGGCCAGGTCGACCACGCCGGTGCCGCGCGAGTAGGTGGAGCCGACCGCGGGGATCGTCTGGGGCTCCTCGGAACCGAGGGCGTACAGCTCGGTGTCGCCGTCGAAGTTGTTCGGGTCGGGGAACACGACGGTGCCGGTCTCCCCCGCGATCTCGACGAAGCCGGTGCGGCCGCGGTCGGACTCGAACGAGAAGACGCTCTGCGCGCTGCCGCCGTTCTCGAACTCGATCAGCGCGGAGTGGTTCGTCGGGACGTCCACCGGGAACTCGGTGCCGGCCTTCGGTCCGGAGCCGATGGTGCGGGTGGCGCGGGACTTCGACGCCGTCGCCGTGACCTTCTTCACCGGTCCGAACGTCTGGACGAGGGTGGTGATGTAGTACGGGCCGATGTCGAACAGCGGACCGGCACCGTACGCGAAGAGGAACTCGGGGCTCGGGTGCCACGACTCGGGTCCGGGGCTCTGGAAGAGCGTCAGGCCGTTCAGGGGCGTGCCGATCCGGCCGTCGCGGATGGTGCGGAGCGCGGTCTGCAGGCCGGCGCCGAGGAACGTGTCCGGGGCGACGCTGACGGTCTTGCCCGCGGCGGCCGCGGCATCGCGGAGCTCCGCGGCGCTGGCACGGTCGAGGGCGTAGGGCTTTTCGCCCCAGACGTGCTTGCCGGCGGCCAGGGCCTGCAGCGCGACCTCGACGTGGGCGGCCGGGATCGTCAGGTTCACGACGATCTCGATGTCGTCGTCGGCCAGGAGCTCCTCGACGGTGCCCGATCCGGGGACGCCCCACTTCTCGGCCTGGGCGGCGGCGCGCGGCAGGTCGATGTCGGCGATGAAGCGGACCGTCACGTCGGGGAAGACGGTGAGGTTCGACAGGTACTGGTCCGAGATGACCCCGGCGCCGATGACGCCGACGCCGACGGGGCCGGTGCGGGTGGTGCTGTCGGTCGCCGTTGCAGCGGCCGTCGTGGTGTCGGTCATGCGCGGGCCCCCTCGAGGAACGTGTAGGAGTCGGCGACGGCCTGGAAGACGTCACCCTCGTGGTCGTCGAGCTCGACGACGTGCAGTGCATCGGGCGCCGCGGTGATGATCTCGCGGATCGGCATGATGCCGTTGCCGACGGCGACCTGCTGCTTGTCGTCGTGCGAGCCGTCGCCGTCCTTGACGTGCAGGAACTGGACCTTGTCGCCGTACTTGCCGATGACCGCGACCGGGTCGTCCCCGCCGACCTGCACCCAGTAGGTGTCGAGCTCGAGCACGACGTCGTCGGACAGGGCGTCGGCGAAGACCTCGTAGGCGCTGACACCGTCGATGCGGTTCGAGAACTCGAACGCGTGGTTGTGGTAGCCGAGCACCAGGCCGTGGTCGGCGGCGCGCGGGGCGAGGGCGCTGAGTTCGCGGGCGATCGCCTCGACGTCCTCGCGGGTGGTCCAGCGGGACTCGTCGATGTGCGGGTCGATGAGGGTCCCGAAGCCGAGGGTGGTGGAGGCGTGGAAGATGCGCTCGAGGTCCTGCTCGCCGGCGTCCAGCAGACGGGCGTGTCCGCTCGGGGCGGCGAGGCCGGCGTCGCGGAGGGCGGCGGCGAGTTCGTCGGCGTTGTCGACGAAGCCGAAGGCCTCGACGTTCGTGTAGCCGATGTCGGCGATGCGCTGCAGGGTGCCGGGCAGATCAGCACTGAGGGCATCGCGGACCGTGTAGAGCTGGACCGAGAGCGGTTGGGTCACCAGGGGTTCTCCTCGTCGAGATGGTGCGGTCGTCACTGACCGATCGTCACACTACGAGCACTTTTGTCGGCGGTCAAGCAGAAGTCCGAGGAATGTCGACGGACTTCATTGCGTGGCGCGAACGATGTGTGCTTCACTCCCCACATGGTCGACTTGAACCGGACGGCAGCGTCGCCTCCGGTCGGGACGAGCGAGCTCTTCCAGATCCTCCGCGACGGCGTGCCGCGCACCAGGGCCGAGCTCGCCGCACTGACAGGACTCGCACGCTCCACCATCGGCGTGCGCCTCGACTCCCTGATCGACATCGGGCTGGTCGGCGCCGTGGACACCGCCGTCTCCACCGGCGGTCGCCCGCCCGCCCAGGTGGCGCTGAAGCCCCGCGCCCGGCTCGTGATCGCCGCCGACCTCGGCGCCTCACACGGTCGCGTCGCCGTCACCGACCTGGTCGCGGCACCGCTCGCCACCCGCGAGGCCCGGATCGACATCGCCGCCGGTCCGGTGCCGACGCTGTCCTGGCTCGTCGAGACGATCGACGACCTGCTCGCCGAGGTCGGGCGCAGCCGACAGGACGTCATCGCGATCGGGATCGGGGTCCCCGGGCCCGTCGAGTTCTCCACCGGCCGCCCGGCCAACCCGCCGATCATGCCCGGTTGGGACGGCTTCGACGTGCCCTCGTGGCTCCGTCAGCACATCGCCGCCCACGTGCTGCTCGACAACGACGTCAACATCGCGGCCCTCGGTGAGCGGGAGCACGGCTGGCCGGACGTCGACCACCTGCTGTTCGTGAAGGTCGCCACCGGCATCGGGTCCGGCATCGTCTCCGAGGGCCGACTGCAGCGCGGGGCCCAGGGCACCGCGGGTGACATCGGCCACGTTCGGGTCTCCCGCGCCGGCGACGTCCCCTGCCACTGCGGCAACACCGGCTGCCTGGAGGCCGTGGCCTCCGGTCCGGCCATCGCCCGCGCACTCCGCGCGAAGGGGCACGACGCGCACACGGGTGCGGACGTGATCGACCTGGTGAACCGGTCGGACCTCGACGCGATCTACGCCGTCCGACAGGCCGGTCGGGACATCGGCGAGGTCCTGGCGACCTGCATCTCGCTCATCAACCCGTCCGTGATTGCACTCGGCGGCTCGATCACGCAGGCCGGTGAGCACCTGCTCGCCGGCGTCCGCGAGGTCGTCTACTCCCGCTCGATGCCCCTGGCCAGTGAGCACCTCGTCATCGTGCAGTCCCGCGCCGGGTCCCTCGCCGCGCTGCAGGGGGCTGCGGCCCTCGCCATCGGCTACGCCCTCTCCCCCGCCGGGGTCGACGAGCTGGTCGCGTTCGCCGAGGGTCGCGAACTGGTCTCCTGACGCACACCCGCGGTCGCGTGAGCGCGTCGGTTTCGGTCTTGCCGGTGGTCGGGGGACAATCGTCGGGTGACGATCGTGCAGCCCACCCTGTGGGGCGACCTGGACCCCGGTCTGGAGGCGCATCCCGCCTCCGGAACACCGGTCCCGGCTGCGCGTGATGCGTTCACCGCCCTGCGTGGCCACACCGAGCGCATCGTCGCGCACTCCTCGGACCGCGTCGCCTGGCTCCGCGCCCGCGCCATGGGCATCACCGCCACCGACGTCGCCCGGCTCGCCTCGCTGCGCGCCGTCGACGCCGTCGTCACCGACAAGCGCTACGGATCCCGCTTCTCCGGCAACGCGTTCACCGAGCACGGCAAGGACCGCGAACCGGTCATCGCCGCCTGGGTGGCCGCCACCCACGGCATCCAGCCCTCGGCGCACCTGTTCCACGCCGCTGCGAACCGCGCCCACCTCGCCACCCCGGACGGCGTCGGGGTCGACGAGTCGTCCCGCGTGGTGCTCGCCGAGATCAAGACCACCGGCAAGGCCTGGCGGAGCATCCCCCGGCACTACCTCCGGCAGATCTGGTGGCAGCAGTACGTGCTCGGTGCCGACCGCACCCTGTTCGTTTGGGAACGCCACGACGGGTTCGTGCCGGTCGCCGACGAGCCCGAGTGCCGCTGGGTCGACCGCGACGACGACCAGATCCGCGGGCTCGTCCAGCTCGCCGACCTGGTGCTCGACAAGCTGCGCGGCTTCCGCTCCTAGCCCCCTAGACCTTCACCAGTCGCAGTCGGCTCATCCCGACGACGAGGATGCCGAGCAGGGTGATCGAGACCGCGATCCCGACCACGTAGATCGCGACGACGCCGTAGCCCTGCGCCGGATCGAGGAACGGGTACGGCACCCACCCGTCGGTCGCGCCACGGACGAGCACCACGGTGGTCCAGACCGCCGGGTAGAGCAGGAACCACCACACGTGGCGGAGCAGCAGCCGTGCGCGGTCGGAGAACAGCAGCCAGTCGAGCACCGCGTACACCGGGATGATCTTGTGCACGATGTCGTTCGACCACGGCACCGAGGCCGACACGTTCGCGCCCGTGAGCAGCGTGTTGTAGACGATGCCCGTCGTCGCGATGTACACCGTCGCGGCGCCACGGAGCACCGAGACGGCGAGGTCCGCCCGCTTGCGTCGGACTGCGGCGACGAGCGTCACCGCGAGGGCCACGGCGACGATCAGGTTCGACTGGATCGTGAAGTAGCCGAAGAAGTTCCAGAACGAGTAGGTCGGGGTCTGCGAGCTCTCGAGCCACTGCGCCACGACCGCGACGACGATGGCGATGACGGCGATCAGTCGGAGCGAGTTCACGAGGGTGCGCACGGCACCACGCTATCGGGACACGCGCCCCACATGCGGAAAGGACCCGCACCGTTGCCGGTGCGGGTCCTTCCACGAGTCTCTCGACTCAGATGCTGTTGACGTCCAGCGGGATGCCGGGACCGAAGGTCGTCGAGACGGCGCCCTTCATGACGTAACGGCCCTTCGAGGACGACGGCTTGAGGCGGTTGATCTCCTCGAGCGCGGTCGAGATGTTCTCGTCGAGCTGCTCCGGCGTGAACGAGGCCTTGCCGACGACGAAGTGCACGTTGGCGTGCTTGTCGACGCGGAACTCGATCTTGCCGCCCTTGATGTCGTTGACGGCCTGCGCCACGTTCGGGGTCACGGTGCCGGTCTTCGGGTTCGGCATGAGGCCACGCGGGCCGAGCACCTTACCGAGACGACCGACCTTGCCCATGAGCTCCGGGGTCGAGACGGCGGAGTCGAACGAGGTGTAGCCCTCGGCGACCTTCGCGATGAGCTCGTCGCCACCGACCTCGTCGGCACCGGCGGCGATGGCGGCCTCAGCAGCCGCACCCGTCGCGAAGACGATGACGCGGGCGGTCTTGCCCGTGCCGTGCGGCAGGATGACCGTGCCGCGGACCATCTGGTCGGCCTTGCGGGGGTCCACGCCGAGCTTCAGCGCGACCTCGACCGTGGAGTCGGTCTTCGAGGAACCGGTCTCCTTGGCCAGGGCGACGGCCTCGGTCGGGGTGTAGAACTTGTCGGCCTCGATCTTCGCGGCCGCGGCCTGGTAGGCCTTGGACTTCTTCGCCATGGTGGTCTCCTTGCGAGATACGTGGTTGGCGAGCCGGCGAGGCTCTCCCACGGAAAGGTGTCTGGTGGTGGGCCGGAGCCCGATCGGTGCTTAGGCCTCGACCGTGATGCCCATCGAGCGTGCGGTGCCGGCGATGATCTTCGCGGCCTGCTCGATGTCGTTGGCGTTCAGGTCGGCCTGCTTGGTCTCGGCGATCTGACGGACCTGGTCCATCGAGATCTTCGCGACCTTGACCGTGTGCGGGGTCGAGGACCCCTTCTGCACACCAGCAGCCTTCTTGATGAGCTCGGCGGCCGGCGGGGTCTTCAGGACGAACGTGAACGAACGGTCCTCGTAGACGGTGATCTCGACCGGCACGACGTTGCCACGCTGCGACTCGGTCGCCGCGTTGTACGCCTTGCAGAACTCCATGATGTTGACGCCGTGCTGACCGAGCGCCGGACCGATCGGGGGGGCCGGGTTGGCGGCTCCCGCGTTGATCTGCAGCTTGATCAGGCCCGTGACCTTCTTCTTCGGTGCCATGACTTGTCTTCCTCCTGGAATCGAACACACGGGGATCCGTGCACTCTCCCGCTGGTCCGGCCGTTCCGGACAGCGGTGAAGGCCCGCTCGCACGAGGCGCGCGGGCCCAAACCCGTTCAGTGTAGTCGATCTCGGTGATCGCTACATCTGGGTGGTCGCTAGAGCTTGGTGACCTGGTCGAAGCTGAGCTCGACCGGGGTCTCGCGCTCGAACAGCGAGACGAGGACGGTGAGCTTGCCGCTCTCCGGCTTGATCTCGGAGATCGAACCCGGCAGGCCCGCGAACGAGCCTTCCTTGATCGTGATCGTCTCGCCGATCTCGAAGTCGACCTCGGCTGCGGGCTGCGCCTGCAGGCCACTGCCCTTCGCGCCGCCCTTGGTCGGGGCGGCCTCGGCGACCTGCACGAGGGACTTGAGCATGCCGAACGCCTCGTCGAAACGGAGCGGCGTCGGGTTGTGCGCGTTGCCGACGAAGCCGGTGACGCCCGGGGTGTGCCGGACGACGGACCACGAGTCCTCGTTGAGGTCCATGCGGACGAGCACGTACGAGGGGATCCGAACGCGGGTGACCAGCTTGCGCTGCCCGTTCTTGATCTCGACGACGTCCTCCATCGGGACCTCGACCTGGTAGATGTAGTCCTCCATCGACATCGAGACCATGCGGTTCTCGATGTTCGACTTCACGCGGCGCTCGAAGCCCGCGTAGGAGTGGATGACGTACCACTTGCCCGGCTTCATCCGCAGCTCGGCCTTGAAGGCCTCGTACGGGTCGACCTCGGCGGGCTCGTCGTCCTCGTCCTCGGCGTCGAGTGCCTCGTCGGCGGCGAGCGTCTCGTTCGCCTCGGCGGCGGTATCGGACTCGAGCTCAACTTCTTCCTCGTCCTCGACGGCCTCGACGGCGGCCTCGGCCTCGTCGGTGGAGTCGATCTCGAGGGCGTCGTCCACGACGGCGTCGGCCTCGGGGTCGCGGGCTTCCTGCAGGGCCGTCAGTGCTTCGTCGAGGCCGGCGTCGACGGTGCCGTCGTCGGGCTCGGAGCTGAGGCCGAGGGACTCGTCGTCGTCGCCCTCGATCGAGATCGCACGCTCTTCAGCGGACTCGACGGAGCGTCCTTCGCCGGTCTCGACGTCGCCTTCCTGGTTCTCCTCGACCTCGGAGGACTGCTCGGCAGCCGTCGCGAGGTCGATGTCATCGCGGGAGTTGTCAGACACAGTCGATTCTTTCCGTTCGGTGGTTCGGGTCGGGTTGGCGTTCGTTCACGGTCACGAGCGACGCCGTCACGATCGACGCCGTCTCGGGCGACCGTACTCCTCGAGGACGACCGCACACGGCAGTCGACGTCAGGGTCAGGCCGTGGGCCCGTTGCCGAAGACGTACCCGACGCCGAGACCGAACACGAAGTCGAGGATCGACACCAGGATCATCATGACGACGACGAACACGAGCACGACGCCCGTGTAGCTGAAGAGTTCCTTGCGGGTCGGCGTCACGACCTTGCGCAGTTCGCCGATCACCTGACGGATGAAGAGCACGATGGCAGCGATGGGCCCGCGGCGCTCGGCCCGGTCCTGCTTCGCCTTGGCGACGACGTCGTCCGCCGTCGTCTCCATGTCTTTGCTCGCCAACTTCTACCCTTCCAGAGTTGCAGGGCGGACAGGACTCGAACCTGCAACCTGCGGTTTTGGAGACCGCTGCTCTACCAATTGAGCCACCGCCCTTCGCAACACGGTTCGTCACCGATCCGCGTTCCGGTGGACGAGTCTACGGGAGTCCGTCACACGGTGTCCACTTGGCCCCTCCCACGGCGTGCCGCGCCGGTAGGCTGGACCCCGTGAGCACCGCAGCCCCAGGCCCCGAGTCCACCGCCCACGTGTCCGTCGACACCCTCGCCACCGCGCCGGCCGATCGTCCGCGCATCGCGTCCCGCATCGCGGCCATCGCCGAGTCCGCGACGCTCAAGGTCGACGCGAAGGCCAAGGCGCTCAAGGCCGCCGGGCGGCCGGTGATCTCGTTCGCCGCCGGCGAGCCTGACTTCGCGACCCCGCAGCACGTGGTCGACGCGGCCGTCGCTGCCGCGCAGGACCCGAAGAACCACCGGTACACGCCCGCGACCGGCCTGCCCGAACTCAAGCAGGCCATCGCCGACAAGACCGCCCGGGTGTCCGGCATCACCGTCGAGCCGTCGCAGGTCATCGTCACGAACGGTGGCAAGCAGGCGGTCTACCAGGCGTTCCAGACCATCGTCGACGCCGGTGACGAGGTCCTGCTGCCCGCGCCGTACTGGACCACCTACCCCGAGGCCATCCGGCTGGCCGGCGGCGAGCCCGTCGAGGTCTTCGCCGGCAGCGACCAGGACTACCTGGTGACGGTCGAGCAGCTCGAGGCCGCCCGCACCCCGGCGACCAAGGCACTGCTGTTCTGCTCGCCGTCGAACCCCACGGGCGCCGTGTACTCCGCCGAGCAGACCCGGGCCATCGGCGAGTGGGCGCTCGAGCACGGCATCTGGGTGATCAGCGACGAGATCTACCAGGACCTGGTGTACGACGGCGTCCGTTTCGCCGGCATCCTGGCCGAGGTCCCCGCCCTCGCCGACACCACGATCCTGGTGAACGGCGTCGCGAAGACCTACGCGATGACCGGCTGGCGCGTCGGGTGGTTCATCGGCCCGACCGACGCCGTCAAGGCCGCGTCGAACCTGCAGTCGCACCTGTCGTCGAACGTCTCGAACGTGTCGCAGCGCGCCGCCATCGCCGCCCTGACCGGTCCCCAGGAGCCCGTCGCCGCCATGCGCGAGGCCTTCGACCGCCGACGGAAGGCCATCGTCGACGGCCTCAACGCGATCCCGGGCTTCCGCACGCCGACCCCGCAGGGAGCCTTCTACGTCTACCCGGACGTCACCGCGCTGCTCGGCCGCGAGTGGGCCGGCACCACCCCGACGACCACGCTCGAGCTGGCCGACCTGATCCTCGAGCACGCCGAGGTCGCGGTCGTTCCGGGTGAGGCCTTCGGCCCCTCCGGCTACCTGCGCCTGTCGTACGCGCTGGGCGACGACGACATCGCCGAGGGCGTCGCCCGGCTGGCGGCGTTCTTCGCGTAGACCTCGGGCACACAGAACGGGCCACC
>NZ_MJGL01000056.1:91234-114127 GCF_001864855.1 Curtobacterium sp. MCBA15_005
GGTGGCCCGTTCTGTGTGCCGGGAGGCCCGTGGCGCGTCGTGCTCGTCCCGTCCCGTCGCGCGGACGATCAGCCGAGCAGGTCGCCCACCACGACGGGTTCCGGGACGAGCGATACCCCGAAGCGGTTCAGGACGGTCACCTGCACGAACCGTGCGAGCTCGGCCACCTGCGCGGCCGTCGCCCCGCCGCGGTTCGTGAGCGCGAGGGTGTGCTTCGACGAGATCGCCGCACGGGAGCCCGGCACCGCGTAGCCACGGTGGACGCCGGCGTGCTCGATGAGCCACGCGGCACTGAGCTTGACGTCGTCACCCGCGGGCCAGCGGGGCGCGTCCGTCGGCAGGGTCTCGGCGAACGCCGGCGAGACGATCGGGTTGGTGAAGAACGACCCGGCGCTCCAGGTGTCGTGGTCGTCCCCGTCGAGCACCATGCCCTTCGAGCCGCGCAGCCGCAGGACCTCGTCGCGGACGGTCGTGGGCGGCACGAGCGCACCGAGCTCGACCCCGAGCGAACCGGCGAGCTGCGCGTAGCGCACGGGCACACCGTGCTCCCCCGCGAGCCCGAGCCGGAACTCGACCGTCAGCACGACACCGCGCCGACCGTGCTTGAGGGTCGACGTTCGGTAGCCGAGCGCCAGCTCGGCTGCGGGGACCCACGCGCGCTCCCCCGTGGCCGCATCGAGGAACTCGACGCGGGTGAGCACGTCGGCGAGTTCGACCCCGTAGGCGCCGATGTTCTGCACCGGGGACGCACCGACCGTGCCCGGGATGCCGCTGAGGGCCTCCAGGCCGGTCCAGCCGTTCGCGACGGTCGTGGCGACGAACGGGTCCCACGGTTCCCCCGCCGCGACGCGCACCGTGACGCCGTCGGCGTCGCGGTCGGCGTCGACGCCCGTCGTCCGGACCAGCACGACGGTGCCGTCGAAGCCCTGGTCGGCGACCAGCAGGTTGCTGCCGCCGCCGAGGACGAGCCACTCGTGGTCGTCGAAGGCGTCGAGCGCGTGGGTGACGAGCTCGTCGGTCGTCGTGGCCGTGAGCAGCCGGGTGGCGGCCCCGCCGACGCGGAGCGTCGTCAGGTCGGCCAGCACCGGCTCGGACACGGTCAGCGGAACACCACCGTGACCTGCGCCTTGCCGAGCACGGTCTGCCCGGCGGCGGTCACGGTGAGGTCGATGCGCTTCGGCCGGCCGTCCTCGTCGACGGTGCCGACCTTCGCCACGATGCCGACGGTGGCACCCTGCTCCGGGTCGACGACGACGGGGCGCGTGAAGCGGACACCGTAGCCCGCGACCCAGCCCCTGTCGCCGAGCCACTCGGCGACCGGCTGGACGGCGATGCCCATCGTGAGCATGCCGTGGGCGAGGACACCGGGCAGGCCGACCGAGGCGGCGACGTCGTCGCGGTAGTGGATCGGGTTGAAGTCGCCGGAGGCGCCGGCGTACCGGACCAGCGAGTCGCGCGTGATGTGCACGTCACGCTCGGCGACGACGGTGCCGACCTCGAGCGCGGTGGCGGGTGCGGCGGTCATGCGTCGTCTCCTCGGACCACGAGGGTGGAGGTCGCCGTGACGACGTGCTCCCCCTCGGCGTCGTTCATGGTGCTCTGGGCGGTGACCATCGCGTTGCCGCCGAGGGTCTTCACGCTGGTGACCGTCAGGGTCGCGGTGAGCTCGTCACCGGCGACGATCGGCCGGTCGTACGTGAAGGACTGCTCGCCGTGGACGACGCGCGAGAAGTCGATGCCGGCGTCGGGCTCGTTCAGGAGCTGCGCGAGCGTGGCCTCCTGCACGACGACGGCGAACGTCGGGGGCGCGACCACGTCGGCGTACCCGGCGGCACGTGCGGCGCCCGGATCGTGGTGGACGGGGTTGGTCGCGAAGACCGCACGCGAGAACTCGCGCACCTTCTCGCGGCCGACCAGGTAGGGCTGGGCCGGCGGGAACGTCCTGCCGACGAGCTCGGGGTTCACTGACACCACGGCAGTCTACCGAGGCCCGTCCGGAGGCCGGTGATCGATGAGAACGCTTCAGCTAGACTGTCTGAGACCGATTCGGGGGAATCGGAGCGTGCCGTGCGGCACGGGTTCGTTCGGGACGGGGAGGGCCGATGGACACCACGACGGAGTTCGCCGTGCACACGGGAGACCGGTGCACCGCCATGGAGGTCGCGGCCGCCGCGCTGCGCCGCACGGGCCACCACGTCGAGTCGACGGGTGGCACGATGACCGCGACGGCGGGCAGCCGCACGCTCACCATCCTGCTCGGTGCGCTCGTGCAGCCGGCCCGGGAGTACCGCCGGTACGAGCTGTCGACGGTCGTGGACGGTGCCACCACCACGATCACCCTGCGCCGGGCCGGGCACGGCACGGCCGTGTCGGGCGGCAGCATCGGGGCGAACCGGCGACGGGCCGCCTGGCAGCACGTCACCGCCGCGGTCGAGGACGCGTTCCGTGCGGCCGGGGTGCTCGCGACGCGCACGGACACCGGCTCCCACCGCACGCAGTAGGCCGGCCCGACGGCCTCCGGCGGGTGGCCGCGCGGCGCACCGCCACAGGAGCGGTCACCGGGGACCCGGCCAGCCATCTAGGTTGGGCCCGGGGCCCCGGAAAGGAACCGCCATGAGCATGGAGAGCGCAGCCTGGAGCTCGCTGTACAAGATCTCGTCCGCGCAGGGCGGCAAGCACGGGTTCTCCCGCGCGTCCGTCCGGCGGATCCTGACGTTCGCGGTGCCGTACCGGGCGAAGCTGCTGGTGTTCATCGGACTGTCCGTCATCGGTGCCTTCCTCGCGGTCGCGACGCCGGTCCTCGCCGGTCAGGTGGTCGACGTCATCGTCGCCCGCGGAGAGGTCTCGACGATCGTCCGGCTCGCCGTGGTCATCGCCCTGGTGGCCGTGGCCGACGCCGCCGTGTCGCTGACGACGCGGTGGTACTCGGCGCGGATCGGCGAGGGCGTGATCCTGGACCTCCGCACCGCCGTCTTCGACCACGTGCAGAAGATGCCCATCGCGTTCTTCACCCGCACCCGGACCGGTGCGCTCGTGAGCCGCCTCAACAACGACGTGATCGGCGCCCAGCAGGCCTTCAGCGGCACGCTGTCCGGCGTGGTCACGAACCTCGTGGCGCTGGTCCTCACCCTGATCGTCATGCTCAGCACCTCGTGGCTCGTGACGGTCCTCGCCGTCGTCATGCTCCCGGTCTTCCTGGTCCCCGCGCGCCGGATGGGCAGCCGCCTCGCCGCCCTGCGCCGCGAGGCCGCCGACCACAACTCCGCGATGAGCACCCAGATGACCGAGCGCTTCTCGGCTCCCGGCGCCACCCTCGTCAAGCTGTTCGGCCGACCCGACGAAGAGGCCGAGGAGTTCCGCGTCCGTGCCGCCCGGGTCCGCGACATCGGTGTCCGGACCGCGATGCTGCAGTTCGTCTTCTTCACCGCGCTGATGCTCGTCTCCGCGCTCGCCCTGGCGCTCGTCTACGGGCTCGGCGGCTTCCTCGCGCTCGCCGGCCGGCTGGACACCGGCGAGGTCGTCACCCTGGCGCTCCTGCTCACCCGGCTGTACGCCCCGCTGACGAGCCTGGCGAACGCGCGGGTGGAGATCATGAGCGCCGTGGTCAGCTTCGAGCGCGTCTTCGAGGTGCTCGACCTCGAACCGCTCATCCGGGAGCAGCCCGACGCGGTGACCATCCCCGACGGCCCGGTCTCCGTCGAGTTCGACGACGTCCGGTTCGCCTACCCGTCCGCCGACAAGGTGTCCCTCGCCTCGCTCGAGGAGGTCGCGACGCTGGACACCCGCGGCGGCGAGGAGGTGCTGCACGGCCTGTCCTTCCGGATCGAACCGGGGCAGACCGTCGCCCTGGTCGGCTCGTCCGGAGCCGGCAAGTCCACGGTCGCGCAGCTGCTCTCGCGCCTGTACGACGTCGACAGCGGCGCCGTGCGTCTGGCCGGGACGGACGTCCGCGACGTCACGTTCGCCTCGATGCGACACACCCTCGGCATGGTGACGCAGGACGGCCACCTGTTCCACGAGACCATCCGCTCCAACCTGCGGTTCGCCCGGCCCGAGGCGTCCGACGACGAGGTGTGGGACGCCGTCCGCCGTGCGCGACTCGAGCCGCTTATCCGGTCCCTCCCCGACCAACTGGACACCATGGTGGGCGAACGCGGCTACCGGCTCTCCGGGGGCGAGCGCCAGCGCATGACGATCGCCCGGCTCCTGCTCGCCCAGCCGCGCGTCGTCATCCTCGACGAGGCGACGGCGGCGCTCGACTCGACCTCCGAGGCAGCGGTGCAGGCAGCACTCGGCGAGGCGCTCGAGGGACGGACGGCGATGGTGATCGCGCACCGGCTCTCGACGATCCGCAGCGCGGACGTGATCCTCGTCGTCGAGGACGGCTCGATCGTGGAGCGCGGCACGCACGACGAACTGCTGGCCGCGGGTGGCCGGTACGAGGAGCTGCACCGCACCCAGTTCGCCGCGCAGGAGAACGTCGCGGCCGACGTGCAGGCGGCGGACTGAACGCGCGGCGGGTGGGCCCAGCGGTCGAAGTGAGGCCGGCAACAGAGAAGGCCCCCTGACCCAGGGGATCCTGGACGAGAGGGCCTTGCGTGTAGCGAGGGCGGGACTTGAACCCGCGACCCCACGATTATGAGTCGTGTGCTCTAACCAACTGAGCTACCCCGCCAGAGATCCGGAGCGGCACGCGCACCGGGTCGGAGCCCCGAGTCAGGATTGAACTGACGACCCCCTCCTTACCATGGAGGTGCTCTACCACTGAGCTATCGGGGCGATGTGCCGCGAACGGCACCACACGAGGATAGCAGACCTCCGACGCTGCTCCGGAACCGGACGAGACGCCCGGGCGTGCCGCGTCGTGGGCCGCTAGTTCGCGTTGGTCTTGAGCCACGCCAGCGGGTCCACCGGGACCCCGTCGACGTGCACCTCGAGGTGCAGGTGCGGGCCCGTGGAGTTGCCCGTGCTGCCGACGAGACCGAGGATGTCGCCGACCTCGACGTGCTGGCCGGTGACGACCTTGAAGGAGTTGTCCTCCATGTGGCCGTAGACGCTGACGAACTGCTTGCCGTCCACGTCGTGCTCGACCCAGACGTCGTTGCCGAAGCCGCCGTCGTTCGCCTGCACCTTGATCACGGTGCCGGCGGCGATGACGCCGATCGGGGTGCCCTCGCCCGGGGCGAAGTCGATGCCCATGTGGTTCGTCGAGCAGAACGAGCACCCGGCGACCTGGCGTCCACCGAAGCCCGAGGTGATCGGGACGCCGGTCAGGAACGGCCACTGGATGGTGCCGGTCGGGTCGTTCGTGAAGGTCGAGGAGTCGACGTTCGCGTACTGCGTGGCGTCGGACACCGTGTACTGGTCACGGGCGGTCGATCCGTCGGCCGAGGCACCGACCTGCATCGACTGCGTGGCGCCGTCGACGGTGGCACGGGCAGCGGTCGAGCCGGACGCCGGGACCCAGAGCGCCTGCGCCGGCAGGGAGGTCGAGACGACGAGGCCTGCTGCGAAGAGCAGTGCGCCGACCGCGGTCACGCGCGAGGCAGCACGGCGGAACGACGCGCCCTGCTTCGGGGACCGCACTGCTGCGGGGGTCGTGGCGGCCGTGGACCGGATGTGACGGGTCGCGCGGTCGACCGGGGTCTTCATGGCCGGACGGCTGCTGCGGCGGCGCGATGCGGGGACCTGCCCCGTGACACGACGCGGCTGCGACGCCGAGGCAGCGGCGGCAACGGGAGCCACCCGCTGGGCGTGCACGACGGGCGAGGTGGGGGCCGGCGGCGTCACGATTGGGGAGGCCGGGCGCACGGGCGATGCCGGTGCGAGGTCGATCGGCGACACGGGGGCCGCGGGGGTTCCCGGCGTGACCGCACCGATCACGTCGTCGAAGCTCGGACCCGTCGAGCCCTGTCCCTCCTGCGCCACGACCGTGCCCTTCGCCGCGGCTCGCTCCGCCTCGATCCGAGCGCGTCGGGTCTGGTGGACGACCGGGGTGGCGGCGTCGACGGAACCGTCGGTGGGAGCGGACGACAGAGGAGTACGGGGCATGCGTGCGGTGGCGATCCTGATCAGAGAAGGGCTCACTCGTTGGTAACGAGCAGATAACGGGACCTGAGCACGCTAGCAGGCGAGGTCGCAGGTCGCCAGTCGTGGTCAGGTCCGCCCGGCACCCCCGGACCCGGGGATCGGCACGTCGTCAGGCCCGCACGGCTCCGAGCGCACCGGCCTCGAGACCGCGCACCAGGGCCTCGAGTTCGTCGGCGACGGCGGGGCTCGCGAACAGGAAGGAGCGCGTCCCTCCGGCCTCCCAGATGCGGATGGCCGCGCCGGCCTCCTGCGCGACGAGGGCGCCGCCGGCCATGTCCCACGGGTTGATCCCGCGCTCGTAGTACGCGTCCACCACGCCCGCCCCGACGGCGCAGCAGTCGAGCGACGCCGCTCCCCCGCGGCGGATGTCCCGCACCTCGCCGATGAGTCCGGCCAGCACCGCGACCTGCTCCCGGCGACGGTCGGCCGTGTACCCGAACCCGGTGGCGACGAGCGTCTCGGCGAGCGAACCGGGCGCGGCGACGGACAACGGTTCCCCGTCACGAGTCGCGCCCTGGCCGACGGCCGCGCGGAAGACGGTGCCCGTCGCCGGCGCCACGACGACGCCCGCGATCGGCTCCCAGGTCATCGGGTCGGGTGCGCCGCGCACGACGCCGATGCTCACGCCGTACTCGGCGCTGCCGTACAGGTAGTTGACCGTGCCGTCGATCGGGTCCACCACCCAGGTGATGCCCGAGGCACCGGAGGCCGACCCGGACTCCTCGCCGTGGAAGGCGTCGTCGGGGCGGACCTCGGCGATGCGGGCGCGGATGAGTGCCTCGACCTCGCGGTCGGCGGCCGTGACCACGTCGACGATGCTCGACTTCCGGTCCGCGATCTCGACCCCCTCGGCACGGCGGCGTGCGGCCAGCGCCGCTGCATCACGGGCGATCGACTCGGCGAGGTCGGCGAACTGGGACGGTGTGGGGTCGGATGCCATGCACCCATCCTCCCGGAAACACCATCGGCCCCGTCCGCAGTGGACGGGGCCGATCAGATGGTGGCAAGTGAGGGATTCGAACCCCCGAAGGCTACGCCGGCTGATTTACAGTCAGATCCCTTTGGCCGCTTGGGTAACTTGCCATGCGCACCCAGCCGGTGTGATCACCAACCGAAGGCGCGCACAAAAGCATAGCGGATGGCTGACGGTGGTCGTGACCACCGCGAGCCGATCCGCGCGACCGGAACCGGGCCTCCCTCCCCATCGGCACGGCCCGGACGCCGCTGGCGCGTCGTCCGGAAACCGGCGACGTGGGCCCACCGCCGTTAGGCTGTTCCGCATGGCAGACAGTTCCTTCGACGTGGTCAGCAAGGTCGACAAGATGGAGGCGGAGAACGCCCTCAACCAGGCGGCCAAGGAGATCGAGCAGCGGTACGACTTCAAGGGCGCCGACGCCTCGGTCGCGTTCAGCGGCGAGGACGTCCTGATCAAGGCGAACTCGGAAGAGCGCGCCAAGGCGGTCCTCGACGTGCTGCAGAGCAAGGCGATCAAGCGGAACATCAGCCTGAAGAGCCTGGACGCCGGCGACCCGTACCCCTCGGGCAAGGAGTACCGCATCGAGGTGAAGTTCAAGAACGGCATCGAGCAGGACGTGGCGAAGAAGATCGGCGCGTTCCTGCGGGCCAACGCCCCGAAGACGGTGAAGAGCCAGATCCAGGGTGACGAGCTCCGCGTCTCGTCGAAGAGCCGTGACGACCTGCAGAACACGATCCAGCTCCTCAAGGGTGAAGAGTTCGACGTCCCGTTGCAGTTCATCAACTTCCGCTGACCCGCGGCCCCTGCGAACGACACCCGACACCCCGTGGAGCACTGGCTCAGCGTCGTCATCACCGTCCTGCTCGTCCTGCTGGACCTGGCGATCCGCGTCTTCTCGATCATCTACGTCCCGATCAACCGGAAGCCGCAGACCGCGACGGCGTGGCTGCTCGCGATCTTCCTCATCCCCTACATCGGCTTCATCGTCTTCCTGGTCATCGGGTCGACGAAGCTCCCCCGCGCCCGTCGCGAGAAGCAGACCGAGATCAACGCGTACATCCTCGAGCAGACCGAGGGCATCGAGCGGGTCCGGCGCGACCACCCGTGGCCCGCGTGGCTCGAGAGCGTCACGCGGCTGAACCGCGAACTCGGCGCGATGCCGTTGGTCGGCGGCAACTCCGCGGAGCTCTACCCCGACTCCGAGGAGTCCATCGCCGAGATGACCCGGGCGATCGACCAGTCCCGCCGGTTCGTGCACGTCGAGTTCTACATCGCGACGCTCGACGACACCACGCGCCCGTTCTTCGAGGCGCTCGCGCGGGCGCAGGCCCGTGGGGTGACCGTGCGGTTCCTGCTCGACCACTGGGCCAGCCGCGGGTACCCGGGCTACAAGGACACCCTGTCGTTCATGGACCAGGCGGGCATCGAGTGGCACCTGATGCTGCCCCTCCTCCCGCTGCAGGGGAAGTTCCAGCGCCCCGACCTCCGCAACCACCGGAAGATCATGGTGATCGACGGCTCGGTCGCGTTCACCGGCTCGCAGAACCTGATCGACGCGTCGTACGACATCAAGTCGCACGTCGAGAAGGGCATGGTCTACAAGGACCTGTTCGCCCGGTTCGAGGGACCGGTCGTCGCGGGGCTCAACGCCCTGTTCGTCACCGACTGGTACAGCGAGACCGACGAGCTGCTGCTGCGCGAGAGCGACCCCGTCCAGCGGGCCGACCGCGGCGACGCGCTCGACTGCCAGGTGGTGCCGTCCGGGCCGGGCTTCGACGGCGAGAACAACCTGCGCCTGTTCAACGCGCTGCTCTACTCGGCGCAGCAGAAGGTCTCGATCACGTCGCCGTACTTCGTGCCGGACGACTCGATGCTCTACGCCATCACCACGACGGCGCAGCGCGGGGTCGACGTCGAGCTGTTCGTCGGCGAGATGGGCGACCACGCGATGACCTGGCACGCGCAGCGCTCCTACTACGAAGGACTGCTCCGCGCCGGTGTGCGGATCTGGCTGTACCGCGCGCCGACGATCCTGCACGCGAAGCACTTCACGATCGACGACGAGGTGTCGGTGATCGGGTCGAGCAACATGGACATGCGCTCGTTCAGCCTGAACCTCGAGGTCTCCGTGATGGTGCGCGGGCACCGCTTCGTCGACGCCCTGCGCGAGGTGCAGGAAGCGTACAAGGAGCACAGCTTCGAGCTCACGCTCGACGAGTGGTTCGACCGTCCGCGCCGGTCCAAGGTGCTCGACAACGTCGCGCGGCTCACGGCGGCGTTGCAGTAGCCGCCTGGAGGCCCGGTGCGGCTCCGCCAGGTGCGCTCAGCGCATCGGGACGAGGGACACCAGGGCCCCCACCACCCGCTCGAGCGGGCCGCGACCCAGGAACCGCCGCCACAGCATCGCGAAGACCACCGAGCCGAGGGCGAACCAGCCCCAGGCCTCGACCGACTCGAGGGAGGTCGGCAGCATCGCGATGACCACGAGGTGCCCCGAGTACACCGTCAGCGGCATCGAGCCGACCGCGGCCAGGGGGAACGCGATCCGCTCGGCGACACGCCCGCGGCCGTCGAACACGAGCAGGCACAGGGCGATCACGGCGACCGCCACCCCGGCCGTCCCCACCACGTCGACGACTGACGACGAGTGGTCACGCGGGGACAGGAACAGCTGCGCGAGGGCCTGACCGGCGGTCGAGCCCTCGCCCGCGTACGGGACCCCGGGGAACGCCAGGGCCGCGTCGTCCGGCAGCGGGGCGAGGACCGACCCGGCGACGTACGCGGTGGTGGCGACCAGTGCGCCGGACACGAGGAGCGCAACCTGCCGGCCACGTTCCTCCAGGCCGGCCCGGGCGACCGCGAGACCGACCAGGACGTACGCCAGGAAGGTGACCACGGGGTAGACCAGGCCGAGCTGGACGCCGATCATGCCGGCGTCCGCGTAGGCCGGCGCGATCGTCAGCGCGGCGAGCGGCGACAGCACCGCGCAGAGCGCGGCGATGCTGAGCAGCGCCGCCGGTCGGACGCGGAGCACCGGGACCACCAGCAGGAACAGCACCCCGTAGGTCGGCAGGATCACGTACACGGGGGTGTCGAGCGCCATCAGGGCGAACCCGATGACGACGACCACCACGGCGCGGATGGCGAGCCGGGCACGGATGCGGCCGATGGTGGGCGGGCCGGGCGGGTCGGCACGGCCGCTCGTCAGGCCGATCGAGACCCCGGCGAGGACCGCGAACAGTGTGGACGGGCGGCCGTGGGCGACGGCGGTCCAGGTGGCGGGGTCGGTCCAGTCGAGCTGCTCCGCGATGCCGCCAACGTGTGCGGCCATCATGCCGAGCAGCGCGACCGCACGGGCCACGTCCACGCCCTGCAGCCGTGGCCCCGACGCGGACGCGCCCCGCACCGCGGTGGGCGGGACGGGGCGCGTGTCGGTCATGGTCGTCAGCTGGTCGGGGTGTCGACGCGGCCGAGCGAGACGTCGATCATCTCGTCGCGCGGCACCACCTTGATGCGCTCGCGCCCGTCGACCGCGCCGAGCGCCTGCTCGTGGGTGTCGAGGTGGTGCCAGCCCTCGAGGTCGGTGTACTCGACACCGCGCTCGCGGAGCAGGGCCGGGATGGCCTCGTCGGACGGGTCCTCCGGGGTCCACCAGCTCGCCTGGTCGTTGACGATGTGCTGCACGGTCTCCATCGCGTCGGACTTCGTGTGTCCGATGAGCCCGACCGGACCGCGCTTGATCCAGCCGGTGGCGTACACCCCGGGGATCTGCTGGTTGTCGTCGTCGAGGACCTGGCCCTCGTGGTTCGGGATGACACCGTGCCGCTCGTCGAACGGCACCCCGGGCAGCGGGGAACCGAAGTACCCGACCGCGCGGTAGGCGGCCTGGATCGGGATCTCGCGGATCTCGCCGGTGCCCTCGACGCCGCCCTCGCCGTTCGGACGGGTGCGCTCGTAGCGGATGGCGGTCAGCTTGCCCTGCTCGTCGCCGACGAACTCGATCGGCTTCGCGTAGAAGTGCAGGTGGAGCCGACGGCTGGCCTGGCCGACCTCGCGCGTGCGCCACTGCTCGAGGACACGGTTGATCACCATGACCTGCTTGTTCGTCGCGATCGCGGTCTTCGACGCCTCGTCGTGGTCGAAGTCCTCGTCGTAGACCACCATGTCGACGTCACGGACCTCGCCGAGCTCGCGGAGCTCGAGCGGCGTGAACTTCACCTGCGCCGGACCACGGCGGCCGAAGACGTGCACGTCCGTGACCGGCGATGCCTTCAGGCCCTCGTACACGTTCGCGGGGATCTCGGTCGGCAGCAGGTCGTCGGCGTGCTTCGCCAGGATGCGCGAGACGTCGAGGGCGACGTTGCCGACGCCGATGACCGCGACGCTCTCGGCGTGCAGCGGCCAGGTGCGCGGGACGTCGGGGTGGCCGTCGAACCAGCTCACGAACTCGGCTGCGCCGTACGAGCCGTCGAGGTCGACACCGGGGATGTCGAGGTCGGCGTCCTTGATCGCACCGGTCGAGAACACGACCGCGTTGTAGTGCTTCTTGAGGTCCTCGAGGGTGATGTCCTCGCCGTAGCGGACGTTGCCGAACAGCCGGACGACACCGCGGTCGAGGACGTCACGCAGGGCGTTGATGATGCCCTTGATGCGCGGGTGGTCGGGGGCGACGCCGTACCGGACCAGACCGTAGGGCGCGGGGAGCTGCTCGAACAGGTCGATCGACACGTCGTAGCCGTGCGCCTCGCGCAGCAGGATGTCCGCGGCGTAGATGCCGGCCGGGCCGGCGCCGACGATGGCGAGTCGGAGGGTGGGCACTGATCGTCTCCAGTTCGTTCGGGTGGGGGTTCCCGGGGGCCTCCCGACCGGGCCGCCGTGGGCGTGCCGCGTCGGGAGGGGTGTTCAGCGGCTTCGGTCGACGACGGAGTCCGCGAAGCGGGTGAGTGCCCGTTTCACGGTGCCGTCGGGGAGCGGGGCGAGGGCGGCGACGGCTTCGCGGGCCCAGGCGACGGCGACGGCGCGGGTCGCCGCGGTCGCCTCGTGTTCGCGGAGCGCGGCGACGGCCGACTGGTACGGCGCGGAGTCGACCACGTCGTCGGGCGCACCGTTGACGTCGCGCTCGATGCGCTCGACCAGGTGCTGCGCGGACGGATCGGTCGCGGCCATCCGGCGCAGCTGCAGGACCGGCAGGGTGTCCACGCCTGCGCGCAGGTCGTTGCCGGCGATCTTGCCCGTCTTGTCCGTCGCGGGGGCGAGGTCGATGACGTCGTCGACGAGCTGGAAGGCCACGCCGACCTTCTCGCCGAAGGTACCGACGGCGTCGAGGTAGGCGCGGTCGGCACCGGAGAACATCACGCCGGCGCGTGCCGCGGTGGCGATGAGCGAACCGGTCTTGTCGCTGAGCACCTGGATGTAGTGCTCGAGCGGGTCGTCGTCCGGCTGCGGCCCCGTCGTCTCGTGCAGCTGCCCCATGCAGAGGCGCTGGAAGGTCTCGGCCTGCATCCGGATGCCCTCGGTGCCGAGGTCGGCCGTGATCAGGCTGGCGCGGGCGAAGAGCAGGTCACCGGTCAGGATCGCCACGTTGTTGCCGTAGGTGATCTGCGCGGCGGGGACCCCGCGGCGCACGGGCGCCTCGTCCATGACGTCGTCGTGGTACAGCGACGCCAGGTGCGTGGTCTCGATGCTCACCGCGGCCTTGACCACGGCGTCGGTCACGCCGTCACCGAGCTGGGCGATGAGGAGGGTCAGGGTCGGGCGGATGCGCTTGCCACCGGCGGACAGCAGGTACCGGCTGGTGGTGTCGGCGAGGGTGTCGGTGGAACGCATGGCGTCCTCGAGCCCCTGCTCGACGAGTTCGAGCCCGTCGTCGACCGCGGAGATGAAGCGTCGGTCGGCGGGCGTGGCGAACAACCGCTCGCCGATGCCCAGCGATGCGCGCAGGCTCGGCGCGCGACGTGCGACCGGGACGCTCGGATTCAAGTGCTGCTCCGTCTTCGGGGGTGGTGACCGGTCAGTCGGCGGCCGGGTCGACGCGCGGCTGCTCGCCGGTGTTCTGGTGGTCGCGGCGGGCCTTCGCACGCCGTGCCGCGGACTCGCGCACCGTGTCGGCGACGGGCTTGCGGCCACGGTGCAGTGCGACGATACCGGCCGTCAGGTTGCGGTAGGCGACCACCGAGAAGCCGACACCGCGGAGCCACTGGGTGAGCACCTGCTGGTCGGGCCACGCGTCGATCGACTCGGCGAGGTAGCGGTAGGCGGCCGGGTTGCTGCTCGAGAGCCGCGCGATGCCCGGGAGCACGCGCTTCAGGTAGGTGCCGTAGCCGAAGCGCAGCAGGGCGCGGGGCGGCGTCGAGAACTCACAGATGACGACGCGGCCACCGGGCTTCAGGACGCGCAGCATCTCGGCGAGCGCCTGCTTCGGGTCGTTCACGTTGCGCAGCCCGAACGAGATCGTGACGGCGTCGAACGTGTCGTCGTCGAAGGGCAGCTGCTCGGCGTCGCCCTCGACGAAGGTGATCTCGGGGTGGCGTTCACGGCCGACGGCGATCATGCCGGCGGACAGGTCGAGCGCGGTGACCTCGGCGCCCTTCTTGGCGAAGGCCGCCGCGCTGGTCCCGGTGCCCGCGGCGATGTCGAGGACCTTCTCGCCGGGCTGCGGGTCGACCGCGCGCACCGTGGCGACACGCCACAGCGGGGCGTTGCCCGCCGACAGGATGTCGTTCGTGAGGTCGTACTTGGCCGCGACGTCGTCGAACATCGCCGCCACCTCGTCCGGGCGCTTGTTCAGGTCCGCTCTGCTCACACGATCAATCCTAGAGGTCCCGACCGAGCGTTCACCGGACTCGCAGCCACCCGGGCGGTGCGGGATCGGCGCGTAGCATCGGAGCCGTGACCCGAACCACCACGGCGGCGCCCCCGCTGACGGTCTCGACCCGGATCCTCGACGACCCGGGCGCCGTCCTCCGCCACACGCTCCGCGACCGTCCCCTCGCCTTCGTCCGGAACGGCGACGGCATCGTCGGCATCGGCGAGGCACTCCGGTTCACCTTCACCGGCCCCGACCGGATGCGTGATGCCGCGGCCCTCTGGCGCAGCGTCGTCGAGACCGCCGTCGTCGACGACCCGGTGCAGCTGCGCGGTTCGGGGCTCGTCGCGTTCGGGTCGTTCGCCTTCGCCGACGACTCCGCCGACGAGAGCGTGCTCATCGTGCCCCGGGTGGTCCTCGGTCGGCGGCGCGGCAAGGCCTGGCTGACCGCGATCGACACGACGCTCGGCGCAGAGCCCCTGGCCTTCACCCGGACCTCGGTCCCGGTCCCCCACGTCGGGCCGCACGTCTCCGTCGCGCTGCGTCCCGGGCACATCGACGAGGACACCTACGCCGCCAACGTGTCGGAGGCCGTCCGCCGCATCGTGTCCGGGAGCGCCCGCAAGGTGGTGCTCGCCCGCGACCTCGTCGGCACGCTGCCGCCGGGAGCCGATCGACGGGCGGTCCTGCTCGACCTCGCGGCCGCCTACCCGCAGTGCGTGACCTTCGCGGTGGACGGGCTGATCGGCGCCACCCCCGAGACGCTCGCCCGCACCGACGGCACGCGGCTGACCGCACGGGTGCTCGCCGGCAGCGCCGCCCGGGGCACCGACGAGGTGTCCGACCGGGCTGCAGCAGAGGCCCTGGCCAGCAGCGCCAAGGACGTCGAGGAGCACACCTTCGCGATCGACAGTCTGCTCGCGGCCCTCGCCCCGCTCGCGACGGACCTGCGCGCCGACGCCGAACCGTTCCGGCTGCAGCTGCCGAACCTGTGGCACCTGGCGACGGACGTGCAGGCCACGCTGCCGCCCGACACCACGTCACTGGACGTCGCCGACGCCCTGCACCCGACGGCCGCGGTCGCCGGCACCCCGACCGACGTGGCCGTGCGGTTGGTCGCCGAGCTCGAGGGCGTCGACCGCGGCCGCTACGCCGGGCCGGTCGGCTGGATGAGTGCGACGGGTGACGGCGAGTGGATGCTCGCGCTCCGCAGCGCCCGGATCGACGACGACGGCACCGTCCGAGCCTGGGCGGGGGCCGGGATCGTCGCCGGTTCGGAGCCCGCGCGCGAGGTCGCCGAGACGGCCCTGAAGTTCCGGCCGATCACCGACGCGCTGGCCTGAGGCAGCCGCGCGACCCGCGCGACCGGGTAGCCGCGCGACCCGCGCGACCGCGTAGCCGCGCGGGGCGCAGCCGCGCGACCGGTCAGTCGGCCAGCGGGACCTCGATCACGACCCGCTCGGCGGGGTCGGTGAGCACCCGCTCGAGGTCACCCCACGTCGCCGCCCGGCGGTACTCCCACCCGAGGCCCGTGACGACCCGCTCGACGTCGACGTGCTGCGGGGTCGACATCATCCGCCGCATGTCGGCCTCCGGCGTGGTCTTCGCCACCTCGAGCCCTCGGAAGATCGCGCCACCGTGGTTGTTGCCGACGACGACCTGCACCCGGTGGGTGCGTTCCTCGGTGCCGGTGACGAACGCTCCGAGGTCGTGCAGCAGCGTCAGGTCACCGAGGAGCACGCGGGTGGTGCCCACCGAGGCCGAGGACTGTTCGAGCGCCGCGGCGATGCCGAGCGCGGTCGAGACGGTGCCGTCGATGCCGGCGAGCCCGCGGTTCGCGTGCACCCGGATCTTCTTGCCGAGCACCCGGGCATCGGCTTCACGGATGAGCTGCGACGCCCCGAGGACCAGCCGGTCGTGCGGCCAGGTCACGCCCCAGACGGCCTCGGCGAGCATGGCGCGGTCGACGGGTCGGCGACGGAGCGCGACCTCGTCACGCAGGAACTTGTTCCGCTCGGCGCGGTCGGCGGAGCGCTTGGCGTCGAGGTCCGGGCCGGCGTCGCCGTCCCCCAGGATCCGGCGGCTGGAGCCGACCCAGCGGCCGACCCACGCGCGGTGTTCCGGCCGGGTCCGGCCCGTCACGCGGACGTCGGACACGAAGGTGGTCAATGATTCGCTGGGCCCACGCCGCCGGTTCCCGGGCGACGCGCCAGCGGCGTCCGGGCCGTGCCGGTGGGGAGAGGCGCGGGCCGGGTCGAAGGGGTCGGCCGCCGGTCCGCGGACCACGATCGTCTCGACCCCGTCGCGCTGCAGGAGCGCGGGGATCTCCCTGCTGAGGGTCGGGTGGCCGAGCACGACGGCCCGGCGGACGGCACCGCCGTGGTCCGGGTCGCGCAGCAGCTCGCGGTAGGCCACGACCAGGTTGCGGCCGAAGCGCGCGCCGCTCGAGACCTCGGCGAGGAGCGGCGCCCCGAGTTCCCAGGCGATCCGCTCGGCGTCCTCGCCGGCGTCGTGCCCGGCGATGACGACGGTGCCCGGCTCGTCGTCCGGGGTGAGTTCGGCGACCGGCAGACCGGTGTGCGCCCGGCGGGAGGCGAACGACAGGTCGACCTCGTCGTCCGGCACGGGGCTGACGTGCTCCGGGGCGAGCCCGGCGGACAGCGGCTCGCGGAACGCGACGTTGAGCTGCGCGGGACCGGGCTGCCCGGTGTGCCCCGCTGCGGCGGCGACGGCCTGTCGGGCGAGGGTGCGCAGGGCGTCGCGCACCGAGGCGTCGACGCCGTGCGCCGACGGGGCCTCGACGTCGCGGACGAAGGCGACGGCCTGGCCGAAGATCCCGGGCTGGACGGTGGTCTGGTTGCTGCCGATGCCGCGCAGTTCGTCGGGGCGGTCGGCGCTCAGCATGATCATCGGCACGCCGGAGTGGTGCGCCTCGAGCACGGCGGGGTGCAGGTTCGCCACCGCGGTGCCCGACGTCGTCACCACCGCTGCGGGCCGGTGCGTCTCGACCGCGAGCCCGAGTGCGAAGAACCCGGCGGTCCGTTCGTCCAACCGCACGTGCACGGTCAGCCCACCGGCGCGTTCCAGGGCGACCGCCGCGAGGGCGAGTGCCTGGGAACGCGAACCGGGGCTCACGACGACGTCGGTGACGCCGGCACGCACGAGTTCCTGCAGGAGGGCGAGCGCGCTGTCCGTCGCCGGGCTGCCCGAACCGACGGGGCCGTCAGCGATCGGTGCGGCCGTCGTCGTCGCGCTCGTGGAACTGGTCTTCGAGGTCTCGGAGGGTCGCGTCGTCCTGGTCCTTGTCCGTGAGGGTGGTGCCCGGCTCCGGCGTGGTACCGAGGAAGTCCGGGTCGTCTTCGGGTCCACGGTAGCGGGCCGACGCACCGGGGTGGGCCGCCGGGGTGCGACCGAGCAGGAACCAGAGCACGCCACCGAGGACGGGCAGGATGATGACGAGCAGGAGCCACACGCCGCGACGCAGGGAACGGACACGCTGACGCGGCATCGTGCCGCAGTCGATGGCCGCGTACACCGTGAAGGCGACGGCGGCCACAGCGACGATCAACCACAAGCGGACCATGCGGTGAAGTCTAGGTCGCGACCCTGTGATGCCCCTGCCGGTCGGCGCTTCCGTAGACTCACCGTGTGAAAGCGTGGCTCCTGTACACCCTGGCTCGGCTCGGCATCTTCGTGGTGGCGCTCGTGCTCCTCCTGCTCCTGACGCCGATGCCGTGGTACTGGGCGACGATCGTGGCCGCCCTGGTGGGCCTGCTCGTCTCGTACATCGCCCTGTCCGGACTGCGCACGCAGGTGGCCCTGAGCCTGGCGAACCGCCGCGGAACCCCGGAGCGCGACGCCGACTCGGACTTCGAGGACGACTTCGTCGACGCCGCCGACTCCGACGCGGCGGCCACCCCGACCGACCGTCCGGTGTCCGACGCCGAGCGGCACGGAGCGCGACGGGACGCCGACGCCGACTGACCCCGGACGCGGGACCGTCCAGTCGAGCAGCCGGAACGGCTACGGCTGGACGGCCAGGGTGATCCCGAGCACCACGCCGAAGGCGAGCGAGGCGAACGACGACAGCTGCAGGGCCGTGATGAGCTCGCGGGGCTTCCGTGACGACACCCCGATCGCCAGTGCCGGCAGGGCCAGCAGCAGCGAGAAGTACGTGAAGCCCGTGCGGAAGTACAGCAGCACGAACCAGAGCAGCACGACGTACGGCAGCATCAGGAACAGGCCGAAGAGGACGCGGGCCACCGGACGGCCGACGACCACGGCGAGCGTGCGCTTGCCCGCCAGCTGGTCCTCGTCGATGTCGCGGATGTTGTTCACCATCAGGACCGCGCAGGCGAAGAACCCGGCGGCGACGGCGGCTGCCCAGCCGTTGACGGTGACCTCGCGGATCTGCACGAACTGGGTGCCGAGCACGGCGACCAGTCCGAAGAAGACGAAGACGAAGACCTCGCCGAGGGCGTTGTACCCGTACGGCTTCTTGCCACCGGTGTAGAACCAGGCGGCGACGATGGCGGCGGCCCCCACGAGCAGCAGCCACCACAGCTGGGTGAGCAGCACGATGACCAGGCCGGCGACCGCGGCCAGGCCGAAGAACGTCAGGGCGACGGTGAGCACGGTCCGGGGCTTGGCCAGGCCGGCTCCGGTGAGTCGTGCCGGACCGACGCGGTACTCGTCGGTGCCGCGGACGCCGTCGGAGTAGTCGTTGCTGTAGTTCACGCCGATCTGCAGGAACAGCGCCACGGCCAGGGCGAGCAGCGCGACCGCGAGGTGGCCGTCCTTCGCCAGGTAGTCGCCGAAGTCGCCGGGCTCACCGCTGTCGACGAACGCGACGGCGGTGCCGAGCACGACCGGGACGACACCGAGGGTCAGGGTGCGCAGGCGTGCGCCGCCGATCCAGTCGCGCGCGGTCGCCTTCCGCTTGGTGCGGGCGGGGGCAGCGGCCTTCGCCGGGTTGCCGGACCGGCCCTGCTTCTGCGTCGAGTTCTTCGTTCGTGCCACGAGCACCGATCTTATTGCCGATGCGACCGCCCGGCGGCTCGCGGTCCCGACGAGCGGACCGGGTCGACGAGCGCCTGCACGGCCCGACGGTCGGGTTTGCCCGACGGCAGCATCGGGATCCGGTCCACCAGGACCACGTCGGCGGGGCGGGCGGCACGCCCCAGGGCGGCTCCGACGTGGGCACGCGCGGCCTTGAGGTCGAGCGGCTGCTCGGTGACGACGACCGGGACCTCGCCCCACTCCCCCGCCGAGCGCCTGGCGACGACGGCGCTCTCCTGCCCGGGGAGCCCGCGGACGAGCCGTTCGACCGCACCGAGCTGGACCTTCTCACCGCCGGAGATCACCACGTCGTCGAGGCGTCCGAGCACGCGGACCACGCCGTCGGACAGGGTCGCGGTGTCCCCGGTCCGGTACCAGCGCAGCCCGTCCCGCTCGACGAAGGCCGACGCCGTGCGGGCGTCGTCGTCGAGGTACCCCTCGGCGAGCATCGGCCCGGCCAGGTGCAGCTCGCCGTCGACCAGCGCGGTGCGCACCGTGCCGAACGGGACGCCGTCGTACACGCATCCACCGCTCGTCTCGCTCGCACCGTACGTCGTCACGATCCGGACCCCGGCGTCGAGCGCCCGCTGCCGGAGCGGCGCCGGGGTGGCCTGCCCGCCGACCAGCACCGCGTCGAACCGGGCGAGCGCACGCATGGCGTCGGGGTCGTCGAGGACGCGTGCGAGCTGCACCGGCACCAAGGAGGTGTAGCGACGGGGCGCGGCCGGACCGACGACGAGCCGTTCGGCCGCCTCGGTGAACGCGGCGGCCGCGAAGTGCCCGGGTGGCACGACGACGGGGTCGGTGCCCGCGGTGATCGAGCGGGTCAGGACGTTGATGCCGGCGATGTAGTGCGTCGGCAGGGCGAGCACCCAGCGCCCGGGCCCACCGAGTGCCGCGTCCGCCGCGGCGGCACCGGCGAGGAGCGCCTCGGACGAGAGCGCCACCCGCTTGCCGGTGCCGGTGGACCCGCTCGTCTCGACCACCAGGGCGACCGCCTGACGGACCTCGGCCGGCGGTGGCGTCGGCAGTGCAGGAGCCCCCTCGGCGACGGGGAGCAGTGCGGGGCCGCCGGCGAGTGCTGCCTCCAGGCCGCGCAGCACGGCCGTCGGGTCCGACGTGCCGGTCGCGACCAGCGGACGGGGCATCAGTAGTGCCAGGGGAACGCGGTCCACTCGGGAGCGCGCTTCTCGAGGAACGAGTCGCGACCCTCGACGGCCTCGTCGGTGCCGTAGGCCAGCCGCGTGGCCTCGCCCGCGAACACCTGCTGGCCGACCATGCCGTCGTCCACGGCGTTGAACGCGTACTTGAGCATGCGGATCGCCGTCGGGGACTTGCCGAGCACGATCTCGCCCCAGCGGATCGCCTCCCGCTCCAGGTCGGCGTGCGGCACCACGGCGTTCACCGCACCCATCTCGTACGCGCGCTGGGCGGAGTACTCCTGCGCGAGGAAGAAGACCTCGCGGGCGAACTTCTGCCCGATCTGCTTGGCGTAGTAGGCGCTGCCGTAGCCGCCGTCGAACGAGCCGACGTCGGCATCGGTCTGCTTGAACTTCCCGTGCTCGGCGCTGGCGATGGTGAGGTCGCAGATCGCGTGCAGGGAGTGCCCGCCGCCCGCAGCCCAGCCGGGGACGACCGCGATGACGACCTTGGGCATCATCCGGATCAGGCGCTGGACCTCGAGGATGTGCAGCCGCCCCATCGACGCCTGGGCGGCCGCGGGGTCGACGCCCTCCGGCGGTGCACCCTCGTCGCCGACGTACTGGTAGCCGCTCCGCCCCCGGATGCGCTGGTCGCCGCCGGAGCAGAACGCCCACCCGCCGTCCTTCGGGCTCGGGCCGTTGCCGGTGAGCAGCACGACGCCGACACGGGGGTCCTGCCGGGCGTCGTCGAGGGCGCGGTACAGCTCGTCGACCGTGCGCGGGCGGAAGGCGTTGCGGACCTCGGGACGGTCGAAGGCGACCCGGACGATGCCCTTGGAGACGTGCTTGTGGTACGTGATGTCGGTGAACTGCTCCGCGATCGGAGCGGGGGTCCAGACGTCGGGGTCGAACAGGTCGGAGACGGGAGCAGCCATGCTCCCAACGTACCGCCGGGCGTCTGGCGGGTCAGGCGCCCATGTCGGTCAGGATCTCCGGCGCGACGAACACCATGATCACGATGAGGATCACGGGGTTCGCGAAAAACGCCAGGACGACCCCGACGGCGCCGTACCAGCGCCCGAACGAGCCGACGGCGGCAACGAACCCGAGCACGGCGGCGACGAGCGTCAGGAACACGACGACGAAGCAAATGCCGAAGGCGAAGTTCGTGTCACCGCCCATGAACACGGCGAAGGCACTGGCGTCGACCGCGGCGGAGACGACGGCGAGGCCGAGTGCGATCTTGCCGACGACCGGGTTGCGGCGCCTCGTGGCACCCGTCTGCCGCACGTCGACGGTGTTGCGCTGCATGAGGCGGGCGAAGTCGTCGGAATCGCGCCCGGGAGCCGCCGCGGGTCGAGCGCCCGCTGCCGGTCGGGCTGCCGCCGCTGGTCGGGCAGCGGCCGCCGATCGGGCTGCCGACGCCGGACGGGCCGCGGCGCCCGACGGGTCGGACGGGCGCTGCGATGCGCGTTGCTGTGCTGCGCGCTGCCGCGGATCCACCGCCACCGAGCCTCCATCGTCTTCGGGTCGTTCCCCTGCCGACCGAGGCCGACCGATGCATGCTAATGCCCTGCCCTGGCGGTCCCCTCCGAGGAACCGGCGGGCCCCCTGGGTGCGGTGGGAGGATGTCGGACGTGCTCCCCGACCTCGCCGAACTCCTCGCCGACGCCCACGTGGTGGCCCTGCCGATGCGCGTGCGGTTCCGCGGCATCACCACGCGCGAGGCGGTCGTGCTGCGCGGCCCCGCAGGCTGGACCGAGTTCTCGCCGTTCGTCGAGTACGACGACGCCGAGGCCGCCGCCTGGCTGCGGGCCACCGTCGACTTCGGGTGGACGGACCACGAACCGGCCGCCGACTCCGTGCCGGTCAACGCCACGGTCCCGGCGATCGCCGCCGACGCCGTCGCCGACCTGCTCGCGCGGTACCCCGGCTGCACCACCGCCAAGGTCAAGGTCGCGGAGCCCGGCACGACGGTCGACGACGACGTCGCCCGTGTCGCCGCGGTCCGCCGGGTGATGGGGCCCGAGGCCGCGGTCCGGGTCGACGCGAACGGGCTGTGGAGCGTGGAGCAGGCCAGCGCAGCACTGGAGCGGCTCGCACCGTTCGACCTGCAGTACGCCGAGCAGCCCTGTGCGACGGTGCCCGAACTCGCCGAGCTCCGGTCGCGCGTCGCCGGTCTCGGGGTCCGGGTCGCCGCCGACGAGAGCGTCCGGAAGGCGAGCGACCCCCTCGCCGTCGCCCGGGCCGGTGCCGCCGACGTCCTGGTCGTGAAGGCCCAGCCGCTCGGCGGGATCAGCGCGGCCCGTGCCGTCATCGCCGACGCCGGGTTGCCGTGCGTCGTCTCCAGCGCGCTCGACACCTCGGTCGGGCTCGGGATGGGAGCGTTCCTGGCCGCCGCGGCGATGACCCCCGGGTACGCCGCAGGGCTCGGGACGGCGGTGATGTTCGCCGGGGACGTCACGGCCGATCCCCTGTTGCCGGTCGGCGGTCGGGTTCCGGTGCGCCGGGCCGACGTCGCGCCCGAGCTGGTGGAGCGGTCCGCCGCGTCGCCGGAGCGCACGGCGTGGTGGCGTGCGCGGGTGGCCCGCGTGCATGCACTGCTCGCCGCCGGGTAGCGCACCCGCCGCGTCCTCACGAGACGCCGTCGTCTCCGCAAGACGCCGGCGTCTCCTTTCGGCGCCGCCACGTCATCGAGACGCCGCCGAGTCGGCGAGACGCCGCCGAAACCTGCGGCGTCTCGCCGACGACGCGGCGTCCCACCGACACGACGGCGTCTTCCTGGCCGTGCACGCGACCCGACGACGGACGGGAGGCACGGT
>NZ_MJGL01000056.1:114666-123617 GCF_001864855.1 Curtobacterium sp. MCBA15_005
GAGGCACGGTGCCAGCTGGCACCGTGCCTCCCGTCCGGTCGTGGTCGCGACCAGGGCCGCATCAGCGACCCATGCGGCTCACAGCCCCGAGTAGCTGTGCAGGCCCTTGAAGAAGACGTTCACGACCGAGAAGTTGAACATCACCGCAGCGAAGCCGATGAGGGCCAGCCAGGACGACCGCGCACCGCGCCAGCCACGGGTCGCACGGGCGTGGATGTAGCCCGCGTAGACGACCCAGATGATGAAGGTCCAGACCTCTTTCGTGTCCCAGCCCCAGTAGCGACCCCAGGCGCGTTCCGCCCAGATCGCACCGGCGATGAGGGTGAAGGTCCAGAGGACGAAGCCGACGAGCAGGACGCGGTAGGTCAGCACCTCGAGCCGGTCGGCGTCCGGCAGCGTCGCCATGAAGCGGAGCTTGCCGGAGGCCGTGCGGCCCTGGCGGTACGTCTGCACGAGCTGCGCCACCGCGAGCCCCGCGCCGAGCGCGAAGAACCCGGTGCCGGCGATGGCCACGAAGACGTGGATGACCAGCCAGTACGACTGCAGGGCCGGCTGGAGCGGGACGACGGGGACCCAGTAGTTCACCGTCGCGATGCCGAGCAGGATGATCGTCAGGCCGGTGATGAAGACACCGAGGAACTTCAGGTTCTGCCAGAACTGCACGAGCAGGAAGATCAGGGTGATCAGCGCCGTGCCGGTCAGCGAGAACTCGAACATGTTGCCCCACGGCACACGGTCGGCCGCGATGCCGCGGAGGACGACCGAGGCGACGTGCAGCACGAGCGCGAGGATCGTCATCGCCATGCCGACGCGCTCGAACTTCGTGCCGCGGCCGGCCGAGCCACCCGACGGCGGTGCGGCGACCTGCTCGAGCACGACGGTGCCGCCGCGGACGGTCGCGACCGTCTTCGCGCCGCGTGCCGACGCGGCGCTGGCCGCGTCGGACGAGCTGTCGTCGGCGTCCGCGTTCTTCGCGGCGGCCGTGACCTCGCCGGAGCGTTTGGCCATGTCGAGGGCGAACGAGATGAACGCGACCACGTACACCGCCATCGCGGAGTACGTGAGCACGACCGAGTAGGTCGCGAGGTTCGTGGTCATGTCGTTCACTGGGGCATCCTAACTCCGAGGTCCGACGTGTGGCGCTGTGCGATGTCCGCGACGGCCCGTTCGAGGTTCGGGTCCTCGCCGCGTGCGAGTCCGGCGTACTCGAGGTCGTACTCGCCGCCCTGCGCATCGCGACGCGGGACGACCTTCACCCAGACGCGGCGCCGCGGGACGAACAGCGAGGTGAGCAGACCGAGGGTGGAGAGCAGGGCGAACCCGCCCACCCAGAGCTGCGAGGGGTCGTGGTGGACGTCGAGGGAGACGTACCGCTTGACGCCGTCGAAGGTGATCGACCCGGCGCCCTCCGGCAGCTTCTTCGTCTGGCCGGGCTCGAGCGCGATGCTCGCGGTGTCCGACTGCCGACCGGCGATCTGGTCGAGGCCCTTGGTGCTCAGCGTGTACACGCTCTGCGGCACACCGCTGTCGAGCCCGAGGTCACCCGTGTAGACCTGCAGCGTCAGCAGCGGGTTCTGGGTGTCCGGGTAGGCACTCGAGTAGGCGCCGCTCGCGAGCTTCGATGCCGTGGGGTAGAAGAACCCGACCATGCCGAGCTGGTCCGGCTTCGCGTCCGGCACCTTGATGACGCCGGTGGAGGTGTAGTTCGCGTCCTCCGGCAGGAACGGCACGACGTCCTTGAACGCCACGTTCCCGTCGCCGTCACGCACCGTGACCTGCATCGCGTAGCCGTTGCCGAGCAGGTAGACGTTCGTGCCGCCGACGTGCAGCGGGTCGTTCACACCGAGGCGGCTCGTCTTCGGCTCGCCGCCCTTCTCGGTGCTCGTGACGGTGGCCGAGTAGTCGAGCGCCTGGCCGAGGGCGTCGAGGTTGCGCTCCTCGTACTTCGTCACGAACTTGTCGAGGCGCAGGTTGTAGCCCTTGAGGTCGGTCTGCTGGAACCAGCGACCGGGGTTGAACGAGTCGTACGAGCCGAGCACGTTCGAGAAGGTCTGCCCCTCGACCAGCAGGCGCTGTCCGGTGAAGCCGAAACCGCCGCCGACACCGACCGCCAGGAGCACCCCGACGAGGGCGGCGTGGAACACCAGGTTGCCGGTCTCGCGCAGGTAGCCGCGCTCCGCGCTCACCGAGTCGCCGAACCGCTCGACGCGGTACCCGGACCGCTTCAGGATCGCCATTGCACGCGTCACCGCGTGCTCGGCGGACGGGAGGCCCGTGGTCGCGTCGATCCCGGTCGTCCCGTCGATCATCGCGTCGGGTTGCACCGCCACGGTGCGGAAGCCCGCCAGTCGCGTCAGGCGCGCGGGGGTCTTCGGCGGACGGGTCCGCAGGGCCTGCCAGTGGTGCTTCGTGCGGGGCACGATGCAGCCGATGAGCGAGATGAAGAGCAGCAGGTAGATCGCGGAGAACCACACCGAGGTGTAGGTGTCGAAGACCTGGAGCTTGTCGAGGACCGGGTAGAGCTGCGGGTGGTCGGCCTTGTACTGCACGACGCCGTTCGGGTCGGCGGTGCGCTGCGGGACGAGCGAGCCCGGGATCGCCGCGAGGGCGAGCAGCATGAGCAGGAACAGCGCCGTGCGCATGCTCGTCAGCTGCCGCCAGAAGAACCGGAGGTACCCGACGAAGCCGAGCTTCGGCTGGTTGACGCCGCCGTCGGTGGGGCCGGAGCCGTCGACGTGGTCGGACGGCCGCTGCGGGTCGGAGGCGCTGTCGGCCCCGTCGCCTGCGCCCGTCGGGATGTGCTCGTTGAGGTCAGACCGCGGGGACAAAGCTCTGGATCACCGCCCCGACGCTCGACATGACGGCCGACCAGATACCGGTGACCATGAGCAGACCGATGACGATCAGGATCGCTCCTCCGATGATGTTGACGGTGCGCATGTGACGCTTCACCGCCGCGATGGCCCCCGTGGCCCAGCCGGCGCCGAGGGCGACGAGGACGAACGGGATGCCGAGCCCGAGGCAGTACGCCACCCCGAGCCACATGCCCTGCCAGGCGCTGCCCGACTGCACGCTGAGCAGGTTGATGGCCGCCAGGGTCGGGCCGAGGCACGGGGTCCAGCCGAGGCCGAACACGATGCCGAGCAGGGGGGCACCGAGGAGCCCCGTGGCCGGGGTCCAGCTGGGCTTGATGGTGCGCTGCAGGAACGTGAACCGACCGACGAACACCAGGCCCATCGCGATCACGACGACCCCGAGGATCTGCGTGATGAGGTCGCGCCACCGCACGAGCCAGAAGCCGAGCGCCCCGAACACGGTGGTGTACGCCACGAACACCGCGGTGAACCCGGCGATGAACAGCAGCACGCCGAGCACCACCCGGCCCCGACGCTGCCCGCCCTCGGCGACTCCGCCGACGTACCCGAGGTACCCCGGAACGAGCGGCAGCACGCACGGGGACAGGAACGACACGAGCCCGGCGAGCGCCGCCACGGGCAGCGCCACGGCCATCTGGCCGCTCAGGATCGCGTCGGCGAAGGGGTTGGAGGTCACGGGTCAGGACGCCTTGCCGGCGTCGAGCTCGTCGCTGACCAGGGTCTTCAGGATGCTCGTGCCGTCGATCGCGCCGAGGACCCGGGCGGCGACGCGGCCCTTGGTGTCGAGGACGATCGTGGCGGGCACCGCGTTCGGTGCGATCTGCCCGGACATCGCCAGCTGCATCGTGCCCGTGCGCTGATCGAGGACGGTCGGGTACCGCACGTCGAAGGTGCGCTCGAAGGCGGCCGCGGTCGCTGCTTCGTCACGCACGTTGACACCGATGAACGCGACGTCGTCGGCGTCGGCGTACTCGTCGTGCACCTGGTTGAGGTACTTCGCCTCGGCACGGCACGGCGGGCAGCTGGCGTACCAGAAGTTCAGGACGACGACCTTGCCACGGAGGTCCTTCGACGAGACGGTGTCGCCGTTCGAGTCCTCGGCCCGGAACGTGACCGGGTCGGTGCGGTCCTTCGCGGAGACCTCGGTCACGGCGCCGTCGCCGGAGATGTAGTTCTGGGTCGTGCCGTTGCCGTACTGCTTCGCGATGCCGCCACTGTCCGACGAGCAGCCGGACAGGACCAGGACGGCGGCCACGGCCGTCGCCGCGAGGACCGCGAACCGCTTGCTGATGACGCGCACACTGCTCGTGCTGTTCACACTGCTCCTTCGTCGACGGCGGTCGCGCGCAGTTCCTGCGCGGGGTCCGCGTACCCGACCTCGGTGAACCGACCGGTCGACGTGGCGGGCGCACGTTCGACGGTGGTGATGCTCGACAGGTCGCAGCGGCGCTTGCGCGGGTCGTGCCACAGGGGCTCCCCCGCGAGCTTCCGGTGGACCATCCAGATCGGCAGCTGGTGGCTGACCAGGACGACGTCGCCCTCGTCCACGCTCTCCCACGCCGTGGTCATCGCCGCCAGCATGCGGTTGGCGATGGACTCGTACGCCTCGCCCCAGCTGGGACGCAGCGGGTTCGCGATCCACGGCCACTCCGCCGGGCGGCCGAGCGAGCGCTTCGTGAACCCGGGGGGCTGCCCCTCGTAGCGGTTCGTCGGTTCGATCAGGCGCTCGTCGAGCGTCACGTCGAGCCCGTAGGCGGCCGACCAGGGCGCGGCGGACTCCTGCGTGCGCTGCAGCGGGGACGCGACGATCCGACGCACGTCGACGCCGGCGTCCTTCCAGGCGGTGGCGGAGGCCTGGGCCATCCGCGTGCCGAGGTCACTCAGCCCGAAGCCCGGGAGCCGGCCGTAGAGGACGCGGCCCGGGTTGTGCACCTCTCCGTGCCGGACGAGGTGGAGACGGGTCGCGGGCATGGGTTCCAGTGTAGGTCGCCCGCGGTTCCCACCGCCCCCTCAGGTGATTCACCGGATGCGGAAGCACTCAGCCGCCGAGCTCACCGGAGAGCCGCCCGTGCAGCGCGATCGACCCCGTGTCGAGGTTCACCACCTCGACGTTCGACCCGTGCTTCGCGAATCGCTGTTCGACCCCGTCGAGCGCCGCGACCGTGGACGCGTCGAACACGTGGGCGTCGGCCAGGTCGATGATCACGTGCTCCGGGTCCTCGGCGTAGGAGAACCGTGTGACGAGGTCGTTCGACGAGGCGAAGAACAGCGCCCCGCGGACCCGGTACCGCACGGTGCGGTCGTCGACCAGCTCGCGGACCACGGTCACCACGTGCGCCACCCGTCGGGCGAAGACCAGGGCCGCCACGACCACGCCGACGAGCACCCCGGTGGCGAGGTTCTCGGTCACGACGACCACCACGACGGTGACGAGCATGACGGCGGTCTCGCCGAGCGGCATCCGTCGGAGGGTGCGCGGACGGATGCTGTGCCAGTCGAAGGTCGCGACGCAGACCATGAGCATGACCGCCGTCAGTGCCGCCATCGGGATCTGGGCCACGAGGTCGTGGAGCACGATCGTCAGGACCAGCACCGAGACCCCGGCCGCGAAGGTCGAGACGCGGGTCCGGGCACCCGCGGTCTTCACGTTGATCACCGTCTGGCCGATCATCGCGCAGCCGCCGGTCCCGCCGAAGAAGGCGGACGCGATGTTCGCGACGCCCTGACCCCACGACTCGCGCCACTTGCTCGAGCCTGTCTCCGTGATGGAGTCGACGAGCTGCGCGGTGAGCAGGGTCTCGATCAGGCCGACGATCGCGACACCGAACGCGTACGGGGCGATGATCTGCAGCGTCTCGAAGGTGAACGGCGTCGTGATGCCGCCGAAGCCCGGGAGCGCCGTCGGCAGGGCGCCCTCGTCGCCGACCGTCGGCACGGCGATGCTGAACACCATCGTGAGGCCGGTGACGACGACCACAGCGATGAGCGGCGCGGGGACCGCCTTCGTCAGGAACGGGAAGCCGACGATGATCGCGATGCCGAGCACGGTCAGCGGCCAGACGACGAACGGGACGTCGTCGCCGAGCAGGTTCGGCAGCTGGGCGGTGAAGATGAGGATGGCCAGGGCGTTCACGAACGCGACGTTCACGCTGCGCGGGATGAAGCGCATCAGCCGTGCCACCCCGAAGAACCCGAGCACGAGCTGGAACACGCCACCCAGCACGATCGCGGGCACGAGGTACTCGATCCCGTGCTCCCGGACGAGCGGGGCGATGACGAGCGCCACCGAGCCGGCTGCGGCGGAGATCATCGCCGGGCGACCGCCGACGATGGAGATCACGATCGCGATGACGACGCTCGAGAACAGCCCGACCGCGGGATCGACCCCGGCGACGACGGAGAACGAGATCGCCTCGGGGATGAGGGCCAGCGCGGTGACGATGCCGGCCAGGACCTCTCGGGTGAGCATGCGGGGCGAGCGGAGGGCGGCGAGGACGCTCGGGGCCGTCGGCGCGTGTGTGATCACGGACATCGATCGGAACTCTACCCTCACGTGAGAGTAGAGTCGTACCCGTGAGCACCAGCGACGTCCCCGACACGATGCACATCGGCGAACTCGCCGACCGCGCCGGCATGTCCCTGCGCACCATCCGGCACTACGACGAGGTCGGGCTGCTCGTACCGAGCGGCCGCACCACCGGCGGGTTCCGGGTCTACACGGCGCAGGACCTCGAACGGTTGCTCGTGATCCGCCGGATGAAGCCGCTCGGGTTCACCCTCGACGAGATGGCCGAGCTGCTCCGCGTGGTCGACGCCCTCGCGACGAAGGACCCCGAGGACGAACCAGCGCTGGCGGCCCGCCTCGACGCGTACCTCGAGGACGCCCGAGCCCGCCACGCCAAGCTCGTCGAACGGGCCGGCATGGCCGAGGAGTTCATCGGCACGCTCGGGTCACTCCGCGCTTCGCTCCCCTGAACCCTCGAGCACGCCGGCCGCGATGAGACGACTCCGTTCCCGCTTGGCCTCGGCCATCTCCTCCATCATCGCCCGCAGCCGATCGTGCTCGGCGATCACCCGACGTGCTCGCCATGGCCGGAACCAGTGCCGTCTGCGCACGTTCGCCTTCCACTCCTCGTCCCGCCGCACGAACAAGGCCTTCACCGGGTCCCGTTGCGTCATGTCTGCTCCTCTTCCGTCACCAGTTCCAGCACGAGCTTGCCGATGACCTCGTCGGCCTCGCGAAGAACCTGCATGTTGTACATCGCTCCCGCGACGAGTCTCCCGATCTCGACGCGACCCACGTCCGCATCCGTGACGTGGTCGACCACTCAGACAGATCGTGACCAAGCCCGGTCCCGTTGTTCCCGCGCGACGTCCCGCCGCCACCGGATGACCGCCCACAGCCCACCGACGAACGCCACGAGCAGCGTGAACGCCGTCGTGCACAGTGCCGCCACCACCACCGCGACCGCCGCAGGCGGCCAGGTCGCGAGCTCCCCTGTCCCCGTCCCCACCCGGTCCCCCTCTCGTCCCGCGACCCGGCCACGTCGAGAACGCTACGGAGTCCACGCGCGCCGCCACGGGCCTCCCGGCATTCGGTGGAGAACGCCGGACGCAGGCGGCCGTGTGGAGGGAGGAACCCTGCCGCCCACGCCCCCGGACGCAGACGGTTAGACTCGACCACCGTGATCGAACGCACCCGCATCGCCGACCTGGCAGCCCTCCCCGACGGTCCCGTCTCCGTGGCCGGATGGGTCGAGACCGTCCGAGACCAGAAGAAGGTGCAGTTCGTCGTGCTGCGCGACGAGACCGGCGCCGTCCAGCTCGTGAACCCGGCGACGCGCGAGGCCGAGGACGGCGACGACGCCGCACAGTCCGCGCTCGCGACCACCAACGAGATCTCCGGCCTGGCACACGGCACCTTCGTGCACGTCACGGGCACGCTGAAGCACGACGAGCGCGTGAAGCTCGGCGGGCTCGAGGTCAAGATCGGTGCGCTGCAGGTGGTGAGCGCAGCGATCCCGGAGACCCCGATCGCCGACGACTCGTCGCTCGACAAGCGTCTCGACTGGCGCTTCCTCGACCTGCGCAACCGCAAGCAGAACCTGATCTTCCGCATCCAGACGACGCTGGAGCACGCGTTCCGCACGTACTGGGTCGACCGCGACTACATCGAGATCCACACCCCGAAGCTCATGGCGTCGGCGTCCGAGTCGCGCGCCGAGCTGTTCCAGCTCGAGTACTTCGAGACGACCGCCTACCTGGCCCAGTCGCCGCAGAACTTCAAGCAGATGGCACAGCCGGCCGGCTTCGGTGCCGTGTTCGAGATCGCCGACGCCTTCCGCGCCGACCCCTCGTTCACGAGCCGCCACGCCACCGAGTTCACCAGCGTCGACGCCGAGTTCTCGTGGATCGAGTCCCACGAGGACGTCATGGCGATGCACGAAGAGGTCCTGGTCGCCGGCATCACCGCCGTCAAGGAGAAGTACGGCAAGGACATCGCCGAGGTCTTCGGCTTCGAGCTGCAGGTCCCCGCGACGCCGTTCCCCCGCGTGACCCTGGCCGACGCGCGCAAGATCGTCGCCGACAGCGGCTACGACGTCGTCCGCGCCGACGGTGACCTGGACCCCGAGGGCGAGCGCCGCGTCGCCGCCTGGGCGAAGGAGCACCACGGCTCCGAGTTCGTGTTCGTCACCGAGTACGACGCCTCGATCCGGCCGTACTACCACATGCGGAAGCCCGGCGACCCGTCGGTCACCAACAGCTACGACCTCATCTTCAACGGCGCCGAGATCTCCACGGGTGCCCAGCGTGAGCACCGCGTCGACGTGCTCGAGGCGCAGGCCGTCGAGAAGGGCCTCGACCCGGAGGAGCTCGGCTGGTACCTCGACTTCTTCCGCTACGGCGTGCCGCCGCACGGCGGCTTCGGCATGGGCCTCGCGCGCGTGCTGATGCTCATGCTCGGTGAGCCGTCGATCCGCGAGGTCACGTACCTGTTCCGTGGCCCGACGCGCCTGACCCCGTAGGTCCCGCGCTGCGCGGCGCCGCCGCGCACATGGTGAGCAGCAATGGTCG
>NZ_MJGL01000056.1:124248-131368 GCF_001864855.1 Curtobacterium sp. MCBA15_005
CGACCATTGCTGCTCACGAAGCGCGCGACGCGAAGCGACGAGCGCTCGGACTGGAGGCCCGGCTCAGCTCTGCCAGTCGATGGCGGCCCGCGCCGTGACCAGTTCGCGGATCGCCGCTGCCGCGGCCTGGTGCTCCGGGTGCACCTGGTACGCATCGAGCCCGGCGAGGTCGTCGAAGCTGGCGACGACGGCGACGTCGTGGTTCTTGTCCGGGTAGGCGACGTTCTCGACGACCTCGAGCGAGCGGATCGACTCGACGGTGCCGACCAGACCGGTCAGGAGTTCGCGGATGCGGGCGATCGACGCGGTGCGGTCGAGGTCGGTCCGCAGGGACCAGGAGACGACGTGGGAGATCATGCGCGGGCCTCGGCCTTCTCGAGCGCACGTGCGAGCCGGTCGGCGTCGACGTGCCAGTTGCTGTGGACGCGCCCGTCGATCAGCACGACGGGGATGTCCTCCGCGTACTCCTGGCGGAGGGCGTCGTCGTCGAGGATCGAGCGTTCCTGCAGGGTGACCCCCGGGTGGTCGGCGACGACGCGTTCGACCACGGGCCGGGCGTCGTCGCAGAGGTGGCATCCGGGCTTCGTCAGGAACGTCACTGCGGGCATGGTCCCAGCGTAGTCCGGGAACGCGAAAGCCCCGGCGAGCCGGGGCTTCTCGTGCAGGTCCTCCGACCTGCGCAGACCTGTGAGGGTCTACTTCTTGTTGCGGCGCTGGTGACGCGTCTTGCGAAGGAGCTTGCGGTGCTTCTTCTTCGCCATGCGCTTACGACGCTTCTTGATGACAGAACCCATGTGGACCTCGCTCGGACTGATGCTGATGTACGGACACCGGGCCGAAGAGACCGCGGAAAATCAACCTGCCCGAGTCTACCGGCTGCCCGCTGTGATGTCGAACGCGCGCTCAGCCGACGTCCGCCACGCCACCGCGCAGCACGTCGGCGACGGCCGACTCGGGGACACGGAAGGAGCGGCCGAAGCGGATGGCGGGGAGCTCACCGGCGTGCACCATCCGGTACACGGTCATCTTCGAGACGCGCATCATCTCGGCGACCTCAGCGACGGTGAGGAAGCGCACGTCGTCGAAACTGCCGGTCATGGTCCGCCTTCGGGGCTCGCACGCGCGCTGCGCACGGGAGTGGTGTGACCTGTGTGGTCAGTGGCAACTGTAGAGGCGCCTGCGACCCGGTGTCCAGGATCAGTCCGCGGCCGGTGCGCACCGGAATCGCCGCGGACTCAGTCCTCGTCGCCCCGCCGGGTGAAGCGCTTGCGGCTGCGGTCGACGACGCGCTCCCAGCCCTGCTGCGCTCCGGAGATCGCCGCGGTGGCCCGGTACGACGCCTCGGCCATCACACGGCCGAGTTCGGTGCCCACCTCGACGGTCGCCTTGCCGGCCGTGCCGTTCCGGCGGATCGACACGGGCTGGCCGTCCGGCGTCCACGCGGTGGTGGCCGGGGTGCCGTCGGCGTCGACCGCGCCCGTGAACGGCAGGACCCAGTCCTCCAGGTGCACGAGCGGCTCCGGGTCGAGCCGGTAGTAGCGGTGCTGCCCTTCTTCGCGACTGGTGACGAGCCCGATGTCGCGCAGGACACGCAGGTGCTTCGACACCGTGGGCTGGCTGACCCCGAGGCGTTCGACGAGCTGGCCGACGCTGAGCTCCCCGCCGGTGACGTCCGAACCGTAGGCGGACAACAGCGTGCCGAGCAGCTCGCGCCGGGTCGGATCCGCCACGACGGAGAAGATGTCGGCCATGGGGCAAGGCTAGCCGGGGCACCACGGATGTACCATGACGAACCGTCCCGGCCCATGTCCTCGGAGGCATACGCATGCTCGACCGAACCGAGCCGATCCCGCACCACGTGAGTGTCGGCCGACGGCGAGCGAGCCGGATCGCGACGGTGCTGCGCTCGTCGCCGTCCCGACTGGCGATCGTCGTGTTCATCGCGCTGATCTTCCTGTTCACGGTGCTCTTCATGACGCCGTGGGCCACAGCGGACCGCAGCAGCACCCACTTCGCGGACGCCCTCTTCACCGCGGCGTCGGTGGTCTGCGTCACCGGGCTGTCCACGGTCGACATGGCGACGCACTGGTCGGTGTTCGGCAAGGTCCTGGTGGTCATCGGCACCCAGATCGGTGCCGTCGGGGTCCTGACCTTCGCGTCGATCCTCGGCCTGTTCGTCACCCGGAAGCTCGGCCTGCGCGCGAAGCTCATGGCGGCCGGCGACTCGAACCCGCTCCGCACCCACCACGGCGCCGTGCCCGAGGGGCAGGCCGTCCGGCTCGGCGAGGTCGGCACCCTGCTCGCGACGGTGGCGGTGAGCACCCTGTCGATCGAGATCGTCCTCGGCCTGCTGCTCCTGCCGTCGGTGCTCATCGCCGGCATCCCGTTCTGGACCGCGGTCGGCGACTCCTTCTACTACGCGGCGATGGCCTTCACGAACACCGGGTTCTCGCCGAACGCCGACGGCCTCGACCCGTTCGCCCACGACTACTGGTTCCTGACGCTGCTCATGATCGGTGTCGTGGCGGGGTCCATCGGGTTCCCGGTGATCCGCGCCCTGACGAAGCAGCTGCGCACCCCGCGGCGCTGGCCGATCCACGTCAAGCTCACCCTGGCGACGAGCGCGGTCCTGCTCCTCGGCGGCGCGGTCGTCTACACCGCACTCGAGGCGTCGAACCCGACGACCTTCGGCGAAGAAGGAGCCGGGCGCACCGCGTTCCAGGCGCTCTTCCTGTCGACGATGACCCGCTCCGGAGGCTTCTCGCTCGTCGACTTCGACCAGCTCAACGGCTCGAGCCTGCTCGTGACGGACATGCTCATGTTCATCGGTGGCGGATCCGCCTCGACGGCCGGCGGCATCAAGGTGACGACCCTCGCGGTGCTGTTCCTGGCCGCGGTCGCCGAGGCGCGCGGCCGCCAGAGCATGGAGGCCTTCGGTCGCCGGATCCCGAGCGACGTCCTGCGCGTCGCGGTGGCCATCGTGCTGTGGGGAGCGACGATCGTGGCGGTCGCGACCGTGGTGCTCCTGCAGATCACCGACGACTCGCTCGACCGTGTGCTGTTCGAGGTGATCTCGGCGTTCTCGACCAGCGGTCTGTCCTCCGGCGTGTCCGCGAACCTGCCGGAATCGGGCAAGTACGTGCTCGCCGCCACCATGTTCCTCGGCCGGGTCGGTACAGTGACCATCGCCGCTGCCCTGGCCGCCAGCCAGAGCCGGCAATTGTTCCGCCGTCCCGAGGAGAGGCCGATCGTTGGCTGACCGCACCCGTTCGTCGCACCAGCACGGTGCCATCAGTCACGACGCTCCCGTCCTCGTCATCGGGCTCGGTCGCTTCGGAGCCGCCACCGCCGGGCAGCTCGAACGCCAGGACCGCGAGGTGCTCGTCGTCGACACCGACGCCGGACTGGTGCAGAAGTGGTCCGACCGGGTCACCCACGCGGTGCAGGCGGACGCGACCGACATCGACGCACTCCGGCAGATCGGCGCGCAGGACTTCGCCATCGCCGTCGTCGGCACGGGCAGCGACCTGGAGTCGAGCGTGCTCATCACGGCGAACCTGGTCGACCTTGGCGTCCCCCAGATCTGGGCGAAGGCGATCAGCCGCTCGCACGGCACGATCCTGTCCCGCATCGGCGCCAACCACGTCGTCTACCCCGAGCGCGAGGCCGGCGAGCGCACGGCGCACCTGGTCTCCGGCCGGATGCTCGACTTCATCGAGTTCGACGACGACTTCGCCGTGGTCAAGATGTTCCCGCCGCGCGCGGTCCGCGGCAAGGACCTCGCCACCACCGTGATCCGCACCCGCTTCGGCCTGACCGTGCTCGGCATCAAGCCGCCCGGCAACCCGTTCGTGCCGGCGACGCCGGACAGCGTCATCGGTGAGGACGACGTCATCATCGTCTCGGGTTCCGAGACCGATCTGGAGCGCTTCGCCGCGTACGAGTAGCGACCACCGGACGGACGGGAGGCCCGTGGCGGCGTCGCCCCGGGCCTCCCGTCCGCACTGTGGCTACGTCCACGACGCGGTGTGCGTCTACGACGCGGCGATCTCCTCGGCACGCGCGATCGCGGCACGCGACGCGCGCAGCAGCGTGTCCGCCAGGTCGGCGTCCTGCAGCACCGCGACGGCACGCTCCGTCGTGCCCTTCGGGCTCGTCACCGCACGGCGCAGGTCTGCGGGCTCACGGCCCGACCGCTCGAGCAGCTCGACCGCGCCGCGGACGGTGCCCTGCACCATCGTCGCCGCCTGCTCGTGGGTGAACCCGAGTTCCTCGGCGGCACGCTGCCACTGCTCGACCAGCAGGAAGACGTAGGCGGGGCCGGACCCGGACACGGCGGACAGTGCGTCGAGCTGCGCCTCCGGCACCTCGATGACCTCGCCCGAGGCGGTGAACACCGACGACGCCAGTGCGACGGCCTCGGCGTCGGCCGAGGTGCCCGCGCTGATGCCGGTGACGCCGTGGCCGACGCCGATCGGGGTGTTCGGCAGGGCACGGACGACGCGGACGCCGGCGGGCACCCGAGCTTCCATGCTCGCGGTGGTGGTGCCGACGGCGACGCTGACCAGGACGGCACCGGGCTCCAGGTCGTCGGCGACCTCGTCGAGCAGGTCCGCGATCATGTACGGCTTCACGCCGACCACGACGAGGGCCGCGCCACGGACGGCCGCCCGGTTGGCGTCGGGGTCGGTGTCGCTCGCGGTGGCGTCGAGGCCGCGCTCCCGGTGGGCAGCGGCGGACGCCTCCGACTTCGTGGTGAGGGTCACGGTGGCCGGGTCGAGTCCCGCGGCGAGCAGGCCGTCGAGGACCGCGCCGGACATGGAGCCGACGCCGAGCAGGGCGGTGCGGGGCAGGTCGATCGTCATGCTCCCGACCCTACCGACGCGACCCGCCTAGGATCGTGTCGCAGACCACGAGAAGGGGACAGCTGTGAGCGCTTCCGGAGGCACGAAGGCGATCTTCGCCGCACTCGGTGCCAACATCGGCATCGCGATCGTGAAGTTCATCGCGGCGGCGATCAGCGGATCGGCGTCGATGCTGGCCGAGGGCGTGCACTCCCTGGCCGACTCCGCGAACCAGCTCCTGCTGCTGCTCGGTGGCCGCAAGGCCCGGCGAGCGGCGGACCAGGAACACCCCTTCGGCTACGGGCGTGAACGCTACGTGTACGCGTTCGTCGTCTCCATCATCCTGTTCTCGGTCGGCGGTGTCTTCTCGCTCTACGAGGGCATCGAGAAGCTCGCCCACCCGCACCCGCTCGAAAACTGGTGGCTCCCCCTCGTCGTGCTCGTCATCGCCATCGGTCTCGAGGGCTTCTCGCTCCGCACCGCCCTGCACGAGGCCCGACCGCAGAAGGGTTCGCAGAGCTGGGTGCAGTTCGTGCGCCGTGCGAAGGCCCCCGAGCTGCCCGTCGTGATGCTCGAGGACACCGCGGCCCTGCTCGGCCTGGTCTTCGCCCTGTTCGGCGTCGGCCTGACGGCGATCACCGGCAACGGGGTGTTCGACGCGATCGGCACGATGCTCATCGCGGCGCTGCTCATCGCGGTCGCGGTGGTGCTCGGCATCGAGACGAAGAGCCTGCTCGTCGGCGAGGGCGCGACCGCCGCCGACGTCGAGCGCATCAAGCAGGCGGTGCTCGACGGCCCCGAGGTCGACGCGATCATCCACCTGAAGACCCTGTACCTCGGACCGGACGAGCTGATGGTCGGCGTGAAGGTCGCCGTCGACGGGGACCGCCGGCTCGGTGACGTCGCCGCCGGCATCGACACCGTCGAGCAGCGTGTGCGGAGCGCCGTGCCGATCGCCCGGGTGATCTACGTCGAACCCGACGTCCTGCGCACCGGGCCGCAGCCGCCGACCGAGGCGATCGTCATCCTCGCCGCGGACTGAAGAAGTCGTCGAGCAGCTCGGCACACGCCTGCTCGAGCACGCCCCCGATGACCTCGGAGCGGTGCGGCAGCCGGCGGTCCCTGGCGATGTCGTAGACGCTGCCGCTGGCGCCGGCCTTCGGGTCCCACGCGCCGAACACGACTCGGGGCACGCGTGCGGCCATGACGGCGCCGGCGCACATCGGGCAGGGCTCGAGCGTCACCACGAGCGTGTGCTCCTCGAGGTGCCAGTCCCCCGTCACCGCCGCCGCAGCACGCAGCGCCAGGACCTCGGCGTGGGCCGTCGGGTCCTGCCGCGCCTCGCGCTCGTTCCGGCCGGTGGCGACCACGACGCCGTCGCGGTCGAGCACCACCGCGCCGACCGGCACGTCGTCGGTCTCCAGGCACCGTCGGGCCTCGTCGAGCGCACGCTCCATCGCCGGGACGAACGGGCGGGCTGCGGGCTCCTCCACGGGACCTCCTGACGGTCGGCGGCACGCTAGGCTCGACCTTATGCGAGTCCACGTCGCCGACCACCCGCTCATCACCCACAAGCTCTCGGTGCTCCGCGACCGTACGACGCCCTCCCCCACGTTCCGCGCCCTGACCGAGGAGCTCGTCACGCTCCTCGCGTACGAGGCCACGCGGGGCGTCCGGGTCACGGCGACGCCGATCGACACGCCGGTGGCGCACACCATGGGCGTCGCGATCGCCAAGCCGCGGCCGCTCGTCGTCCCGATCCTCCGCGCCGGGCTCGGCATGCTCGAGGGCATCGTCAAGCTCGTCCCGACGGCAGAGGTCGGCTTCCTCGGCATGGCCCGCAACGAGCAGACGCTCGAGCCGCAGACCTACGCCGAGCGCCTGCCCGACGACCTGTCCGGTCGGCAGTGCTTCGTGCTCGACCCGATGCTCGCGACCGGTGGCACCCTCGCCGCCGCGATCGACTTCCTGTTCGCCCGCGGTGCGCAGGAGGTCACGTGCGTGTGCATCCTCGGTGCCCCCGAGGGGCTCGCCATGGTCGAGCAGGCCGTCGGCGACCGCAACGTCTCGATCGTCCTCGGTGCGCTCGACGAGAAGCTCGACGAGAACGGGTACATCGTCCCGGGCCTCGGCGACGCCGGCGACCGCCTCTACGGCCTGGCCGAGTAGCGCAGACCCGACACGTCTCGGACAGGAGGCGCGGTGCCGGTTGGCACCGCGCCTCCTGTCGTCCGTGCGGTCGCGCCCACCGCACCCGCCCGTTCCGGGCGTACCTG
>NZ_MJGL01000056.1:131992-148579 GCF_001864855.1 Curtobacterium sp. MCBA15_005
CTGCCCGTTCCGGGCGTACCAGGTCGTTTCTTTCGACCCGGTACGCCCGATTCGACTTTCCATCGCGTGCGCAATGGGAAAGAACGGGCGTGGCACTCGACGCCCGGGCGGTCGCGCCCACCGCACCGTCCGTGCGGACGGTTGACACCGCGTTGGTATACCGCAGATACTCGTCACATGACTGCAACCGTGTCCACCCGCGTCCTCTCCGAGGCGTGCTCCTCCGCAGGGGCAGTGGGGACCGTCGGCGTGATGATGCCGACCATGCCGGTCATGCGTTGTCGAATGTGTGCCTGATCGGCACCCGTTCCAGCCGGATCCCCCGCGACACCACCCCCGTCGCGAGCGCGTGATCCCCGGGTGACGGACACCGTCGGCGACGCGCACCACGTCACGAGGTCTGTCTCCCGTTCCCCCGGGTCGGCCCCGGTCCGCAGCAGGACCGCAGGGCACATCGGCGTACCGCCGTACCCGGGATGACGCATTCGACACCGGCCGCCGCGCCACCCGCGCACCGGCTACACCGCCCGGAGAACCACCATGTCGCTCACCATCGCCCAGCCCCGCACCGCGCTCCGCACCGCACCGGCCCCGACCGACCTCGGCACCGTGACGCCGATCCGCCCGCGCCCGGCCTCCCCGGCAGCCACCGGACCGGCCACCGTGCCGACGAGCCCCGTGGTCGCACCGCAGCGGAACCGCGCGCTCCCCGAGGGCACCGAGGCCCGCGGCTTCGCCCTGTACGTCGGGATCGACGAAGCGAAGGCCGCAGCCGCCGGCACGACCCTGGCCGCGGTGGTCGAGCAGCTGAAGGCCCTCACCGCGCAGCTCGTCCCGTCGTCCGAGACCTACGCGGCCGTCGCCGTCGCCGCCGAGCACTCCGGTGGCCGTGACGTCGACGTCGTCCGGCTCGCCCTGCAGGACCGCTCCGCGGTGGCCGCCCGCAAGCAGGCCGAGAAGCCCGAGCCCGAGGAGACCGGTGTCGTCATCGACATCTCGCGGAAGCGCGTGACCCTCGACGGCGAAGCGGCACCCCTGACCTACAAGGAGTTCGAACTCCTGCAGTTCCTGGTCCTCCGCGAGGGCCAGACCGTCGACCGTTCCGCGATCATCGAGGGCCTCTGGTCGGACGGCGAGGACGAGACCCCGAACGAGCGCACCATTGACGTGCACGTGCGTCGGCTCCGCTCCAAGCTCGGCGCGTTCGAGGAGATCGTCCGCACCGTGCGCGGCGTCGGCTACCGCTTCGACCGGCACGCGGACGTCGCCGTGCGGTACGCGTCGACCCCGTCGCCCGACCTCTTCTGAACCTGATCGACTGCTCTTGGTGAACTCGCAGCGAACCGGCCGCGGAGAGGCTGGCGCGCCGTTACCGCTTCGTTATACAGTCGGTGGTGCAGACGGTGTTTGCTGTGGCACCGCCTGCGGAATGTGATTGCAGGAAACTCTTGGTGCAAGGGAGAGGGCCGGTCGCCGACAGGCGGCCGGCCCTCGTGCATGTCGCCCGGCTCCTGTCGGACCCCGTCGGTAGTGTGGTCAGACCGTACGACCGGAGGGAACGCGAACGTGAGCGAGACACGCCGCAGTGAGAAGGCGACCGCCGTCGCCGCCTGGGAAGCGCTCTTCCGCGCCCAGGTCGCCGTGATGCGGAGTCTCAACGCGGACTTCCCCGGCGACGAGATCTCGTTCAACGAGTACGACGTCTGCTTCAACCTGTCGACCCAGCCCGGCCGCCGCTGCCGGATGCGCGACCTCACCGGGCACCTGCTCCTCACCCAGCCGAGCGTCAGCCGCCTGGTCGACCGACTCCTCGCCCGCGGCATCGTCGAGAAGCAGCCGGACCCCACCGACGCCCGCGGTGTGATCGTGGCGCTGACCCCCCACGGCTTCGACGTCTACCGGCAGGTCGCCGTGCAGCACGCGGCGAGCATCGCGCAGCAGGTCGGTGCCGGGCTGTCCGACCCCGAACTGCGCACCCTCACCGAACTCTGCACGAAGCTCCGGCTGGCGGTCGGCACTGCACCGGGCCGGCGGTCGACGACCCGCCCGGTGGCCGCTCCGGATGCGGCGACGGTGTGACCGGCGCGATCGTCTGGCTCCGTGACGACCTGCGGCTGTCGGACAACCCCGCGCTCCGTGCGGCGATCGACCACGGTGGCGACGTCACGGTGGTGGTCGTCCTCGACGAGCAGTCGCCGGGGCTCCGTCCGATCGGTGCCGCGAGCCGCTGGTGGCTGCACCAATCGCTGACCGCCCTCGACGCCGACCTGCAGGAGCGCGGTTCCCGGCTGGTCCTCCGACGCGGTGCCGCGGCGACGGTCATCGACCAGCTCGTCGCCGACACCGGGGCGAACGCCGTGTACTGGAACCGTCGGTACGGCGCCGTCGAGCGGGACATCGACGCCGGCATCAAGGCGGCCCTGCACGACCGTGGCGTCGAGGCGCACAGCTTCGCCGCGAACCTGCTCTGGGAACCGTGGACCGTGCTCACCGGGCAGGGCGAGCCGTACAAGGTCTTCACCCCGTTCTGGAACGCCGTCCAGGCTCTGCCCGAACCGCGCCACCCCCTGCCCGACCCCGACGACCTGCCCGCTGCGGCCGACGTCACCGGTGATGCCCTGGCCGACTGGGCACTGCTGCCGACGAAGCCCGACTGGGCCGGCGGGCTCCGTGACGCCTGGACCCCGGGTGAGCACGGCGCCCAGCAGCAGCTCGAGCATTTCGTCGAGCACGCGCTCGAGGACTACGACCAGCGCGACGAGCCCGCGATGGAAGCCACCAGCAGCCTGTCGCCGTTCCTGCGGTGGGGCGAGATCAGCCCGTACCAGGTGTGGCACCGCCTGCACGAGCGGCTCGAACCCGCGCAGCGCCAGAACGCCGCCGCGTTCCTCCGGCAGCTGGCATGGCGGGAGTTCAACTGGAACGAGTACTTCCACTGTGACGACATCGCCACCGTCAACGTCCGTCGGAACTTCGACGCGTTCCCGTGGCGTGACCCGGAAGCTGCCGAGCTCGACCGCTGGCGGCAGGGCCTGACCGGCTTCGACCTGGTCGACGCGGGCATGCGTGAGCTCTGGCACAGCGGCGCCATGCACAACCGGGTGCGGCTGGCGGCCGGGAGCTTCCTCGTGAAGAACCTGCTCGTCGACTGGCGAGTCGGGGAACAGTGGTTCTGGGACACCCTGGTCGACGCCGACCCCGCCAACAACGCGGCGAACTGGCAGTGGGTCGCGGGCTCCGGCTTCGACGCCGCCCCGTACTTCCGGGTCTTCAACCCCGACCGGCAACTCGAGCGCTTCGACCCGCACCGCGAGTACGTCCACCGCTGGGTCCCCGCCGACGAGCTGCGCCCCGAGCCGATGGTCGACCTGAAGGCGTCGCGGCAGCGGGCGCTCGACGCCTACGAACGGATGCGGCGATCGTGACCGGGTCGCGCCCCGCGGTCGCCGCCGTCGTCGACCAGGTCGACGAGTTGTTCCGTGCTCGTGTCGAACAGGGCATCTCGCCGAGCAGCGTGTGGGGCGTGTTCGACCGTTCCGGACTCGTCGCGTCCGGTGGGCACGGCGACCGCGGCGACGGCCGGCGGCCGGACGCCGACACCGTCTACCGCATCGCATCCTGCACCAAGAGCGTCACCGCCGCGACCCTGCTGACCCTCGTCGCACGAGGTGCGCTCGATCTCGACGCGCCCATCACCGACTTCGTGCCGGCGTTCGGCGCCGTCACCCTGCCGACCCCGGACTCCCCCGTCCCCACGGTGCGGATGCTGCTGACGATGTCGGCGGGCTTCCCCACCGACGATCCCTGGGCCGACCGGCAGGAGTCGATCTCGGACGCCGAGCTCGACGAGGTCCTGCGCGGCGGCCTCCTCTTCGACTCGCTGCCCGGCACCCGCTTCGCCTACTCGAACCTCGGCTACGCCCTGCTCGGCCGGGTCGTCGCCGTCGTGACGGGGCGGCCCTTCACCGTGGCCGCCGACGAGACCGTGCTCCGTCCCCTCGGGCTCACCGACACGGTGTTCAGCGCCGACGAGTCCACCGGGTTCGTCGTCACCGGTGTCCGCGGACACGAGGGCGACTGGGAACCCCTGCCGATGACGGGCCCCGGCGCGTTCTCGTCGATCGGCGGGCTCTTCTCGACCGTCCGCGACCTGGCGCGCTGGGCGACGCACCTCGGTTCGGCGTTCTCCGCAGCGCCGGAACCCGGCCCGGTCTCCCCCGCCGATCGCCGGCTCATGCAGCAGGCGATGCGGGTCGTCCCGTCGTCCGTCGTCCCGGGTTCGGCCCGCGCGACGGCGTACGGCTTCGGGCTGTTCGTCGAGCAGGACGACCGCTTCGGCGAGCTCGTCTCGCACTCCGGCGGCTACCCGGGCTTCTCCGCGCACATGCGGTGGTCCGTGCGCGACGGCCTCGGGGTCGTCGCGTTCGAGAACGCGACGCAGGCCAAGGTCTCCGCGGCCGCGCAGCAGGCGCACGACCTCGTGCTCGACGCGGCACTGACGGCCCGGGCACCCGACCCGGCGGAAGCCGGCACCGACGTGGCCGGAGCGACCAGCGGGGTGGCGGCGACCACCCGCGCGACGCGAGCCGCCCAGGCCGCCGTGACGCGCCTCCTGGCCGACTGGAGCGACGACCTGGCGGACGCCATCTGCACACCGAACGTGGCCATGGACGTGCCCTACGACCGCCGACGGCGGGCGGTGGCGCAGGCCGTCGCGGACGTCGGCGCCGACCTCGGTGCCGCACCGGTGTCCGAGTACTCGGCGGCACCGTCGCACCTGCGCTGGTGGCTCCCCGGCACCTGCGGGCGACTGCGCGTCGAGATCCGGCTCGCGCCCGCCGCCGCGGGGCGCGTCCAGACCCTGAACGTCGTCCCCGAACCGTCGGAGCATTGACCCGACGGAGCGCTGACCGGGCACTGACCCGACGGAGCCCTGACCCGGGGGTGCCGACCGAGAACCCGTCGGCTCAGACCGGCGGTCGACCGCCCACGAAGCCGAGTGCCCGCGCGGCGACCCGGGTGCCCTCGCGGGCTGCCGCACCGACGCGGACCGGATCCGTCGCCCACGCACGGACGAACCCGGCGACGAAGGCGTCCCCGGCGCCGATGGTGTCGACGACGGTCGCCGGTGTCGCGGGGACCCGGTGGACGCTGCGGCCCCGGCGTCCGATGAGCGCGCCGTCGGCCCCCGCCGTGACGACGACCAGTGGGACGTGCTCCGTCAACCGCCGCACCGCGGCGTCGAGGTCGTCGCCCCCACCGAGGGCGAGCGCCTCGTGCTGGTCGGGGAAGAGCACGTCGACGCCCCGCAGGGCCTGCAGGAACCGGTCGGCACCGATCGTCTCGATCACCGCCACCGACGATGGGTCCACCGCCACGCGCGCCGGCCCCGTCCGGGCGCACGCCACCAGGTCGGCGAGCCGGTCGGCCCCACCGCCGAGCATGGCGGCCCCGGTCAGGTGCACGATGTCGGCGCGGGCGACCACCGACGGCGGGACGTCGGCGGCACTGATCTTCCCGCTCGCGGCCGGGTCGGACATCGCGGTGCGACCGTGGCCGTTGCGGACCGAGACGACGACCCCGGTGGACGTCATCGCGTCGTACCGCAGGTGGGCGCGGACCCCGGCGTCCTCGAGCGCGCGCTCGTGGCGGTAGACGTCGTCGACCCCGACCCGCGCGACGACGTCGACCTCGGCCCCGAGCCAGCCGAGCCAGGTGGCCGTGTTGCCACCGGCGCCGGTCGGACGGTGACGGATCTCCGCAGCGGGGTCGTGGACCCCGATCCGGTGTGCGGTGGTGTGCACGAGGACACCGTCCAGGACGTCGCCGACGACCAGGAAGCGTTTTCCGGCGCCACGACGTCGGCCCGTGACCACCCGTCCGGCGCGGGTCCCCTCGGGCCGGGACGGCGGCGGAGCGCCCTCGTACGGCATAGACATCCGAAACAGTGTACCCGTAGCCGAGTTTTTCTCCGTTTCTATCGGTGAAAACGGAGGTTTCGCGGAGGGATCACACACGGCGACCATGGTGCCACTGAAATACCGGCTGCTAGTATGTGGGCGGTCGCGCGACCACCGCCCCGACGACGGAGATGCCATGCCCAGGAAGCCCGACCCCACCCGCAAACCCGCGATCCTCGAGAAGGTGGTCGACCACTTCGTCGAGACCAAGATCGAGGACGTCACGGTCCGGGGCCTCGGCCGCGTGCTCGGGACGAGCGCCTACCCCGTCGTCTACCACTTCGGCTCACGCGAAGCCCTGATCGACTCAGTCGTCGAACACCTGGCGGCCGCACGTCCGGTGGCGACGCTCGACCCCGACGCCGACGCGGACGCCCTCGCCGATCACCTGGTCGCGGCCTTCGGCGGGCTCGACGACCCACACCGCGCGTTGGCCGCGCGACTCACCTTCGAACTCGGTTCGGTCGAGTCCCTCGACGGGCGGGACCGCCAGCGCCGTGCGCACCGCTGCCACGTGGCGGCCATCCGGGCGTGGTGCCGGGCGCACGGTGCCGACCCCGTTCTCGCCGAACGTGCGGCCCAGGACACGGTGATGGCCGCCCGCGGAGCCCAGTGGAGCGCGCTCGTCGACCGCGCGCACACCGAGGCCGACGCCGCACTGCGTCGCATCGCCCACGACCTGGCTTCGAGCACGACCGGCGCCGACCGCGCGCTGCGCGCGACCGTGCCCGCGTCCGAGGACCGGTCGCGGACCCGGTGACGGCGTGCGGTCCGGAACGGAACCCGGACCACGAACGGGAGGCACGGTGCCAGCTGGCACCGTGCCTCCCGTTCGTCAGGTGGTCACCGTGGTGACCCGCCGACGCGGATCAGAGCGTGACGAACCGCTGCGACTTCGCGTTCTCGAAACGAGCGGCGACGTTCTCCCAGTCGACGATGTTCCAGACGGCGTTGACGTAGTCCGCCTTGACGTTCAGGTAGTCGAGGTAGAAGGCGTGCTCCCACATGTCGAGCATGAAGATCGGGACGAGACCGAACGGGATGTTGCCCTGCTGGTCGAAGAGCTGGAACGTGGTGAGCTTCTGGCCCACGGTGTCCCAGGCCAGCACGGACCAGCCGGAGCCCTGGATGCCGTTCGCGACGGCGGCGAACTGCGCCTGGAACTTCTCGAACGAACCGAAGAACTCGTCGATCGCCGCGGCGAGCTCGCCCTCGGGGACCTTCGTGTCCGGGCCGAGGTTGGTCCAGAAGATCGAGTGGTTCACGTGGCCACCGAGGTGGAACGCGAGGTCCTTCTCGAGCTTGTTGATCGCGCCGAAGTTGCCGGACTCACGGGCCTCGCCGAGCTGCTGGAGCGCGGTGTTGGCACCGGTCACGTAGGCCTGGTGGTGCTTGTCGTGGTGCAGCTGCATGATCTTGCCGCTGATGTGCGGCTCGAGCGCGGCGTAGTCGTACGGCAGTTCCGGCAGGGTGTACTCAGCCATGTGAGGTCCTTTCGATCAGTGGGTTGTGGACGCGGCTCCGCGGCTCACGAGAGCCGGGAACGATCGGTGAGGGAGTGGAATTCCCGGTTGTGGTAGACCAGCGGCTCGCCGCGGTCGGCACCGACGATGATGTCGAGCACCTCGGCCACGACGACGGTCGAGCTGCCGATGGGCGTCGTCGACAGCGGTCGGCAGCGGAGCGCACTCGCCGCACTCGGCAGGTAGCGGTCGCCGGACGGCAGGGTGCCCCAGATCGGGTCGTCGGCGGCCGGGCTGCCGGTCGACGCGAAGCGCTTGGCGAGTGCGACCCCGAGGGAGTCGACCAGGTGCACGACGAACAACGGCGCACCGAGCACGACCCCGGCCGAGCCGGAGTTCGTCGAGAGCGAGAAGACCAGCACGGGCGGGTCGACGGCCACGCTCGCGACGCTCGAGGCGGTGAGGCCGGTCGGTCCGTCCGGGCCTTCGGCCGTGATGACGGCGACGCCAGCAGGGTGCCCGCGGAAGGCGGACTTGTACGCGTCGGCGATGGTTGCCGGTGCTTCGTCGGGCATGGTGATCGTGGTCGTTCCTTCGGGAGGGGCTGCCGTCACTCGGCGGCTGTCACCCAACGTATGACCTGAACCCTGGTTGAGGTCAATGATTCACAGGTTCGGGCGCGGCCGGGCGCGCCGTGGCGGCGCTTCGTGAGCAGGAATGGTCGGGTCACGCACGGCGACCCGACCATTCCTGCTCACGAAGCGCAGCTCCCGAAGCACAGCTCACGAAGCGCAGCTCGCACCAGCAGCGCGCCCGCGCGGCCGCTCAGCGGCGCTTGAGCATGACGAGCGCACCCGCGGCCGCCACCACCATGAGCACCGCGGCGACGCCCGCCGTGATCGTCACGCCGGAGTCGAAGGCCGCCCGCGCCGACTCGAGCAGCACCTGCCCGGCGCTGCCGCCGAGCTGCCCCGCCGCGGCGACCGCGCCCCCGAGGGTCTCCTGCGCCGCGACGTGCGCCGCCGAGGACAGCCCGTCGGGCACCACGACGTGCGCCCGGTAGGTCGTCGCCAGGATCGTGCCGAGCACCGCGGTCCCGAGCACGGCCCCGATCTCGTACGCCGTCTCGGACATCGCCGACGCCGCACCCGCCTTGTCCGCCGGAGCCGTCGAGATGATGAGGTCGTTCGTCACCGTCTCGGACGCCCCGATCCCGATGCCGAGCAGCACGAACGCGAACGCCAGGGCGGCGATGGAGGCGTGGTGTCCGAGGACCGCGACGAGGGCGTACGCCGCCGCCGAGAACAGCAGCGCGACCGACACGACCCAGCGCGGGGCGACACGCGCCACGATCGGCACGACCGCGAGCCCGGCGACGATGGTCAGGACCGACCCCGGGATGAGCACGACGCCGGATGCGAACGGGTCGAGCCCGGCCACGAGCTGCAGGTGCTGGGCGATGAAGAACAGGAAACCGGTGAGCGAGAACATCGCCGCCAGGTTCATCAGCACACTGCCCGTGAAGGCGGTGCTGCGGAACAGCCGCAGGTCGAGCATCGGCGTGCGGGACCGCAGCTGCCGACGGACGAACGCGATGCCGCAGACGACACCGACCGCGAGCATGGCGACCGCGAGGCCGCGCTCCTCGGGGTGCACGACCGACTTGATGGCCCACGCGATGGGTGCGAGCGCGCCGAGGGACAGGAACATGCTCGGCAGGTCGACCGGCCCGGGCATCGGGTCGCGGGACTCCGGCACGCAGAACGGCACGCCGACGAGCATGAGCACGAGGATCGGCACCGCGACGAGGAACACGCTGCCCCAGTGGAAGTGCGCGAGCAGCGCGCCGCCGACGAGCGGGCCGAGCGCGTTGCCGGCGGCGAACATCGTCGACCAGACGGCGAGCGCCATCCGCCGCTCCCCCGCGTCCACGAACACGTTGCGGATGATCGAGAGCGTGGCCGGCATGAGCATCGCGCCGAACACGCCCATCGCGATCCGGGCCGCGACGAGCATCCAGGCGTCGGTCGCGAAGGCCGCGGCCACCGAGAACAGTGCGAAGCCGGTCGCGCCGATCACCAGGATCCGCCGTCGGCCGATGCGGTCACCGATGCTGCCCATCACGACGAGCAGGCCGGCGAGCACCAGCGGGTACGCGTCCACGATCCAGAGCTGCGTGGTGGCGTCCGGGTTCAACGCGCGACTGATCGACGGCAGCGCGAAGCTCAGGATGGTGTTGTCGACCGAGATGAGCAGGACCGGCAGCATGAGCACGGCGAGCGCCAGGAACCGTCGGGCGCGGCTCCCGGTGACGCGGGTGGCGACGGGGCTGGTGAGCAGTGCGGACACGGCGGACTCCTGGGACTTCGAGCCGGACCAGGTCGACGGCGGGTGGTACGTGGGGCAGACGAGACGGGACGCGGGATGGACACGCGCCCCGTCAGGACTCCGTTAGTGTACCGTCCAGACGGTTTTGGTTGCAAATGCAACTGACGACGGCCGGGAGGCCCGTGGCGGTCCCGCCACGGGCCTTGCGTCGGTCCACTGGTCGCGTCGTCGGGCCTACGCCGATTCGCGGAGCAGCAACCGGTGGCGCACCGTGCGCTCCACGGCCGTTCCCGAGCGCGGCAGCTCGCCCGCGAGCATGCCGAGCGCCAGGTCGAGGGCCTGGCCCGCGACCTCGTCGAGATCGACGGCCAGCGTGGTGAGCGTCGGTGCGACGAGCGTCCCGAGCGGCAGGCCGTCGACGCCGACCACGCGGACGTCACCGGGGACGTCGACGCCGGCACGACGGCAGGCCGACAGCACGCCGAGGGCCAGCACGTCGTTGAACGCCAGGACCGCGTCCACCCGCCGGTGCTCGGCGAGGATCCGCTCGGTCTGTCCGGCGCCGGCCTCGGCGGTGGGTGCGGACGCGACGACGAGGTCGGGCAGGTACCCGCGACGCCGGAGTGCCGCGACCATGTGCTCCCCGCGCTGGCTCGGCACGCCGTCGGCAGCGGCGTCGAGCACGACGGGGTGCTTCACCCCGACGTCGACGAGGTGGTCGGCGAGGTCCTCGATCGCGGCGGTCGGGTCGATCCGGACCGCGGCGCGGGTCACCGGCCCCGAGGGGTCGAGCTCGACGACCGGGACCGAGCCGAGCCGTTCGATCCACTCCGGCGCACGGGACCCGAGGTAGCCGATCACGACGTCGGTCTGCGCGCCGAGGGACTCCACCATCCGGTCCGAGTCGCTCGCGAGCCCGACGTCGGCGAGCATGACGTTCCACCCGCGGGCGGCGGCCAGGCCGAGCACCGCGGAGGCGAGTGCCGGTGCGTAGGGGTTCCGCAGGTCGTTGACGACGAGCCCGAGCTGGTGGTCGCCACCCGTGACGAGCCCGCGGCCGAACCGTGACGGACGGTAGTCGAGCGCAGCCGCGGCCTGGAGCACGCGGTCCTTGGTCGCCGCGCTGATGCCGGACATGCCGTTCATCGCGCGGGTGACGGTCTGCCGGGACACCCCGGCGGCCGCGGCGACGTCGATGATCGTCGCGCGGCCGCCCGGGGTCAGGCGCGGAGGTCCAGCCATGCCACCTGTTCCGGGGAGAGGTCGACGGAGAGGCCGGTCATGGACGACCGGGCCTCCGCGATCGTACGGGGTCCGAAGAGCGGGAACGTCGGGAACGGCTGGTTGAGCACGTACGCCAGCGCGATCGCCGTCGCGGGGACACCGAACTGCTCGCCGAGTTCGCGCGCACGCCGGAGCCGCTCGAAGTTGTCGTCCGAGTAGTAGCAGCGGACGAGTTCGGCGTCGCTGGTGTCCTCGGGCGTCGCGCGGCCGGTGAAGAACCCGCGGGCCTGCGACGACCACGGCAGCAGCGGGACCTGGCGTTCCTCGAGCCAGGCCTTCGATGCCGCATCGGTCGCGTGTTCGCAGCCGTCCCACGGCACGTCGTACGCCTCGGCGAGACCGAAGTGGTTGCTGAGCACCTCGAACCCGTGCTTGCCGTTGGCCCGTGCGTAGGCGTTCGCCTCGTCGAACCGTGCGGGCGTCCAGTTCGAGCCGCCGTACACCCGGATGCGACCGGCTCGGCGGTGCTCGTCGAGCACGTCGACGAACTCCCCCACCGGGATGTCGGGGTTGTCGCGGTGCATCATGTAGACGTCCGCGTAGTCGGTTCCCTGGCGCTCGAGGCTCTCGAGCAGCTGCCGGGTGATCGACTCCGGGTCACAGTGCGGGGTGTGGGCGCCCTTCGTGATGACGACCACGTCCTCGCGGATCCCCCGGTTCTGGATCCACCTGCCGAGCCTGCCCTCGAGCACCCCGCCGCCGTAGATGTACCCGGTGTCGAACACGTTGCCGCCCCGCTCGACGAACAGGTCGAAGATCGCGCTGGCGTGTGCCAGGTCGGGCTGGTTGTCGACACCCATCACCAGGCGGGACATCCGCTTGCCGACGCCCGGCACCTCGCCGTAGCGCATCGGGTTGCCGTCCTGCACGGTGAGCGGTCGGCCGGTCACCGTCGGGATGTCGGCGGTCTCGGCTTCGAAGGGGTAACGCAGGCCGATCGCCGCGCGCCACCTGTCGAGCGTGCGGGCCGTGGCGAGGGTCTCGTCGATGGTCATCTGCGCCGCTTCGACCCCGCCGGCACGCAGGGCGTCGGTGGTGGCGTCGGCTTCTCGGGCGTAGGGGTGCTCACCCGCGAACGACAGCGAGCGAGGGGGTTCGTCGACGGTGTGGATCTCGATGGTGGGGTCGTCGCCGAGGGTCCACGGGTCGGTGAGCACGATGCGACCGCGCGAGCCGTACACCGACACGGCGTTGTCGTCCTGCACGAAGACGCCGGTCCGGACCGTCGCCGTGGTCCCACCCCTGTAGGTGAGCTGCGCGACCGTCCACTCGTCGACCCCGGTCGGCCCGAGCGTGCCCGTGGCGGTGAGGTCCACCGGCTCGGCGACGGCGACCCCGGTTGCGGCCTGCACGATCGCCGCGGCCATCGTCACCGGGTACCCGCCGACGTCGAGGATCCCGCCGCCGGCGGTGTCGACGTCGAACAGGCGACCGGTGCGCTCGCCCGTCCGGAAGGCGAACGAGGCGTCGACGTGGGTCACGTCGCCGATCACGCCGTCGCGGATCAGCTCGAGCAGCGCCGCGGTCTGCGGGTGGAAGCGGTACATGAACGCCTCGACGAGCGGCAGGCCGGCCTGGCGTGCGGCGTCGGTGAGCGCCATCGCGGTGCCGTGGTTCACGGCGAGGGGCTTCTCGCAGAGGACGGCCTTGCCGGCCTCGAGTGCGGCGAGCACGAGTCGGGCGTGCCCGGTGTGCACGGTCGACACGTAGACGGCGTCCACCCGCGGGTCGGCGAGGACCTCGTCGTAGGTCCCGGCGGTCACGTCCGCGAACCCGAACCCGGCGGCCTCGTCGGCGAAGCCCTGCGCCCGCTCTGCGGACGAACTGCCGGCCGCGACCAGGACACCCCCGCTGGCGGGCAGCTGCGAGAGGAAGCGTCGGGCGATGCTGCCGGGGCCGAGGACGGCCCACCCGGGGCGGTCGGTGGTGGTCGAGGTCGGGGTGGTGGCGGTGTTCGCCGTCTGCGCTGACATGCGGATCCTTGTCGTCTCGTGAACCTTCACGGTCGGCTCGACGCTAGCCGGTGCCGGAACGATGAGCAACGGTCCTGCGGCATTTCGTGAGCGTTCACGGCGACCACGGAGCAGCTGGCGTCCGCGCCCCCCGGAACTGCTCCTAGACTCTCGGCATGGCCAGTGCCCGCGACCGTGTCCTCGACAGCTTCGTCGCCATCGTGTGCGAGGAAGGCGAGCGTCCCGCCACGCTCGACGCCGTCGCCGCGCGCGCCGGTGTCTCGAAGGGCGGGCTGCTCTACCACTTCGGCTCCAAGGCCGCCCTGGTCGAGGGGCTCTGCGAACGGCTGTCGGACCTGTCCGCGATCGACGTCGAGCGCATGCAGGAGGCCGACGACGGCGCCGCGCGCTACTTCGTCCGCAACTGCCTGTTCGTCGGCAGCGAGCTGGACCTCGCCCTGCTCGCCGCGAGCCGCCTGCAGCAGGCCGGTTACGAAGAGGCCGGACGGACCCTCGACGACACCGAGAACGCCTGGCTCGCGACCCTCGTCGACGCCCTCGGCGACGAGCCGACCGCGCAGGCCGTCAAGCTCCTCGGCGACGGGCTGTACCACCAGGCCTCACTCGGTGCCGCGAGCGAGGTGCGACCGAAGCGGGGCAGCGTCGACATGGAGACCCTGCTCACCGTCGTCGACCGTCTGATCGCGACGCGACCGGGAGCGTGAACCGGCACACCTCCGGCTGGGGATAGACTGGGGAACGATCCAATCGTCGACACCCGGAGGTATCCCGTGGGCCGCGTCATCGCCGCTGTTTTCTCGATCCTGCTGCTGCTGGTGTCGATGTACCTGTTCGGGTTCGCCTTCCAGGTGGAGTCGGGCCAGGCCTTCGTCTTCATGGCTGGCGTGCTCCTGATGAGCCTCTCCTTCTTCCTGCCGATCCACGTGTTCGGCAAGCGCTGACCAAGCACAGACCAGCAACGCTGATCAGCAAGTACTGAACGGCCCCGCACCTCACCGGTGCGGGGCCGTTCTGTGTGGGGTGTCCGGCGCCTCAGACCAGGACGCGCAGGGACCGCAGCGTCACCGCGGTGCTGATCGCCGCGTGTGCCGCCTCGGCGCCCTTGTCCTCCTTGGAGTCGGGCAGTCCGGCGCGGTCGAGTCCCTGCTGCTCGTCGTCCAGCGTGAGCACACCGAACCCGACGGGCTTGCCGGTGTCGATCGCGACCTGCGTCAGGCCGCTCGTCGCCGCGCCCGACACGTACTCGAAGTGCGGGGTGCCACCGCGGATGATCACGCCGAGCGCGACCGCCGCGTCGAACCCGGCCTCGAGCGCGGTCTTCGCGACCACGGGCAGCTCGAAGCTGCCGGGGACGGGGATGACGTGTGCCGTCGCCCCGAGCCGCTCGACCTCGCGCTGCGCCCCGGCCAGCAGGCCCGCCGCGATCGTGTCGTGCCACTGTCCGGCGATGATGGCCACCCGGATCCCGGTGCCGTCGACCTGGTCGCGGTCCGCCGCGCCTGCTCCGCTCATCGTGTCGTTCCTTCCGTGGGCGCTGCGGTCGCTGCCGCCGCCCGGTCTGCCGCGTCCAGCCACTCGGCGAGCGCGGCGATGGTGATGACGGGCACGCCCTCGCGCGCCCCGAGTCCGACGAGCGCCGGCAGCCGCATCATGCTGCCGTCCTCGTCGACGATCTCGCAGATCGCCGCAGCGGGCCGGAGTCCGGCCGCGGTGACGAGCTCGATCGCTGCTTCGGTGTGCCCGGCGCGCTCGCGGACCCCGCCCGGTCGTGCACGCAGGGGCACCACGTGTCCGGGGCGGTGCAGGTCGTCGCGCACCGAGGCCGGGTCGGCGAGGACCCGCAGCGTGCGGGCGCGGTCGTGGGCGCTGATGCCCGTGGTCACGCCGACGGCGGCGTCGACGGTGACCGTGTAGGCCGTGCCGCGGACGTCCTCGTTGTGCGCCACCATCGGCGGCAGGTCGAGTGCGTCGGCGATCTCGGTGCTGACCGGCGCGCAGATGAACCCGGACGAGTGCGCCACGGTCCACGCGATCCACTCCGGCGAGGCGAGCTCGGCGGACAGGATGACGTCGCCCTCGTTCTCGCGGTCCTCGCCGTCGACGACGATCACCGGGCGACCGGCCGCGATCGACGCGATCGCGGTCTCGATGCTCGACAACCCGAGTGCCTGCGGGGCGGCACCGACCTCGGCGACCATCACCGGGCCTCCGATCCGACGGTCTCGAGCGACTGCGCCGCGGCGTCGAGCCGCAGCATGCGGCGGACGTGCCGTGCCAGGACGTCGGTCTCGACGTTCACCCGGTCGCCCGGCACGCGGAGCCCGAGCGTCGTCGCCTCGAGCGTCTCGGGGATCAGGCTCACCTCGAACCAGGCCGCGTCGGGCGCGGTGTCCTCGGGCGAGACCGCGCTGACCGTGAGCGAGACGCCGTCGAGCGCGATGGAACCCTTGTCGACCACGAGCGGGCTGAGCGCCGGCGCGAGCGAGAACCGCACGCGCCGCCAGCCGTCACCGTCGGCCGTCTCGAGCACGGTGGCGGTGCCGTCGATGTGACCCTGCACGATGTGCCCGCCCAGGCGGTCGCCCACCGAGGCGGCGCGCTCGAGGTTCAGGCGGTCCCCCACCCGGAGTGCGCCGTGGGCGCTCATGTCGAGGGTCTGCTTCATGACGAAGGCGGTGAAGGTCTCGGGGGTCTGCTCGACGACGGTCAGGCAGACACCACTCGTCGCGATCGAGTCGCCGTGCCGGGCGTCCTGCACGACGACGGGGCCGTGCACGGTGAGCGCGACGGAGTCGCCCTGCTGCTCGACGGCGGTGACGGTGCCGAGTTCCTCGATGATGCCGGTGAACACTGGTGTCCTCTCAACGGGACTCCGGGGGCGTTCGACGATCGTCGGCATCGACGGACGGGTCGCACCCCACGGGTCGTGGGGTCGTCCTGTCCGCCCAGCGCGCCTCCCATCCGGACTTTCACCGTCGGTCCCGGAATCCCACCGGGTCAACCTCTGTCGGGTTCGCACCCGTCATCAGTTCGTGGACTGTCACCACCGGCTCGGAATTACACCGACCCCGGAGCGCTTGCGTAGTCGGAACGATACCCCAGGCCGCTGACGGCCGCGCCACGGTGTCAGCGCCGTCGTAACCGGGCGTCTCCCCCGGGCATGGTGACGAGGGGCGCCACGGTGTGACGCCCCTCGGTCACCCGCCGGTCAGTGCCGGCGACGGAGCACGAGCGTGCCCGCTCCGGCGAGGAGCAGCAGGAGCGCGAACCCGGCCGGCAGGACCGGCGAGCCGGCGCCCGTGTAGGCGAGCTCCGGCTGGCCGTCACCGGCCGCGGCGGCTGCCGCGACGGTCGCGGCGCTCGCCCGGGCCCCGCCGGTGGCAGCGGTCGTGGTGGTCACCACACCCGCCGTGGAGGCCCGGGTCGGCTCGACGACGCCGACCACGCCGACCGGGATGGTCGCCGTGCCGGGCGTGGTGCCGGTGTCGGTGCCCGTCCCGTCGGTGGGGACGGTTCCCGGGTCCGTGCCCGGGTCCGTGCCCGGGTCGGTGCCCGGGTCCGTGCCCGGGTCCGTACCGG
>NZ_MJGL01000056.1:149209-250758 GCF_001864855.1 Curtobacterium sp. MCBA15_005
GTGCCCGGGTCCGTACCGGGGTCTGTGCCGGTGCCGGTGCCGGGGGTGGTGCTGGTGCCGTCACCGACGATGCCGATCCCGTTGCCGCCGATGGTGATCGGCAGGCTGATCACCGGGGTGACCTGGGTGCCGGAGAGCAGGCCGCCGTCGCCGGAGGTCGAACCGCCGGTCGTCGGGGTCGTGGTGCCGGTGGCCGGAGCCGTCGTGCCGCCGGTGCTCGTGCCGTCGCCGAGGACGCCGATGCCGTTGCCACCGATCGTCACCGGGACGTCGACGACCGGGGACACCTGCGTGCCCGAGGCCGTGCCGTCCGAACCCGAGGTCGAACCACCGGCCGCCGGAGCGGTCCCGGTCCCCGTGCCCGCGGCGGGCGCTGTGCCCGTCGAGGTGCCCGTCCCGAGCAGTCCGATGCCGTTGTCCGCCGCCGTGACCGGGATCGAGATCACCGGGGACACCTGCGTGCCCGAGGCCGTGCCGTCCGAACCCGAGGTCGAACCACCGGCCGCCGGTGCAGTCCCGGTCGCGGTACCCGAGCCCGCGGCGGGCGTCGTGCCCGTCGCGGTCCCGTCACCGAGGACGCCGATGCCGTTCCCACCGATCGTCACCGGGACGTCGACCAGGCCGGTCACCTGGGTGCCGGAGAGCAGTCCGTCGGTGCCCGAGGTGCTGGGTGCCGACGGTGCTTCGGCAGCCGGCGCCGGAGTGGTCGCCGCCGGGGCGGTCGACGTCGAGGTGCCGTCGCCGAGGACGCCGATCCCGTTGCCGGCCACCGTCACGGGGACGGTCACGGTCGGGGCGACCTGGGTGCCGGAAGCCGTGCCGTCCTCGCCCGAGGTGCTCGGAGCGGAAGTGGCAGGGGCGGCAGGCGCCGGAGCCGGAGCCGGTGCCGGTGCCGGTGCCGCAGGCGTCGGAGCTGCCGCGGGTGCGGCGGCCGAGACGGCGTCACCGGCGACGGCCACGGCGTTGCCGGCGACCGTCACCGGTGCCGCGACGTCCGGCACCACCTGGGTGCCCGAGAGTGTGCCGTCCTCGCCCGAGGTGCTGGGGGCAGGAGCGGTCGTAGCCGGAGCCGGAGCGGCGGGCGTGGACCCGGTCGCCGTCGACACTGCGTCGCCGAGCACGGCGATCGCGTTGCCGCCGAGGGACACCGGGGCGTCCACGGCGGGGGCCACCTGGGTGCCCGAGACGATGCCGTCGGCACCGGATGTCGTGGCCGCGTTCGCCGCAGCCGTGCCGCCGAGCGTGAGCCCGCCGACGAAGAGGGCGAACCAGAGCCCTCTGGAGACGTACTTGTTCATGGTCGTACTCCCTGATCGAGATCGTCACCGACCGCGGACGCAGCCGGGATGTGTGCGTGCCTGCCGTGGCGGACAGGCGCACCGATCTCAGTCAGGGGCGACGTCGTGCTCGCCGACGACGGATGCGGGGACCGCGTCGTCGGAGAGCGTGCCGCGAGACCCCGCGGCGAGGGAGACGACGTCGTCGGTCGAGCCGACGATGCCGACGGCTGCTGCGCCGCCGGAGGTCGAGGAGGCACTGCCGCCGAGCACACCGGCGTCGGCCCCGTCGAACGGGAGCCCGTGGCCCTCGCCGTCCGCGGGGACGAGCAGCGCGCGCCCACCGAGGGTCGCGTCCTGCGCCTCGACGGCCGCGGCGAGCGGGCCGACCGTGACCGTCGTGGCGACTGCGGCGACCGGCTCCGACGGGCGAAGCCCGGCGGAGCGAGGGCCCAGGGCATCGGCCGCGACGGCGCGTGCGGGCGCCGAGGTGCCCTGCACGGGGACCGTTCCGGGCCGGACGGGGGCGTTCGCGACCGGCACCGACGGGACGGGCCCGGCGGACGGGTTCGAACCGCCGCCCACCGGGAGCGCGGGGACGTCGACGACGGGGGCCGTGCCTCCTGGCAGGGTGCCGCCGACGGACGGGACGACGCTCTCGACCACGTCGGGGACGGCGCCCACGGTCGTGCCGACCGAGCCGAGCGTGTCGTCGACGAGGCCCGTGACCGGGCCGGTGACGGTGCCGAGGGTGTCGTCGCCGAGGACCGTGCCGACCACCGGGACGCTGCCGACCACGTCGTCGACGGTGTCGACGACGGCGGTCACGGGGCGCGTGTCGGTGATGCGTTCCACGGTGCCGGTGACAGGGCGCAGGACGTTCGCGACGGTGTCGGTGACCGGCCGGGAGGCACTGGTCACCTGGTCGACGACCTGTCGCACCGGGCGCGTGGCCGCGCCGGCCGCGGGGGCGGTCGTGGTGGGCGCGGCAGCCGGGGTGGTCGCGGCCGGAGCGGGGCTCGACGGCGCGGCGGGGGGCGCGGGAGCCGGGGCAGGTGCGGGCGCCGCGGGCACCGGAGCGGGTGCGGGCGCGTGGGCCGGAGCGGGCGCGGGCGCGTGGGCCGGAGCGGGCGCAGCAGGAGCAGGTGCGGGTGCGGGTGCGGGTGCCACGGCCTTGCGGACGGGAGCCGTCACGCCGCCGACGACCTTGCCGACCTCGCCGGTCACGCCCTGCACGGTGCCACCGACGCCGTCCACGACGCTGCCGACGAGGCCGCGCTGCTCGGTCGGGACGGCCGAGGTCGTCGCGGCGGAGGCCGGTCGCGCGCCGAGCAGCAGGGACAGCAGCACGAGGGCGGCGAGGGTCCCGACGCCCAGCAGGACGATACGGAGTGCGGCGCGCCAGGGTGCGCGCAACGGGTGGTCCATGCGCTCACCTCCCGATCTCGGCTGCGCACGTAGAGTGGTTGACCGGCAATGTACGCCGATCCGGTCCGGAACACACCCTGTTTCGGAAGAAATTCTCAGGAAGGGCCGTCCGTGGTCTCGATCTTCAACGCTCCGACCCGCAACCTGGACATCGTCACGCTGCACGAGATCCTGCGGCTCCGCCAGGACGTCTTCGTCGTCGAGCAGGAAGCCGCGTACGGCGACATCGACGGCCGTGACCTCGAGCCGGGCACCGTGCAGTTCTGGGCCGGCAACGGTTCGGTGGACGCGACGCTCCGCCTGCTCCGCGAGCCCGACGGCACCGAGCGCATCGGCCGGGTCGCCACCGCGAAGCACGCCCGCGGCCAGGGACTCGGCGCGCAGCTCATGGAGGCCGCGATCGCCGAGTCCCGCTCGCCGAGCATCACCCTCGGTGCCCAGTCGCACCTGGAGCAGTGGTACGGCCGCTTCGGCTTCGTGCGCTCGGGCGACGAGTACCTGGAGGACCGCATCCCGCACATCCCGATGACCCGGAAGCGCTGACCCGGGTTCCGCGCGTCAGGCCCGCCAGCGCCGCAGTTCGTCGAACGAGCGGCCCTGGGTGGCCCGGTCGGCGACGAGGCGTTCGAACACGATGTTCGTCTGCGTCGTCGCCACCGAGGGGTCGCCGCTGAGTTCGTCGGCGACGAAGTCGCGGAGCTGCTCGGTCGACTCGCACGCGATGTGCACGAGGAAGTCCTTGTCCCCCGCCAGGAACGACACGTCCTGCACGACGGGCACCCGCAGCAGGCGCTTGGCGAAGTCCCGCAGTTCGTGGCGGGCCGCGGCGTGCACCCGGACGGACACCATCGCCTCGATCGAGAACCCGAGCCGGGCGACGTCCACCTCGGCCCGGTAGCCGCGGATCACCCCGGCGTCCTCGAGCGCGCGGACCCGTGCCAGGCAGGTCGACGGCGCGATGCCGACGGCGGCGGCGAGCCGGTTGTTCGGGATCCGGGCGTCGGCCGACAGGGTCCAGAGGATGCGCTCGTCGACCTCGTCGAGGCGCGGAGCGGGGTCGGGGCGACGTGCGGGACGGTCGGACACGGCTCGACGCTACCGCGGCGGCGCGAGCAGGGCGCGGAGGGCGTCCTCGAGCGCGGCCGACACGACAGCGTCGTCGGCGGATGCCAGCGGTTCCACCGCGGTGGACTGACGGAGCATCGACATCCCGAGCACCACCGCCAGCGCGATCTCGGCACGGACGAGCAGTTCCTCGGACCCCGCGCCGCCGACCGTGCCCGCGAGCCGTTCGGCGTACCGGCGCAGCGTCTCCCGGCGGATGGCATCGGCACCGTCGTCGCCGGAGGACCGGAGCAGGAGCATGAGCTGCAGGGAGTCGTCGTCGGTCGGGGCGCGCACGATGTGCGTGATGATCCCGGTCAGCGCCCGTTCGAGGCCCTGCTGGCTCGTCTCCTCGGCCCCCAGGTCGCGGACTACCCGGTCGAGGCAGGCGCGGAAGAGCCCCTCCTTCGAGCCGAAGTACCGATTGATGAGGGCGACGTTCACCCCGGCGTCCCCGGCGATGTCGCGCACCGTCGTCCCGCGGTACCCGTCGAAGGCGAACCGACGCCGGGAGGCCTGCACGAGCAGGAGTCGGGTGGCCGCGGCGTCCTTGCTCATGGAGCGCAGCCTATCGGTCCTCACAGGGATGTAAGCAAGCGTTGACATGCTCACCCGAGCGCGTACGCTCGTCATGTCAGCAATTGTTTACATCGACGACCACGACGACACGGAGCACGATGACCGACACCATGCAGAGCCCACGGACCGGCTCGCACCCCACCACCGACGGACGCCGGCCGAACAGCACGGCGATCATCGTCTACCTGTCCCTCGGCGGCCTGTCCTTCGCCGTCCTGCAGTCGCTCGTCGCCCCGGCACTGTCGACCATCGGGCAGGACCTCGGCGCCTCCACCAGTGCGACGAGCTGGGTGCTCACCGCCTACCTGCTCTCCGCCTCGGTGCTCACGCCGATCCTCGGTCGCCTCGGCGACATGATCGGCAAGCGCAAGGTCCTGATCGTGGTGTTGTCGATCCTGCTCGTCGGCGCCGTGCTCGCCGCCCTCGCACCGAACCTCGGCGTCCTGATCGTCGGACGGGCGCTGCAGGGTGCCGCCGGAGCCGTGATGCCGCTGTCGATCGGCATCGTGCGTGACGAGCTGCCGAAGGAGAAGGTCAGCGTCACGATCGGCCTGCTGTCCGCGATCTTCGGCATCGGTGCCGGCGTCGGCATCGTCGCCGCCGGACCCATCGTCGAGCACCTGTCGTGGCACTGGCTGTTCTGGCTCCCCGCCGTGCTCGTCGTCATCGCACTGCTCGGCGCCGTCTTCGGCATGCCGGAGTCCCCGGTGCGGAAGCCCGGCCGCCTGGACATGGCCGGCACGTTCGTCCTGGCGGTGTCGCTCGTCGCGATCCTGCTCGCCGTCAGCGAGGGCGAGACCTGGGGCTGGGGCGACGGCAAGACCATCGGCCTGCTGGTCCTCGGCGCCGTCGCACTGGTCGTGTTCGTCCTCGTCGAGCTCCGGGTCGCCGAGCCGCTCATCGACGTCCGGCTCTTCGCGGTCCGCGGGGTCTGGACCGCCCACGTCGTCGCACTCGTCTTCGGGTTCGCGATGTTCGGCACCTTCGTCCTCGTGCCGACGCTCCTGCAGCTCCCGACGGCGCTCGGCTACGGCTTCGGCAAGGACGTCACCCAGGCCGGTCTCTTCCTGCTGCCGACCGTCGTGATGATGGTCGTCGCCGGGCCCATCGCGGGCATCCTGGTGCGCAAGGTCGGCCCGAAGCCGCCGATGCTCATCGGCGGGTTCGCCATCGTCGCCGCGTTCGTGCTGCCCGCGATCGCACACGCCGAGCTGTGGCAGGTGGTGGCCTCCGGCGTCCTGACTGGCATCGGCATCGGCATGGCCCTCGCCGCCTGCTCGAACGCGATCATCGAGAGCGTCCCCGCGAACCAGACTGGTGAGGCCATCAGCGCCAACACGGTCGTCCGCACCATCGGCTCGAGCGTCGGCACCGCCGTCATCGCAGCGCTGATCACCTCGCACAGCACGCCGCAGGGACTGCCGACCGACGACGCGTTCACCATCGGGTTCTGGGCGTGCACCGGCGTGGCGGTCGTGGCCGTGCTCGCCGCGCTCGCCGCGCCGTCGATGCGCGCCCGCCGCGCAGCGGCCGCCGCCCGTGGGATCGACGACCTCGAGGAGGTCACCGAGTAGGGCCCTGGTCCCGACCACCCGGGAGGCCCGTCCAGCGTCGTCGACGCGGGACGGGCCTCCCGTCCGTCGCACAACCTGGGAACGCACCGGGCGCATACGAGCCGGCGTGACGATCATCGGACCAGTCGCGTCCCGTCAGGGGACGCGGACCGCCGCGCCCGGACAGGAGACCCCATGAGCAGCACCGACCACGACGACACCACCGCTCCCGGACGGCCGTCGTTCCGCGACACGGTGACCGCCGGACTCGTGCAGAAGGCCCTCGAGCCGGTGCTGCGGGCCGTCCGCGACGAGGTCGCCTCGGCGCGGCGCGAGATCGGCGAGCGCGCGAGCGGTGCGAAGACCGGGCTGGTGCTCACCGGGGTGGCCGTCGGGTTCGCCGTGACCACCCTGGTCGCACTTGCCGGCTTCGCGGTGGCGCTGCTCGCCCTGGCGCTGCCGCTGTGGGCGGCGACCGGGATCACGTTCGTCGTGTTCGCGATCGTGACCGCGATCCTGTTCGTCGTCGGCCTGCGTGGGATCCGGCGGGGTGTGCCGCCGGTGCCGAAGGACACGATCCAGGCGGCGAAGCAGCGGGTGACGCACGCGGATGCCCGGGCGGACGGCGCCGCGCGCGACTGACGGACTCGACGGACCGGCTGCGGGGGGCGCGACCGCCGGCGCGGGCTCCGCTACATCGCCAGGGTCATGCCGACCACGGCGACGGTCATCGCGAAGACCTCGCCGCTGCGGACGGCCCGCCGGTCCTCACGGCCCCACTCGTACCGGAGCAGCCAGCCGCTGAACGCGCAGTAGCCGATCACGCCGGCGCCGAGCACCGCGGACAGGGCGATGCCGTGCCCGGCGTGGTCGCCGGCGACGCCCGAGGCGTGACCCATCAGCAGCATCCCGGCCATCACGACGGCGGAGAGCGCACGGTGGACGTCCATCGGCTCCGCGCGGCGACCGTCGGCGCGGCGGCGACGCATCACGGGCAACGGCGCGAGCAGGAGCAGGAGGGTCGCGGCGAACAGGGTCCACACCGCACCGGCGTCGACGACGGGCATGAGCATCGCGACGAGCATCACGCCCGCCGGCACGATCACGCCCGGGCGCGGTCGGTAGCGGTCACCGACGATGCAGCACACCGACGCGAACTGCGGCACGACGAGCATGGCGTCGGCGACGGTCTCGTGCACGTGGGGCGTCCTCGGTGCGGCGGAGTGGTGCGGGGTGGGGTCAGTCCTCGGCGCGGGCAGCGGCCTTGGCGGCGCGCTCCTGCTTCACGCGGGCGTTCTCGGCGTGCACGGCGGCCTGCGTCGCACGCTCACGGACGAGCCACTCGGGCTTCTGCTCGAGCAGCGTCTTGATGTCCGCCGTCGTCAGTGCGTCGTCGATCCCCGCACGGCTCAGGCCGGAGATGGAGATCCCGAGCTTCTGCGCCACGACGGGTCGCGGGTGCGGGCCGTCGCGTCGGAGGTCCTCGAGCCAGGTCGGGGGTTCGGTCCGGAGCTCGTCGAAGGCGGTCCGCGTGAGGGGAGCGCTCTGGAAGGACTCCGGAGCGGCCGTCAGCAAGATGCCGAGCTTCTTCGCAGCCGTCTCGGGCTTCATGGTCTGTTCCTGCGCCATGAGGACAAGGGTACGGCCCCTATGCTCGTCTGCATGACCGCGGCTCTCACCATCGCCTTCGTGCCGGGGGTCTCCCCCGCAAAGTGGGCCCGTGTCTGGCGGGAACGCTTCCCCTCCGTCGAGCTCCGGCTGCGGCCGATCGGCGCCGACGACGTCGACGACACGCTGGCGGGCGAGGCCGACATGGTCTTCGCACGCATGCCCGTGTCCGAGCAGCACAACGCCATCCCGCTCTGGACCGAGACGGCCGTCGTCGCGATGCCCAAGGACTCCCCCCTCGCCGAACTCGCCGAGGTCGACCTCGCCGACGCCGAGGTCCACGTGATCGACGCCGGCCCGGTTCCGGCCGACATCGACGGTTCGCTCGACCTGGTCGAGGCGAACGTCGGCGTCGTCGTGCTCCCCCAGTCGCTGTTCCGCGCCGCCAGCCGCAAGGACCTGGTGGGTCGTCCGCTCATGAACGCCGAGGGCACGCGCATCGCACTGGTCTGGCGGGACGAGGACGCCACCGAGACCACCGAGGAGTTCATCGGCGTGGTGCGCGGGCGGACCGCCAACAGTTCGCGCCAGCCGGGAGGCACGGATCGCGACGACGACGACGGCTCGCGTCCGGCTCGTGGCGGCGCCAAGGCCGGGTCGGCTGCCAAGGGCTCGTCCGGTGGGTCGGGCGGGTCACGCGGGTCAGGCGCGCCGGGCTCCAAGGGCGGCTCCGCCGGCGCCGGCGGCAAGGCCAAGGCCAAGTCGCCCGGCAGCGGGAAGTCCGGCAGCGGCAAGAAGTCGAACACCGGCAAGGGACCCACGCCGGGTCGCGGCAAGATGCGCGGCAAGCCGAGCCGGGGCTCCAAGGGCAACCGATGACGGACACGCGGCTGGCACCGATGCCGGCCACGCGCCTCCCGGCCTGGCTCCGGCGCACGATGGCCGAGTACGTCGAGGCACGGATGCAGGCGGGCGAGACCCGCGAGCAGGCCGAGGCGAACGAACAGCAGTCGCGGGACCGTTGGTTCCCGGGCGGGTCTCCCGCCGACGGGCACCTCGTGTGGGACGTCATCGACCAGGACGACACCGTCATCGGGTACCTGTGGATCGGACCGCTCACGCCGGGCAGCACCGATTGGTGGGTGTTCAACGTCGAGATCGACGAGGCGCACCGGCGCCGCGGGCACGCGCGTCGGGCGCTCGAACTCGGGCACCGCGCCGCCGCTGAGAACGGTGCGACGAGCATCGGGCTGAACGTGTTCGGCTACAACACCGGGGCGCAGGAGCTCTACGCGGCGCTCGGGTACCAGGTGACGTCGGCGCAGATGCGGAAGCCGCTGGTCTAGCCCGCGCGGCGGCCGCGCGACTGCGGCGGCGGCGGCTGCGGCTGACGCCGGCGGCTCGGGTCCGCCCGGTCACAACACCCCGCGTGCATGGCCCCGGGCGGTCACGAAGTGTCGACCGGCCGCGCCCGGATCGACGTGTCGTGACCACTCGGCGGAGGCCAGCGGGGATTCGTGACCGTCCGAAGGTCCGCGTCAGCGCAGGACGGCTGCGGCGGCGCGGGTCACCCTCGCGCCGCGCGATTCCTCGGCTGCTGCGCGGGCCCGGGTGACGACGACGGCGTCTGCGCGTTCAGCCGATCCGTGGTCGAACGGCGGTTGCGGGTCGTACTCGATCTGCAACTGGATCGCCTCGGCCGCGGACTGTCCGGCGAGCTCGGCCGCGAGCCACAACGCCATGTCGATGCCCGCGCTCACGCCGGCGGCGGTGACGACGGCGCCGTCCCGGGCGATCCGGGCGTCCACCGGCTGCGCTCCGAAGGCCTCGAGCATCGGCTTCGAGGCCCAGTGGGTGGTCGCGCGTCTGCCGGCGAGCAGCCCGGCGGCGCCGAGCACGAAGGCACCGGTGCACACCGAGGTGATCCACGTCGCGTGCTCGGCCTGACGCCGCACGAAGGCCACGACGTCCGGGTCGAGCATCGCGTCGAAGGCACCGTCACCACCGGGCACCACGAGCACGTCCGCCGCTCGGGCATCGCTCATCGTGGTCGTCGGGAGGAGTGACAGGCCACAGTCACTCGGCACCGGGTCGAGCGTCGCCGCCACGTACTCGACGCGTGCGCCGGGCACGCGGCTGAGGACCTGCGCCGGACCGGTCAGGTCGAGCTGGGTCAGGTGCGGGAACAGCAGGAACGCGATCCGGATGTCGTCGGCCATGTCGCGACCATAGTCCCGGCGTTCCCGTTCCCGTTCCCGTTCTCGCTGGCTGCCCGTCAGCTCCAGACGCCGGAGGTCCCGCGCCGGTGGCTGCCCATCAGGTGGGTGTCGACGATGCCGAGCGCTTCCATCAGGGCGTACATCGTGGTCGGTCCGACGAAGGCGAAGCCGCGCTTCCGCAGCGCCTTCGACAGGGCGAGGGACTCGTCCGACTTCGTCGGGACCTCCGCGGAGGACCGCGGCTCGGGCGTGGTCGCCGGCCGGAACGACCACACGAAGTCGGCGAGCCCACCGTCCTGCCGCAGGGCGATCGTGGCGTTCGCGTTGGTGATCGTCGCGAGGATCTTCGCGCGGTTCCGGACGATCCCGGCGTCGGCCATCAGCCGTGCGACGTCGTCCTCGCCGAAGGCCGCGACGGTGTCGGCGTCGAAGTCGGCGAAGGCGGTACGGAACGCCGGTCGTTTCGCGAGGATCGTGCGCCACGACAGACCGGACTGGAACGCCTCGAGCGAGAGCCGCTCGAACACCCCGCGTTCGTCGCGGACGGGCATGCCCCACTCGGTGTCGTAGTACTCGCGCAGGAGCTCGTCCGACGACGCCCAGACCGGCCGGGCGAGGCCGTCGTCGCCGGTGACGAGGTCGGGCACGGACGGGGCGTCGACGGGCTCGGTGCTCATGCGTCCATCCTGGCGGGCGCCGCCGACAGCGCCTGGCTCACTCGGCGGGCGGGCCGTCCTGCGTCGCCTGCTCGTCCATCCAGACGTACTCCCAGCGGTGTCCGTCCGGGTCGGTGAAGCTCCGCTGGTACATGAAGCCGAGGTCCATCTCCGGCCGGTCCTCGGTGCCGCCGGCAGCGACCGCGGCGTCGACGATGCGGTGGACGTCCTCCTTCGACGGGGCGCTGAGCGAGTTGATGACCTCGATCGTGTCGGCGTCGGCGATCGTCTTGTCGGTGAACTCGGCGAACTTCGCCGTCGTCAGGATCATCACGGAGATCGATCCGGACACCACCACGCACGCCGCGGTGTCGTCGCTGAAGGCCGGGTTGATCGAGTACCCGAGCGCCTCGTAGAACGCCTTCGAGCGCTCGAGGTCCGTGACGGGCAGGTTGATGAAGACCATCGTGTCCATGGCGGTTCCTTTCGTCACGCTCAACCTGGACCCACCTGGAGCAGCGCGCAACCGTTTCGTGGGGGAACCAACCGGTACACAATATGCTGGCGTGATGCGGGCCTACGTGGACGAGTCAGAACCGGGTGGTGGGCGGGACCACACCGCGTACGTCCTCGCCGCGGTGATCATGCGGATCAACGGCGAGGAAGAAGCTCGCGAGGCGGTTCGACGGGCGACCCCTCGGCGCATGCGGAAGCTGCACTGGTACGAGGCACTGCCAGCTCAGCGCATCTCGTGGCTCGATCTCCTCCGGCGTGCGGTGACCGTCATCGTGGTCCGGTACGACGGCGCCGTGGCACGGACGGAACGTCGGCGAAGACGGTGTATCGAACGCCTCGTGCACGAACTCGAGCTGCGGAAGGTCGGCCACGTGGTCCTCGAGACGCGCGGACCCGCCCGGGACAAGGATGACCGGGCGATGTTCGATGCGCTCCGCGATCGTGGAGTCGGTCATGGAGTGCGGTTCGAGCACCTCAACCCGTCCGAAGAGCCGCTCCTCGCGTTGGCCGACATCGCCTGCGGGGCTCATGTTGCCGGCCTCGCCGGGGATCACGGACTGACGAGCCCGATCCTGGTTTCCTGACGCACGCCCCCGAAAGCGCAAATCCTCGGGCCCGCGCTGGCTGCAGGACATCCGAGGATCACTTTCGACCGAGCAGCACCCGATCGACATATCAATGCTACCCGCCGTGCTCGGCTCCGGTCAAGGCGTGCGCAGCCCAGGCCGGAAACGACGAAGTCGCTGTCGTCCGACAGCGACTTCGTCGTTCTGCGTCAGGCCGGGGAAGCCCGACCCGAGCGGCCTCAGGCCAGCTCGCGTCCCTCGCCCGCGGCACGCTGGTGCGACTCGGCCTCGGCCTGGCCGATGATGTCCTCGGCGGGCACCGGGTTCAGGCGGTCCCAGAGGAAGAACAGGCCGCCGCCGATGAGCAGCGAGATCCCGACCCACAGGTTGATGTGGATCCCGCCGGTCTTCTCGGGGTCGGTGTTCCAGTGCACGATCCCGACGATGGTCGTGATCACGCCGTAGAGCACGAACAGGCCGCCGAGGATGCGGCGCAGGTCGAGTCGGCGGGTGGAGCGGACGAGGGCTGCCTTCTGCTCCTCGGTCATCGCGCCGGGGGTGGTGGTGTCACTCATGAGAAGTGGTCTCCTTCGCGGATCAGAGGAACGGGAGGTACAGGACGACGCACAGCACGAGCGCGACGGTGCCGAGCAGGGCGGGCGAGCGGTACCAGGCGGTGTCCGTCGCGACCGAGTCGCCGTGCAGGTCGATCTTGCCGACGCCGTAGACGAGCCCACCGAGCTCCTTCTCGTCCTTCGGCTTGGTGAGCATCGAGACGACGAAGCCGACGATCAGCACGGTGACGAACGAGATGATCGCGCCGTACAGGGTCTCCGCGGTCGCGGTGGCGAACAGGTCCGGGTTCACCAGGTAGGCGATCCAGGTGATCGTCGGGGTCACGATGCCGAGGACGTAGCCCCAGAGCGCACCCTGCGTCGTCATGCGCTTCCACAGCAGGCCGAGGATGAACACGGCGAACAGCGGTGCGTTGAAGAACGAGAACAGCGTCTGCATGTACGTCATGATGTTCGACGCCTGGGCCGCGATGAACGCGGTCGCGATGCCGACCACGACGCCGACGACGGTGACCCAGCGGCCGGTCTTCAGGTAGTGCAGGTCGGGCATGTTCGGGCGGATGTAGCGCTGCCAGATGTCGTAGGTGAAGACGGTGTTGAACGACGAGACGTTCGCCGCCATACCGGCCATGAAGGACGCCAGCAGACCGGTCACCGCGATGCCGAGCACACCGGTCGGCAGGTACATCTGGATGAGCTTCGGGATCGCGTCGTTGTAGGTCAGCGTGCCGTCGGCGAACTGGTTGCCCACCACGGCCGCTGCGATGAGGCCCGGGATCACGACGATGGCCGGGATGAAGAGCTTCGGGATCGCGGCGATGAGCGGGGTGCGGCGGGCCGCGGACATGTTCTTCGCCGAGAACGCGCGCTGCACCTCGGTGAAGTTCGTGGTCCAGTAGCCGAACCCGAGCACGAAGCCCAGGCCGAGCACGATGGCGAGCCAGTTGGCGCCGATCGGGTTGGTGACGTCGCCGAAGCCGGTGCCGGCCCAGGCCTGCAGGTGCTGCACGCCCTGGGTCTCGGTGATGGCCTTCGACAGGCCGTCCCAGCCGCCGACGCGGTGCAGACCGACGATCGTCAGCGGGATGAGCCCCGCGATGATCACGAAGAACTGCATGACCTCGTTGTAGATCGCGCTCGAGAGCCCGCCGAGGGTGATGTAGACGAGCACGAAACCGGCGGAGACGATGATCGCCAGCCACTCCGGCCAGCCGAGCATGGCCTCGATGACGATGGCCATCGCGTAGAGGTTGATGCCCGCGATGAGCACGTTCGACACCGCGAACGCGATCGCGTTCACCAGGTGCGGCGCCTTGCCGAAGCGGCGCAGCATGAACTCCGGCACGGAGCGCACCTTCGAGCCGTAGTAGAACGGCATCATCACGAGGCCGAGGAACACCATCGCGGGCACGGCGCCGACGAGGTAGTAGTGCAGGGTGGCCATGCCGATCTGGGCACCGTTGGCCGCCATGCCGAGGATCTCGGTCGCACCGAGGTTCGCGGACACGAACGCCAGGCCCGTGATCCACGCCGGCATCGAGCGCCCGGACAGGAAGAAGTCCATGCTCGTCCGGACCTGCTTGCGGGCGGTGAACCCGATCCCGATGACGACCGCGAAGTACACGATGATCATCAGGTAGTCGACCCAGCCCAAGTCGAGCCGGATCCCTTCGTTCGCTGCAGCGAGAACCATTCACATCTCCACGTCAGTGTGTTGCAGTCGACAACTCTGCCGACCCGGACGGAGACGTTACACCGAATTGTGACCGTTCACATAGCCAGCGCATGCATCGTCCGAGCCGCGCAGCGCTCCCCTGGTTCGCTACGCTCGGCCCATGACCGACGCGTCGCGCATCCTCGTCCTCAACGGCCCGAACCTCGACATCCTCGGGCGCCGCGACCCGGAGCAGTACGGCACCGTGACGCTCGCCGAGATCGAGGCGATCGTGCACACCGAGGCGGCCGTGCACGGGCTCGAGGCCGACTTCCGCCAGACGAACCGCGAGGGCGAGCTGGTCGAGTGGCTGCACGAGGCCCTCGACGACTTCGCCGCGGTCGTCATCAACCCCGCCGCCTACGCGCACACCTCGGTCGCGCTGCACGACGCGGTGGAGGCCCTGTGGGTCCCCGTCGTCGAGGTGCACCTGTCGAACACGTGGAAGCGCGAGCCGTTCCGCCACGTCGACCACGTCGCCACCGCCGCGACGGCGGTCATCGCCGGCGCGGGCGCCGACGGCTACCGCCTGGCGGTCGCGCACGTCGCGTCCCTGCTCGGCTGAGCCACGGACTGGGCCCACGCCGCCGGTACCGGCGACGCGCCGGCGGTCTCCGTGCGGTGCGGGCGGACTGGAGGCGCGTGGCGGCGTCGCCACGGGCCTCCAGTCCGCCATCTGGTCACGCTGGGTCGCGCCCGTTCCTTCCCATGGCACGCGCGATGCAAGGTGGTTCCGGGCGTACCTGATGAGAAGTTCCGACCCGGTACGCCCGGAAGCACCAGGTACGCCCGGAAGAGCCGGGCGCGGGCACGCTGATCAGAACTCGGCGGGCCGCCGCACGTCGTTCAGGCCGGCGGTGGCGAAGCCGCCGCGGATGAGCGGCACGGCCCGGCGCACGGCCTGGTCGATGCGGAGCTCCAGGTCGACGCTCGCGATGTCGTAGCCACCCTCGCGCTTGGTGAAGTCCCGCTCGTTCCCGAACACCCCGAGCGGCAGGGTGGTGGACTGGAAGAACCCGAACAGCGGGCGCATCTGGTGCTCGACGAGCAGGGCGTGCCGGTCGCTGCCACCGGTGGCGGTCAGGAGCACCGGGGTGTCGACGAGGTCGTACTGGCCGACCCAGTCGAAGAACAGCTTGAAGGCACCGGAGTAGGCCGCCCGGAAGGCCGGGCTGCCGACGACGAGCACGTCCGCGGCCTCCACCGTCTCGAGGGCCCGGCGCGTGCGGTCGGACATCGTCTCGCGACCCGAGGCCGCGCCGAGGTCGGCCAGCAGCGGGCCGATCTCGATCGTCTCGGTCCGGGCGCCGTCGATCTCCTCGGCCAACCGAGCCACCGTCGCCGCGACCAGGGTCGAGGTCCGCGAGGGGTCCGATGGGCTGCCACTGACGCCGACGACCAGTTCTCCGCTCATGCGGTCGATGCTCACACGCTGCCGGGGCGAGCGGCACGTTCGTGACGACATGTGTCGGGTGCCAGTCGGTCGGGGTAGCGTCCGCGCCATGCAGACCTTCCTGCCGTACGCCGACTTCCGGGCATCCGCCGAGGTCCTCGACGACCGGCGGCTCGGCAAGCAGCGGGTCGAGACACTGCAGGTGATGCGCGCGCTGACGCTCCCCGACTACGGCTGGCAGCACCACCCGGTGACGGCGATGTGGCGCGGCTACCGTCCGGCGCTGATGGCGTACCAGGAGGCCACTTGCCGCGTCTGGGCCGAGCGCGGGTACGCCGACACGTGTCTCGAGAAGACCCTGCTCGACCTGGGCCGTGTGCCGGAGGACCTGGCGGCGTACGAGCGCGGCGACGTGCCGATCCCGCCGTGGAACGACGACGAGGCCCTGCACGTCTCGCACCGGTCGAAGCTCGTGCAGAAGGCGCCGGAGCACTACCGGGAGCTGTTCCCCGACGTGCCGGACGACCTGGACTACGTCTGGCCGGGGACCCCCGAGCCGGCGACGCACACCGTCTGAGGGTCAGGCGACCGCCAGACCGTCAGGCGACCGCCAGCCCGTCAGGCGACCGCCAGCCCGTCAGGCGACCGGGATCCAGCGACCGCCCTCGCGCCGGGTGACGACGTCGGAGCGGATCTCGACCACGCTCCGCAGCCCGTCGACGGCGGCATCGCGGACGGCCGCGGCGACACGGTCGTCCTCGGCCTCGAAGCGCACGACCGCGCACGGGACGCCACGGAGCAGCCGGACGTCCTCGGCCTCGACCACGGCGTGTTCGCGCACCAGGGCGGCAGCGGCGGGCAGGACGGCGTCCGGTGCCGTGCCGGGCGCGAGGGCACCGATCGCCAGGGTCACGCGGTACGAGGGCATGCGACGACGCTACCGGGGAACCGGACCCCGCCGTGGGCTGCAGGGGAACCGACGCCGCTCAGGGGTGCGGACGTCGACCCACGGCGGGATCGCGGTGTACGGCGGGACACGACGACAGGGGGAACGTCGCGCCCCGCGCCGGACGTCGATCAGGGGGTCGACATCCGGTCTGGGTCCACCGCGCGGCTCGGTTCAGGGGAACCGCACGGTGGTGGACCTCAAGGGTGTTCGGTGTCCTCTCGGTACCGGTCCGTCTCGGTCGGTGCGGGCATCGACCGGTGGGCGGCGGCTGGCCGGACCATCGGGAGCAGGGCACTCCCGGCGGTCGCGAGCGCTCCGACCACGGCGATGATCCCGAGCGGGGCCGTGCCGAGGTCGTGCTGCGCTGCCAGGGCGAGCGCGACGAGGGTGGCCGGCGCCGGCAGGAGCTGCACCGCTCGGAAGCGGTCGTCCCGTCGTGTCCGGGTCATCATCGCGTTTGCCATGACGACACTCTGACGCAGATCGGTTGTCCGCAGAAGGGGGGACACGTACCCAGAGATGGAGTAGAACGTCTAGTACACCTCAGCCGAGGGCGCGGACGGTCGCCACGGCGTCGGCCACGGCCCCGACGACGGCCGGGACGTCGTCGGACGTCAGGGCCCCGTCGAACGTCAGGCGCAGCGCGGTGCGCGCCACGTCCTCGGGGATCCCGAGCGCCGTGAGCACGTGGGAGGCCTCGGTGCTGCCCGCGGCACAGGCGCTGCCCGACGACGACACCACGTCGCGCTGCTCGAGCTCGAGCAGGACGGTCTCGCCGTTGACGCCCGGGAAGCAGAACGACGCGTGCCCGGGCAGCCGGTGCTCCCGCGACCCGGTGACGAACGCGCCGGGGACCGCGGCGAGCACGCCGTCGAGCACCGCGTCGCGCACGGTGGTCGCGGTGCCCTCCCCCGACCGCACCGTCTCCGCCGCCAGCCCGAGGGCGGTCGCCACCGCCACGGCACCGGCCACGTCCTCGGTGCCGGACCGCCGCCCCCGCTCCTGTCCCCCGCCGTGCAGCAGCGGCTCGAGCGGGACGCCGGAGCGCACGGCGAGCACGCCGGTGCCCTTCGGGGCGCCGAGCTTGTGCCCCGACAACGACAGCGCGTCGACGCCCAGGGCCCCGAGACCGATCGGCAGCCAGGGCGCGGACTGCACGGCGTCGGTGTGGAACCGCGCCCCGACCTCGTGCGCCACCGCCGCCAGCGCCGGCACGTCCTGCACGGTGCCGATCTCGTTGTCGGCGTGCGCGATCGAGACGAGCGTGGTGTCCGCGCGGAGGGCCGCTCGCAGCACCGCCGGGTCGACGCGGCCGTCCGGCCCGACGGGCAGCACGGTGACGTCGAAGTCGTGGAAGCGGGCGAGGTACGCGCAGCTCTCCAGCACCGCCTCGTGCTCGATGGCGCTCGTGACGACGTGCCGACCGCGGGGCGCGGCGAGGGCGATCCCCTTGATCGCGGTGTTCGCCCCCTCGGTGCCGCCGGTGGTGAAGACGACCTCGGCGGGCCGGCACCCGAGCACCCCGGCGACGGCGGCCCGTGCGGCGGTGAGTCCCCGCGCGGCCTCGTCCCCGACGCCGTGCGTCGACGAGGGGTTGCCGAACACCCCCGTCAGGTAGGGCCACATCGCCTCGAGCACCTCGCGGCGGACCGGGGTGGTGGCGGCGCGGTCCAGGTAGAACACGACTAGTCCCGCACGGGCACCGCGACGTGCTCCGTCGGCACCGCGACGTGCTCGGGCACCGCGACGTCGATGTCGAGCCCGAGGTCGAGCGCCCGCGCCGAGTGGGTCAGCGCCCCGACCGAGATGACGTCGACGCCGGTGGCCGCGATCGCCGCGACGGTGTCGAGCGAGACGCCTCCCGAGGCCTCGACGAGCGCGCGCCCGGCGACGATCCCGACCCCGGTCACGAGTTCGTCCGGGGTGAAGTTGTCGAGCATGATCGTGTCGACCCCCGCCGCGACGACGGGTTCGATCTGGTCGATGCGGTCCACCTCGACCTCCACGTGCACGGTGTGCCCGAGCCGCTGGCGGGCCTGGGCGATCGCGTCGCCGATGCCGATCCCGCCGGCCAGGAGCACCGCCAGGTGGTTGTCCTTGGCGAGCACGGCGTCGGAGAGCGAGGTGCGGTGGTTGTGTCCGCCACCGCACCGGACGGCGTACCGCTCGAGTGCTCGGAGGCCCGGCGTCGTCTTCCGGGTGTCGACGATCCGCGCGGCGGTGCCCGCGGCGGCCGCGACGTGGGCCGCGGTGGTCGTCGCGATGCCCGACATCCGCTGGACCAGGTTGAGGGCGACCCGTTCTGCCCGCAGCACGGCCCGCGCCGACCCGGTCACGGTCGCGAGGACGTCGCCCGCCGCGAAGGGCGTGCCGTCGGCGACGTGCACCACGGCCTGGATCGCCGGGTCGACGGCGTGCATCACGGCGACGAACACCGCCCCGCCGCTCAGCACGCCCGGCTCGCGCGCGCCGAGGGTCGCGGTCGCGGTCGCCTCGGCGGGGATCAGGGTCTCGCTGGTGACGTCGCCCCAGGGCGCGTCCTCCTCGAGGGCGGTCTCGATCACGCGACGGAGCGCGTGCGGCGGGATGGTACCGGGGTCGGTGGTCATGCGGGTACCTCCTGCGGGACGGCTGCGGAGCCGTCGGCGCGTTCGTCCGTGTGCTCGTCGGTGTGGTCGGCGACCCAGGCGTACGAGGCCGGGGCGGTGGGGTCGGTGTCGGGGTGGTCGGTGCGGGCGTGCGCCCCGCGGGACTCGGTGCGGGCCTCGGCGGCGAGCGCGACGAGTCGGGCCAGATCGAGGAGCGCACGGTCCTCGTGCTCGCGCACGCCGCCGCCGGTCGGCGCCGTCAGCGCGTCGAGGTCGCGGCGTGCGCTGGCCAGCCCGACGGCGTCACGGAGCAGCCCGACCCGGTCCGTCATGACGGACTGGACCGCCTGCCGGACGGCACCGTCGTCGTCGAGGTGGGTCGCGCCTCCAGGCAGGGTCGGACTGGGCCCACGCCTGCCGGTTCCGGCGCGCTGCGGAGCCTGCGGAGCGGCGTGACGGCCGAGCAGGTGGGGAGAGGCCCGGATCGCGTCGGCCGCTTCGGGCACGCTGGTGACGTGGAGACCGGCGTCCCCGCGCAGGCGGAGCAGGCCGGGTCGGGGCGCGGCGACCGCGTCCGCTGCGCGGACCGCGAAGACGAGTCCCTCGAGCAGGGAGTTCGAGGCGAGCCGGTTGGCGCCGTGGACCCCGGTGCAGGCGGCTTCGCCGACGGCGAGCAGTCCGGGCAGGCTGGTGCGGCCCTCGGCGTCGGTCGCGATGCCGCCCATCGAGTAGTGCGCGGCCGGTGCGACGGGGACGCCTTCGCGGGTCCAGTCGAACCCGGCGGCGCGGGTGGCCCGGGTGAGTCCGGGGAACCGCGTGACCAGGAACGCGGCGTCGAGGCCGGTGGCGTCGAGGAGCACGGGCGCGCCGCCCTGGTCGCGCACCGCGGCGGCGATCCCCCGGGCGACGACGTCACGCGGGGCGAGCTCGGCGTCCGGGTGCACGTCGGTCATGAAGCGGTGCCCGGCGGCGTCGCGGAGCACGGCACCTTCACCGCGGACGGCTTCGGACACCAGGCCGCCACCGGGGACGGCAAGCCGCGTCGGGTGGAACTGGACGAACTCCAGGTCGGCGAGGACGGCGCCGGCGCGCCAGGCGGCGGCGACCCCGTCACCGGTCGCGACCAGGGGGTTCGTCGTCTCGCGGTACAGGTGTCCGGCTCCCCCGGACGCGATGACGACGGCGTCCGCGTCGAGCCGGCGGGGTTCCCCGAGCAGGTCGAGGACGTCGACGCCGACGACCACGCCGCCGCGGACGACCAGGTCGGTCAGGCTCGTGCGCTCCAGGATCGTGACGTGTCGGCGGTGCAGTGCCGCGATGAGGGTGCGTTCGATGGCGGCTCCGGTCGCGTCACCGTCGGCGTGCACGACGCGCCACCGGCCGTGCGCGGCCTCACGACCGCGGGCGAGGTCGTCGCCGTACCGGTCGAGGGTCGCCGGGTCCGACGACCGGTCGAAGGGCACCCCGAGGGCGAGCAGGTCGCGGACGCGGGCCGGACCGTCGGTGCACAGGACCTCGACGGCCCGGGCGTCGGCGCTGCCCGCCGCGGCGACGTGGGTGTCGGCCTGGTGCAGCGCCGCGGAGTCGTCGGCGCCGAGCGCCACCGCGATCCCGCCCTGGGCGTACGCGGTGGCGCTGTCGGCGAGCGCCCCCTTCGTCACCAGGGTGACGTCGTGCAGGGCACTGGCGCGGATCGCTGCGGTCAGGCCGGCGATGCCGGACCCGACGATGACGACGTGCACGGTGGTCTCCCTCGTTCGGTCGGGTCCGCGTCTCAGCCGCGGGGCTTGGCGGCGAGCATCCGCTCGAGCGCCACCTTGGCGTCGGCCTGCACGTCGGCGGGGACGACGATCTCGTTGAGGACCTCGCCGCGGACGAGTGCCTCGAGCACCCAGGCGAGGTAGCCCGGGTGGATCCGGTACATCGTCGAGCAGGGGCAGACGACCGGGTCGAGGCAGAAGATCGTGTGCTGCGGGTACTCGGCGGCGAGCCGGTTCACCATGTTGATCTCGGTGCCGATCGCGAAGGTGGTCGGCTCGGTCGCCGCGGCGACGGTCTTCCGGATCAGGTCGGTGCTGCCGGCGTGGTCGGCGGCGTCGACGACGCCCATCGGGCACTCAGGGTGCACGATGACCTGCACGCCCGGGTGCTCGCGGCGGGCCTGGTCGATCTGGTCGACGGTGAAGCGGCGGTGCACCGAGCAGAAGCCGTGCCAGAGGATGACCTTGGCCTCGAGCAGCTCCGCGGCGGTGTTGCCCCCACCGGGCTTCCGGGGGTTCCACATCGGCATCAGGTCGGTGCTGATGCCCATCGCCTTCGCGGTGTTGCGGCCGAGGTGCTGGTCGGGGAAGAACAGGACGCGCTGCCCGCGCTCGAAGGCCCACTCGAGCACCGTCGCGGCGTTCGACGAGGTGCAGACGATGCCACCGTTCCGACCGCAGAAGGCCTTGAGGTCGGCGGCGGAGTTCATGTAGGTGACCGGGATCACGGGGACGCGACCGTCGGCGTCGGGCTCGGTGCCGTAGACCGCCGTCAGCTCCGCCCACGCGGCCTCGACGCTGTCGATGTCCGCCATGTCGGCCATCGAGCAGCCGGCGGCCAGGTTCGGCAGGATGACGCGCTGGTCGTCGCGCGCCAGGATGTCGGCGGTCTCGGCCATGAAGTGCACCCCGCAGAACACGATCGCCTCGGCGTCGGGCTTCGTCAGGGCGGCGTTCGCGAGCTGGAACGAGTCGCCGAGGAAGTCCGCGTGCCGGACGACCTCGTCGCGCTGGTAGAAGTGCCCGAGGACGACGACCCGGTCGCCGAGGGTGGCCTTCGCCCGCTCGATGCGCTCGTGGAGCTCGTCGGTCGGGGCCGTCTTGTACTCGTCGGGCAGGACACCCTGGCGCGGGGCACTCGTCGGGATGACGTCGGACATCGACGACCCCGGGCCGTACCCGGGGCGGGAGTCGAAGTCCCACGTCGGCATCGCGAGGTCGGGCGTGCAGGTGCTGCCGGCGGCCCTGCCGTTGGAGATGAGTTCGATCGTCGTGGCGATGGACACGGGGTTTCCTATCGGTTCCGCTGCTGGTGCTGATCGGCCCCGGTCTGCAGCGGGCCGTTGTCCGCGTAGGCCAGGTCGGGGTTCGAGCGGTACAGCCGGGCCGGACGGTGCCGGCCCCCGCTCGTGGTCTCGTCGGTCGGCAGGACCGCGTCGGTCTTCTCGACCTGCCGACGGAAGTTCGCGGGGTCGAGTGCTCGGCCGAGCACCGCCTCGTACACGCCCCGGAGTTCGGCGAGGGTGAAGCGGTCGCCGAGGAACGCCTGCGCGATCCGCGAGTACGACATCTTGTTGCGCAGCCGCCACAGGGCGTACTCGACGATGCGGTCGTGGTCGAAGGCGAGCGGCGGGTGCTCGTCGGCCAGGAACCACCGGACGTTCCAGTCGTCGGGCACGACGTTCGCCTCGTCCGGGTGCACGAGCGCCCAGTACACGATCGACACCACGCGGCTCGGGGAACGTGCGACATCACCGAACGCGTACAGCTGCTCGAGGTACCGCGGCTGGACGTTCGTCGTCTCGCGCAGTCGGGCGGCCGCGGAGTCCTCGAGGCCCTCGTCGTCGCCGACCCAGCCGCCGGGGAGCGCCCAGGAACCCTCGAACGGTTCGGCGACGCGACGGACGAGCGGCATCCACAGCGCCGGGGCCCCGGTGTCGGGGTGCGGGCGCAGTGCGACGATCACGGTGGAGACCGCGACGCGGATGCCTGCTTCGTCCATGATGAAGATAGTGTCAATTTGACTCGAAGTGTTCGGGTTGGGATGACACTATCACTGCCGACGCGGTGCGCTCGTCACGAGCCGGAAACAGATCGTCACGGGGCCGAAAACTCCCGGGAGGCCGCCGCGGTTAGCGTGGAGGACATGACGACGGTGACGAGGGTGCATGCCGTGGTGTCGGGGACGGTCCAGGGGGTCGGCTTCCGGTACTGGACCGCTCGGAAGGCGGACGGGCTCGACCTCGTCGGCTACGCGAGGAACCTCTGGGACGGCACGGTGGAGGTCGAGGCAGAGGGACCCTCGGTCGCCGTGGACTCGTTGGTCGAGTGCCTGCGCACCGGGCCGCCGTCGGCGACCGTGACCGACGTCAGCCTGCGGTCGGTGGTACCGCACGGCGACGCCGACGGGTTCGCGATCCTGCACTGAGCCGACGTGCGTGGGAGCTGCGCCGACGACCGGCGTGCTCGGCACCGATCGTTCACCTGCGGATGTCGGAGCGAAGCGGAATAATCGCATCCACTCAGGGAGTTGGCCTGTCTGCGCGTCCTGCGCCACACCCGTTCCACCCGTCGTGACCCACCAGGAGCACCCGCATGACCCAGGCCGTCGATTCCGCCCCCCGCACGGGAAGCGTCTCGCAGCCGTCCGCTGCCGAGACCCGACTCGTGATCGGGCTGCTGCTCGTCTCCGCGTTCGTCGTCATCCTCAACGAGACCATCATGGGCGTGGCCCTGCCCCGGCTCATGGACGACCTGGACATCAGCGCCGCGACCGGCCAATGGCTGACCACCGGCTTCCTGCTCACCATGGCGGTCGTCATCCCGATCACCGGGTTCCTGCTGCAGCGCTTCAACACCCGACCGGTGTTCGTCTGGGCGATGGGCCTGTTCTCGGTCGGCACGCTGATCGCCCTGCTCGCGCCGGGCTTCACCGTCCTGCTCGTCGGCCGCATCGTGCAGGCCAGCGGCACCGCGATCATGATGCCGCTGCTGATGACGACGGTCCTGACCCTCGTCGACCCCGCGCACCGTGGCCGCATCATGGGCAACATCTCGATCGTCATCTCGGTCGCGCCGGCCATCGGCCCGACGATCTCCGGCCTGATCCTCAACGCGTTCTCGTGGCGCTGGCTGTTCGGCTTCGTGCTGCCCATCGCGATCGCGGCGCTCATCCTCGGCATGGTCAAGGTGCAGAACGTCTCGACGCCACGCAAGGCGCCGATCGACGTCGTCTCGGTCGTGCTCTCCGCCTTCGCGTTCGGCGGCATCGTCTACGGCCTGTCCAGCATCGGCGAAGCCGGCACGACCGGTCCGCTCGTCCCGGTGACCGCCCTGGTCGTCGGTGCCGTCGCCCTCGCGGTGTTCATCGTCCGGCAGACGCGCCTGCAGCGCACCGACAGCGCCCTGCTCGACCTGCGCACCTTCCGCACCCGCGGCTTCACGGTGCCGATCGTCGCGATGGGCCTGAGCTTCATGGCGATGTTCGGCACGCTCATCCTGCTGCCGATCTACCTGGAGCGCGTCCTCGGCCTCGAGGTCCTGCAGGTCGGCCTGCTGCTGCTCCCCGGTGGTCTGCTGATGGGCCTGCTCTCCCCCATCGTCGGTCGCATCTACGACCGCCGTGGCCCGCGCGTGCTGCTCATCCCCGGATCGATCATCGTCAGCGCCGTGCTCTGGGCGCTCTCCACCGTCGGTGTCGACACCAGCGTGTGGTTCGTCCTCGGTGCGCACGTGGTGCTGAGCATCGGCCTGGCCCTGACCTTCACGCCGCTGTTCACCGCGGCGCTCGGTGGGCTGCCCCCGAAGCTGTACTCGCACGGCAGCGCGGTGCTCGGCACGGCGCAGCAGCTCGCCGGTGCGGCGGGCACCGCCCTGTTCGTCACGCTGCTGACGATCGGTGCGGCCACCGCCGTCGAGGGCTCCGGTGCCCGTGGGGTCCAGGTGGCCACCGCGTCGGGCGTCGGTACCGCCTTCATGGTCGGCGCGATCATCTCGCTGTTCGGCATCCTGGCGTCGGTGTTCGTCCGTCGGCCCGAGGTGCCCGAAGGCGCGCCGACGCCCCCGCCCGTGCACTGACCGACGAGCCTCGCGCACTGACCGACGAGCAGGGCCGGACGCCGAACCCGTGACGGGACCGGCGCCCGGCCCGCTCCCGTCTCCGGCCCGCGTGGCAGGGTGGGCGCCATGCGGTCGACGACGAGCGAGCTCAACTGGTCCGGCACGGTCACGTACACGGCCGAACGGGTCGTCCGCCCGTCGTCGGTCGACGAGGCCGCCCAGGTCGTGGCCGACGCCGATCGGGTGCACGGCCTCGGCACCCGGCACTCGTTCAACGACGTCGCCGACACCGCGGGCACCCTGCTCGACCTGACCGGCATCCCCACCGACCTGGTCGTCGACGCCGAGCACCGCACCGTCACGCTCGGGGCCGGCACCCGGTACGGCGACGTCGCGGCCGACATCGACCGGGCCGGGTTCGCCCTGCACAACACGGGGTCCCTGCCGCACATCTCGGTCGGGGGTGCGGTCGCGACCGGCACCCACGGTTCCGGCACGGCACTGGGGTCGCTCGCCACCGCGGTGCGCGCGTTCGAAGTGCTCGGTCCGGACGGCTCCGCCCGGACGATCGACCGGACGGACCCCGCGTTCGACGGTGCCGTGCTGCACCTCGGCCTGCTCGGCATCGTGACCCGGGTGACCCTCGACGTCGAACCTGCCTACCGGATGCGTCAGGACGTCTACGGCGCGATCCCCTGGGACACCTTCACGGCGAACGTCGCCGAGGTGCACGCCGCCGCGTACTCGGTGTGCGCCTACACGGTGTTCGGCGACGCGATCACCGAGGTCCTGGTGAAGTCACGCGTCCCCGACGGCGCCGAGGACGTGCCGGTGCCCGAAGCGCTGGCCGGCGCACGCCGGCTGCCCGGCACCCCCGGCGACGACCGCCGGACCGCGCGCGACGGCTCGGTCGGCCCGTGGTGGGACCGCCTGCCGCACTTCCCGATCGGGTCCGTCCCGAGCCACGGGTCCGAGGTGCAGAGCGAGCACTTCGTCCCGCTCCGGCACGCGGCGGCCGCCCTCGATGCGCTCCGGGGGCTCGCCGACCGGATCCAGCCGCACCTGCACGTCTGCGAACTCCGGACGATGTCGGCGGACGACCTCTGGCTCAGCCCGACCCAGGGCGAGGACGTGCTCTGCATCGCGTTCACCTGGAAGAAGCACCCGGGCGAGGTCGCCGCGCTCCTGCCCGACCTGGAGTCCCGGCTCGCAGCCTTCGACGGCCGACCGCACTGGGGCAAGATGAGCTCGCTCGACCACGCGGCGATCGCCGGGCTGTACCCGCGGCTGGCGGACTTCCGCGACCTCGTCGCCCGGGCCGACCCGGAGCGGACGTTCGCATCCGCGTTCGGCGAGCGGGTGCTCGGGACCTGAGCCGGGCCTCCAGGCCGTGCCCCGGAACCAGGTTCCGGACACGGCACCACGGGATCGCGCGGTGCGGTGTCCGGAACCTGGTTCCAGAGGCGGGAACGCACCCGATGCGTGCCCCGCTAGTCGGTCGTGAACGCGAGCGGCGTGATCGTCCGCGTCTCGCCGTCCCAGTGCCGGACGCCGCCGACGTCGAGCGTCTCCGGCAGCGGCACAGCGCGCAGCGCAGCGACGGCGCGCGGCAGGTCCTCGTCACGCACCCGGCGGGCCAGCGTGACGTGCGGCGACCAGTGCCCGGGCACCGACGTCTCGACGCCGCCGGGGGCGACCGCGTGCACCTCGCCGTGGAAGGTCGTGAGTGCCGCGTCGACGACCACCGCGCGCACGAGGACCGACCGACCGGCACCCGCGGGGAAGAGCAGCAGCCCGCCGAGCCGGATCGAGGTCGGCACCGACGTGCGGAACCCCGCAGGCACGGGCAGCGTGTCCCCGGCGGCCAGGGTGACGTGCGGCGCGTTCGACGGCGACGGGTGCCGGCCGAGGCTCGGCAGGTCCACGTCGATCAGGGCCTGCCAGGCGGACCGCACGGCGGCGTCCGACTCCGGACCGAGGACGAGTTCGATGCTGCGCACGGTCCGAGTCAACCAAGTCGTTTCGGGGCGCGTGCTCCCCCGCAGGCGGCACGGGTCGAGTGCTGCGTAACACGACGGAACGGAACTCGCCCCGGGGGTGGACCGCACGTCACACTCGTCTCCACGCCGCGGACCACCGCGGCTCCCCCACACGCACGGCCCACGAGGAGCACCAGCATGTCCGCAGCCCCCGCACTGCCCGAGAAGCCGAAGGGCAAGCGCCCGATCGGCTGGATCGTCGCCGCCGCGATCGTCGTCGTGGCGATCGTCGTCGCCGTCATCGTCGGAGCCGTCCGCTCCGGGAGCAACGACGCCGGTGCCGCCGGTGACGCCGCCCCGAAGACCGTCACGATCGGTGTCGCGGACAAGTCGCTCGGCTACTGGAGCACGTACACGAAGCTCGCGAAGGACAAGCTCAACGTCACCGTCAAGCTGACGAACTTCTCGGACTACTCGCTGCCGAACCCCGCCCTCAAGGACGGCCAGCTGGACATCAACCAGTTCCAGCACATCCAGTACCTGGCGGACTACAACGTCACCTCCGACGACGACCTGCAGCCGATCGGTTCGACCGCCGTGTACCCGCTGCCGCTCTACGCGACGAAGTACGACAAGCCGTCCGAGCTGCCCGCGAACGCGAAGGTCGCGATCCCGAACGACTCGATCAACCAGGCCCGTGCGCTCCTGATCCTGCAGGCGGCGGACCTGATCACGCTCAAGGACGGCGGCTCGGCGTTCTCCACCGCGGACGACATCAAGACGAAGAAGGTCGACGTCCAGCCCCTCGACGCCTCGCAGACCGCGAACGCGCTGCAGCAGGGCTCCGTCGCCGCCGCCGTCGTGAACAACAACTTCGCCACCGCCGCCGGCCTGCCGATCTCGGACGCGATCTACCAGGACGACCCCTCGAGCGCGAGCGCCGCCCCGTACGTGAACGTGTTCGCCGTCCGCGACGAGGACAAGGGCAACAAGACCTACCTCGAGCTGGCGGAGCTGTTCCAGGACGACGCCGTGCAGAAGGCCTTCGCGAAGGACCTGCCCGAGGCCGTCGCCCGCGACGAGAGCGCCTCGAAGCTGCAGGACGAGCTCGCCCAGGTCGAGCAGGACGCGAAGGCGGCCAAGCAGTAGTGCCGGTCCTCGTCGAACTCCGCGGCGTCTCGAAGCACTACCGCCGCGCCGACACCGGCGAGACCGTGGTGGCCGTCGAGGACGTCTCCCTGGACGTGCACCAGGGAGAGGTCCTCGGCGTCATCGGGTACTCCGGTGCCGGCAAGTCCACCCTGGTCCGCCTGGTCAACGCGCTGGAACTGCCGAGTTCCGGCACGGTGACCGTCGCGGGCCGTGAACTGACGGCGATCCCCGAGCGGGACCGCCGTCTGGCGCGTCGCAACATCGGGATGATCTTCCAGCAGTTCAACCTGTTCCGGTCCCGCACGATCGCCGGCAACGTCGCGTACCCGCTCAAGGTCGCCGGCGTGCCGAAGGCCGAGCGGAACCGTCGCGTCGCCGAGCTGCTCGACTTCGTCGGCCTGCTCGAGCGCGCCCACGCCTACCCGGAGCAGCTGTCCGGCGGCCAGAAGCAGCGCGTCGGCATCGCACGCGCCCTCGCCGCATCGCCCGACCTGCTGCTCGCCGACGAGGCGACCAGCGCCCTCGACCCGGAGACCACGTCCGAGGTGCTCGCGCTGCTCCGCCGGGTCAACCGGGAGCTCGGCGTCACCATCATCGTCATCACGCACGAGATGGACGCCGTGCGGCAGATCGCCGACCGGGTCGCCGTGATGGAGCAGGGGCGGGTCGTCGAGGTCGGGGACGTCTACGACGTGTTCTCGACTCCGAAGACCGGCGCCGCGCAGCGCTTCGTCCGCACCGCGCTGCACGACCGGCCCTCCCCCGAGACGCTCCGGCGCCTGCGGGACCGCCACCCGGGTCGGCTCGTCACGGTGCAGATCACCGACGAGGCCGGGCTGCAGAACCGCATCGACGCCGCGTTCCGCGCCGCCGGGGTCACCGCCGAGCTCGTCTACGGCGGGGTCGGCGAGATCCGGGAGCGCCGGATCGGGTCGCTCACCTACGAGCTGAGCGACGCCAGCGGCGGGCCAGGCGGGCCAGGCCGGCCAGGCGGTCCCGGCGGGTCGGGTGCGTCCGGTGCGTCCGGCGCGCCCGGCTCCATCGACGCCGCGATCGCCGCACTCCGCGCCGACGGCGTCACGACCGACGAGGAGGCCGCCGCGTGAACAACAACTCGTTCCAGAGCGTGATCGACACGTTCGACGTCTTCCTCGCCGCCATCCGCGACACCATCGTGATGTCGCTGATCTCGCTGGTCATCGCCGGGATCATCGGCCTCGCGCTCGGCCTGCTGCTGTACGCGACCCGGCCGGGCAACGTCCTCGGCAACCGCACCGCGTACACGGTGCTCAACGTGTTCGTGAACCTGATCCGCCCGATCCCGTTCGTGATCTTCCTCGCGGCGATCGCGCCGCTGTCACGGGTCGTCGTGCAGACCACGATCGGTGTCCCCGCGGTGACCTTCGCGATCTCGTTGGCCGCGGCCTTCGCGGTGTCCCGGATCGTCGAGCAGAACCTGCTGTCCGTCGACCCGGGCGTCGTCGAGGCGGCTCGGGCTTCGGGTGCTCACCCCGTGTCGATCCTGCTGACGGTGCTCATCCCCGAGGGCCTCGGCCCCCTGATCCTCGGGTACACGTTCATCTACATCGGCATCGTCGACATGACGGCGCAGGGCGCGCTGATCGGTGGCGGCGGACTCGGCGAGTACGCGATCACCTACGGCTCGCAGCGCTACGACTGGTGGGTGGTCTACGTCTCGGTGGCGGCGATCGTCGTCATCGTGCAGCTCGGCCAGTTCATCGGCAACCGCTTGGCGCGCGCGACGCTGCGTCGCTGACGAAGGCTCGCGGGGCGCCGGTGCACCGCCCTGGAGGCCCGGTGCCAGTCCACGAGACCGGCACCGGGCCTCCAGGGCGTCGCCGCTTCGACGGACGCGCCCAGCGTCGTGCGCTGAGCGGTCACGACTCCCCGCTCACCTCCGCCGAAGGTCGCACGAACCGTCGCCCGACGCCCCCGCAACCGACAGATCCCGACCACTCGACGCCACACCCGCGGCACGTCGACCTGCCTCGGCACGAGCCGCCGCCGCCCGACGACGCGCACGGCACCGACTGCCGAGCGGTCACGACTCCCCGCTCACCTCCGCCGAAGGCGCACGAACCGTCGTCCGACGCCCCCGCAACCGACAGATCCCGACCACTCGGCGCCACACCCGCGGCACGTCGAGCAACCTCGGCACACGCCACCGAGGAACCGCCAACCCGCTCGGCACCGACTGCCGAGCGGTCACGACTCCCCGCTCACCTCCGCCGAAGGCGCACGAACCGTCGCCCGCCGCCCCCGCAACCAACAGATCCTGGCCACTCGACGCCACACCCGCGGCACGTCGAGCGACCTCGGCACGAGCGGCCAGCGGCAGCGGTAGGTCAGGCGGCGGGAGCCTCGACTGTGGTGACGGCGCCGGTCTCGCCGGGGTGCTCGTAGTGGGCACGCACCAGGATCGGGCGGTGGTCGGAGATGCCGGCCGGCAGGGTCTCGACGCCGGCGATGTGCAGGCCGACGCTCGTCGCGAAGTCGAAGTGGCCGGTGAACTTGCGGTAGCGCAGGTACGTCGGCTGGTCGGACAGCGACAGGGCGAAGCCGTGCTGCTCGATCTTGCGGCGCAGGTTCGTCTGGAACCACGGGTAGTTGAAGTCACCGACCATGACCGCGGGGACGTCCTTCGCCAGCTCGCGCAGGAACTGGTGCGCCGCCTCGATCTGCTTGCGGCGCAGCGAGTTCGTCGCGGTGAGCGGTGAGGCGTGGAACGAGGCGACGACGACCTCGGCGTCGGCCTCGGTGTCACGCAGGTGCATCGCGATGAGCCGCTCGTGCGCGGGTGCGAGGACCCGGTCGTGCAGCGACTTCTGCAGGGAGTGGATGCTGAAGTCCTGCACCTCGAAGCGGTCGTCGCGCTTGTAGATCGCGAGCCCGAGTCGGTTGGTGCGGGTCGACGCGGCGAGCGAGAGGCCGCCGATCGACGGTGCGAGGTCGTTGCTGTCGCACTCCTGCACGCACAGGACGTCGGCTTCGGAGGCCTCGGCCAGTGCGGCGAGCTCGCTGTTCGCGGTGTGCTCGCGGAGGTTGTAACTGACGACACGGAGCTGCGTGGGCTGCACGGTCTGCTCTGATGCGATCGTGCTCTGCTGCTCTGGCGCGGCCATGCTGCCTTCCTGTCCGGGTGTTCCGGTCACCCTGCCGCGGTCACCGTACTCGGGTACCGCGGACGGTTGCTGAGACTGTAACGCCTGCCGGGTTTCGTCCGTGTGACCGTGACGGAAACGGACAGCGGCGGGATCAGGCGCGGACACGGCGGACCGGGCGGACGGTGTCGCCCGCTGTGCGACTCATCAGGATGCCCTCGACGCAGGCGACGACGAGCAGGGCGGCGATGACCCAGAACGCGGCCGTGTACGGTCCGTCACCGCCCAGGCCGGAGGCCGCACGGATGACCACGGCGGCGACGGCGACACCGAAGCCCGCGGCGGTCTGCTGCAGCGTCGACGACAGCGTGTTCGCGGGGGTCATGTCGGCCTGTTCGACGTCGGCGAAGGCGATCGTGTTGTACGCCGTGAAGCCCACGGAGCGGGCTGCACCGCTGACGACGAGCAGCACGGCGAGCAGCCAGAACGGGGTGTCCTCGGTCATGAACGCCATCGCGACCACGGTCAGCGCGGCGACGGCCGACGACACGATGATCACCGGGCGGTAGCCGAACCAGCGGAGGAACGGGGTCGTCATCGGCTTGATGCCGAGGTTGCCGACGAACACCCACAGCACCGCGGACCCGGCGAGCACGGCGCTCCAGCCCCAGGCGTCCTGGAACAGCAGCGGGAGCACGAACGGCACCGCGGACACCGCCAGGCGGAACAGGCTGCCGCCGGCGTGCGACACCCGGAAGGTCTCGAGTCGGAACGCGTCGAGCCCCATGATCGGGTGCGGAGCCCGGCGGAAGTGCCGGATCGCGAGCCAGCAGCACACCGCGCCGAGGACCCCGGAGACGACGACCGCGGTGACCGGCACGACCTCCAGCGCGAGCAGCGAGGCCATCACCACGAGCGAGCCGAGCCCGACGCAGGCGAGCAGCGACCCGAACCAATCGAACGGCACGCGCTGCGCCGCACGCTCCTGCGGCACGAGCACCAGGGCGGCGACGAAGGCGATGACGCCGAGCGGGATGTTGATGAGGAAGATCCAGTGCCACGTCAGCGTCTCGACGAGGACCCCGCCGATGAACGGCGCGATGATCGGTGCGGCGAGGGCCGGCCAGGTCAGGATGGCGATGGCGGTGACGAGTTGTTCGCGCCCGGCGCTCCGGAGCACGACGAGGCGGCCGACGGGCACCATGAGCGCCCCACCGAGGCCCTGCAGGATGCGCCACAGCGTCAGCTCGACCAGCCCGGTGGACAGCGCGCACAGGGCCGACGCGATCGTGAACAGCGCGATGGCACCGGCGAAGACGGTCCGGGAACCGATCCGGTCGGTGAGCCAGCCGGACACCGGGATGAACACCGCGAGCGTCACGAGGTACGCGGTGATCGCGACGCCCACCGCGGCGGAGTCGACCCCGAGGTCACGCCCCATGGCCGGGGCGGCGGTCGCCAGGATCGTGCCGTCCAGGAGCTCCATGAAGAAGGTCCCGGCCACCAGCACGGCGACCGCCGTGCTGCCCGTCCGTCGTCTGGGTGTCGTCGCCGTCGTCGTCATCGCCCACCGAGACTATGCCCGCGGACGTCCGCGCCGTCACGGACGGGCCGCCCGCCGGACGCCGCACCGGCCGCCCACCTTGCGCGACGCGGCGCGCACGACGCGGGACGGGCCTCCAGGCGCGGTTCCGGGCGATCCTCATGCTCGGGCCGACTACCCTGGCCGGGTGCCGACCCGACCACCCGAACGCCGAGGAACTCGCGCGTGAGCCGCACCGACAGCGCCGCTGTGGTCGCCGCGGGCACGGCCAGCGGTCGACGACGTGTCCTGGACACCGTGGCCTCCCTGCCGGCGTGGGCGGCGGTCCTGCTCGTCTGGACGGGCGGCCGGGTCCTGTCGACCCTGTGGCTCGCGCTCGCGTACCCGCTCATCGATCGTGCGCTTCCGGGAAACGCGATCTGGGGCAACGAGCACGGGTTCGGCGCCTTCCTGGTGGCGTGGGACGGGCAGTACTACGAGCAGATCTCGCTGCACGGGTACCCCGACGCGCTGCCGCTCGACGCCGCCGGCAACGTCGCACAGAACGCCTGGGCCTTCCTGCCGGCGTTCCCCTTCACGATCCGGGCGCTGACCGCCTCGACCGGGGTGCCGTTCGAACTCGGCGCCCCGCTCGTCGCGATCGTCGCCGGACTGCTCGCCACCTACCTGCTGCACCGCCTGGTGCGGGACCGGGCCGGGCACGCCGCGGCGATGTGGGCGGTCTTCTTCTTCAGCTGCGGTCCGCTCTCGTTCCTGCTGCAGGTCGGGTACGCGGAGAGCATGTTCCTCGCGCTGTCGTTCGGGGCGCTGCTCGCCCTGGAGCGTCGGCGCTACGGGCTCCTGACGGCACTCGGCGTCGCCGCGGCGTTCACCCGCCCGGGCGCCCTGGCGATCCCGCTCGTGCTCGGCGTCGTCGCACTCGTGCGGTGGGTCCGTGCACGGCGCGAGACCGGCCGGGTGTTCGAGGGCTTCCCGCTCCGCGAGCAGGTCCGGGTCGTCGCCGCGGGGCTGACCATGGTCCTCGCCGGGCTCGCCTGGCCGGTGATCGCCTCGCACGTCACCGGGACGCCGAACGCCTACCTGGAGACCGAGATGTCCTGGTGGGTGAACTTCATCGGCCGGGTGGACTTCGTGCCGCTGACGCCGTGGTTCCTGATCGCGGGGCGCTGGCTCGGCGTGGGCGGGATCCTGATCGTGGTGTTCCTGCTCGTCACGTACCCGGTCTGGTTGCTGCGCCGGTCGACGCTGCGGCTCGGTCCCACGACGGTGCTGTACTCGGCCGCGTACGCGCTGTACATCTTCGCGGTGTCGCTGCCGATGGCCTCGACCCCGCGGCTGCTCATGCCGCTCGCGCCGCTGTTCGGGTCACCCGAGCTGGTCGCGAAGCCCTGGATGCGGTGGACCTTCGTGACGGCCGCGTTGGCCGGGCAGCCGGTGCTGGTCGCGGTGCTGTGGCTGCTCGGCCCTCCGTGAGCGGCTGACGCGCAGCCCGAGCATGCACCGGGCACGACACCGCGCCCCGCGCCCCGCGCCCCGCGCCCCGCGCCCCGACATGACACGACGCCGCCGTCCCGACAGGACGGCGGCGTCGCGCGTCGTGCGTCATGCGTCGCGTCTCAGGCGTCGCGCCTCAGAGCTCGATCGTGCCGTGGTCGCCGGTGTCCGGCTGACTCTGCTTGCCGAGCGCCGCCTTGAACATCTGCACCAGGCTGCCGACCGGACCGGTGTCCTGGGTCCAGTACTCGACCGAGACCCCCTCGACCGTCAGCAGCCGGATCGACGGGTCCTGGCGGCCCTCCGGGAACCAGGCCTCGGCGAACGGGGACCACAGCTCGTCGACGACCGAGTCGTCCTGGGTCACGGTCGCGGTCCCGGCGATGGACAGGTACCCGCCCTGCGACTCGATCGAGACGTTGACGTGCGGGTTCCGCGCGATGTCCTCGACCTTCTCGCTGCCGTCCTGCACCAGGAACCGCAGGGTCCCGTGGAACGTCTTGTCCTGCACCGCGAGGGGCCTGGCGTGCAGGTTCCCGTCCTCACTCACCGTGGTGAGCAGTGCCGTGTGGGCGCCGTGGACGATGTCCGAGATGGCGGCGCGCTGGTCCGTCTGTGTGTCGGTCATGGTGCTCCTTTGCGTCATGCGCCCCGCTCCGCTCGACGTGCGACCGTCGGTGCACGGGGCCGTACCGTTCCGACCAGTGTGCCCCTCCGGCGCTGGACGCGTCAGCCCCGCGCGTCGAGGTGGTCCGGTCCAGGTCGGCCTGGAGGCCCGGCACACGTCCGCCACGCCGCCCCCGCCCGGCACGCGTGCTGTCCACGACGTCGGGATCGTGAGCACACGATGTCGCCTCCACACCGGCGAACCGACCGTTCCTGCTCACGAAGTGGGACAGGGGCCGGGCGCGCGGCAGGGAGGCCGGGGTCAGGCGGGTTCGCGGATGGTGGTCTCGACGTCGACGACCTGCGGGATCTTCGGCATCGAGGCGAAGCCGAACGCCACGGGCGGGTCGAGCGGCGCCAGGCCCCCGAGCGGCTCCCCCGCCCAGGTCCCCCGCACGCCGGTGACGTCGTGCGCCCCGGTCACGCCGTAGTACTCGCGGCGACCGTTGCCCGCCGATCCCGCCGTGCCGGACCCCGGCGCGAGCAGCCGTGCCACGGGGTCGATCGCCGCGAGCCAGCGCGGGTCGCGGGCGATCGGCTTCGGGACGATGCGCAGGATCCGGCCGAGCGGCGAGATGCCGCCGACGTCGATCGAGGCCTGCAGTGCCCCGGCGGACAGCTCGAGGCCGCCGGCGGTGCGGCGGGCGCGGACGTCGACGACCGAGACGGTGTCGAAGCGGTAGGTGCCGGAGACGTACGCGGCGACGATCTCGTCGGGTGCGAGCAGCACGCTGGTGCCGTCGGGGAGTTCGAGGAACACGTCCGTGAAGGGGCCGAACGGCGAGCGGTCCCACATCCCGACGACGATCCGGACGCCCGACGTGGTGCCGACGCCCATGATCCGGCCGCGGAACCGGCGTTCGACGACGGAGTCGGAGGCGTGACCAGCAGCGGGACCGGAGGCGTGGTCGGGGCGTGACGACATGCCCTGGACCGTACCCGCGGCCCCCGTGAGCCGATCTCGGCGGCCACCCCGGGCCTCCCGGCCGTTGCCCGCGCGCCCGCTGCCCGCCGGAACCTGAACGCAAGACACCGGTGTCCACGTTCCGAACACCCGCGAAGGGTGGTGTGGAGCGCGAACACCGGTGTTTTGCGGACCGGACCGACCGGACCGGACCGGACCGGACCGGCGTCCGTCAGGCGACGGGGACGGGCTGCGCCAGCAGCTCGCGCACGCGGGGTGCGACCTCGGTGCCGTAGAGCTCGATCGAGCGCATCATGTCGGCGTGCGGCAGACGACCCGTGGCGTACCGCATGTCGAAGCGCGAGGCGCCGAGGATCCGCATGTTGCGCGCGACCTTCCGGGCGACGGTCTCCGGGGAGCCGACGTAGAGCGAACCGCCGGCCGACAGGCTCGCGCGGTACCCGGCGACGTCGAGGGGCGGCCAGCCGCGCTCCCGGCCGAGCTGGTCGGTGACGGCCTTGTGGTACGGCCAGTAGCGCTCGGCGGCCTCTTCGTCGGTGGCGGCCACGAAGCCGGGCGAGTGCATCGCGATGGGCTGCTGCGGCAGGTCGAGCTGCGCGAGGGCCTGGCGGTACAGGCGCGAGAACGGGGCGAACTGGGCGGGCTGCCCGCCGATGATGGCGAGGAACAGCGGCAGGCCGTACGACGCGGCACGGATGACCGATTGCGGGGAGCCGCCGACGCCGATCCAGGTCGGGATGGCGCCGTGCTCGAGCTTCGGGAAGACGTCCTGGTCGACCAGGCCCGCGCGCTTCGTGCCGGACCAGGTGACGGCGTCGCCGCCGCGCAGGGCCGCCCAGAGCTGGAGCTTCTCCTCGAACAGGACCTCGTAGTCGCTCAGCTCGTAGCCGAACAGGGGGAACGACTCGGTGAAGGATCCACGGCCCAGGATGACCTCGGCGCGGCCGTTCGACAGGGCGTCGACGGTGGCGAAGCGCTCGTACACGCGGACGGGGTCGTCGGAGGACAGCACCGTGACCGCTGATCCCATGCGGATGCGCTCGGTGCTGGCGGCGATCGCGGCGAGGACGACCTCGGGGGCGCTGACGACGAAGTCGGCTCGGTGGTGCTCCCCGACGCCGATGAAGTCGACGCCGACCTGGTCGGCGAGGACGGCCTGGTCGACGACGTCGCGGATGCTCTGCGCGTCGGACTGCAGGCTGCCGTCGGCGCGCTCGGTGACGTCGCCGAAGGTGTCGAGGCCGAGCTGCAGCGGTCCGATCCGGTCGGGTGCGGGCGGCGGGACGTCCGAGGGACGGTCGGTGCCGAATGCGTTGCTCATGGTGTCCTCCTGGTCGCACTTCCATGCGTTTGCATCAACATAGCACGGCGGCGGCGTGCGCGCACGGCGTCAGCGGCCGGACCGGGACTGGGCCCGGGCGGCGCGCGGCCGGGGTCGGCCAGCCCGGACGAGTACGGTCACCCGCATGCCGAACCTCCCCGACCAGACCGGACGCCGCATCGTCGTCACCGGGTCCAACAGCGGCACCGGACAAGAGGCCGCCCTGCGCCTCGCCGGAGCCGGCGCCAGCGTCGTGCTCGCCGTCCGCAGCACCGAGAAGGGCGAGACCGCCGCCGCCGGCATCCGCGCCGCCCACCCCGCAGCCGACGTGGAGGTCCGCGAACTCGACCTCGCCGACCTGGCGAGCGTCCGCCGCTTCGCCAGCGGCATCGTCGACGAGGAACGTCCGATCGACGTCCTGGTCAACAACGCCGGCGTGATGGCGCCGCCGGAGCGCTTCGAGACCGTCGACGGCTTCGAGCTGCAGTTCGGCACGAACTTCCTCGGCCCGTTCGCCCTGACGAACCTGTTGCTGCCGTCCCTGCTGCGTGCGCGCACGCCCCTCACCGACGGCCCCCTGGCCGAGGCGCCCCGGGTCGTCACGATGTCGAGCCTCGCCGCGATCCCCGGCCGGATCCGCTTCGCCGACCTGCAGTGGGAGCGCGGCTACAACGGCTGGCGCGCCTACGCGCAGTCGAAGCTCGCCGACCTGCTGCTCGCGCTGCACCTGCACCGCCTGACGGTCGAGGCCGACGTGCCCCTGGTCAGCACCGCCGCCCACCCCGGCTACACCCGGACGAACCTGCAGGCCGCGGGACGCTCGCTCGGTCGGTCGAAGCCGGTGCGGTCGAGCAACCGCGCCCTGCCGTTCACCCAGGCCGTCGAGCAGGGCACCGAGCCGCTGCTGTACGCGGCGGTCGGGCCGAACGCGGTGGGCGGCGCGTACTACGGCCCCTCGGGTCCGTTCGGCATGACCGGTCCGACCACCACCGTGTCGATCCCCGGATCCGCGCGGAGCGCCGACCTCGCCCGCTCGCTCTGGGCCGTCGCCGAGGACCTCACCGGGACGCGCCCACCGCTCTAGCCGCGACCGCGGGGGTCGCGCTGGCCGCGCTAGCCGCGCTGGTCGCGCCCCTCGCACGGTGCGAGGGGCGCCGCGACCCGTGCGAGGTTCCGGACGTGGTGCGAGGGGGCGCGGGTCGCACCGAGGACGCAACCTCGCACCACTCGGACGTCGTGCGCGCCGGGACGCGGGCGCGGGGCGCGGACGGGAGGCCCGGGGCGGGTCCGGCACGCCGCCGACGTCAGGCGCGGTGCAGCTCCACCGACCCGTCCAGCCGACCGGGTTCGGTCAGGCGGGCGTGCTGCAGGACGGTGCGGCCCGGCGCGATCGCTGCGGCGACGATCGACAGGGTCGTCATGTGGCCCTCGGCCTCGTGCACGTCGCGGAGGATCGCGTCGGGGTGGTCGCTCGGCAGCGCTGCGGACTCCGCGAGCACGCCGAACCAGCCGCCCCAGCCGTCCCCGGCGTCACCACCGGAGTCCACGGTGCGGAGTTCGTCGAACGATCCGAGCACCGGCGGGCCGGACGGGGCGTCGACGGCACGGAAGGCCTCGAGCCACCGACCGATGCGTGGCGCTGCGGGGTCGTCGGCCGCACCGTGCGTGACCATGTGGACGCCGGGGCCGAGGTCGGTGGCGCGGACCTGTTCGCCGTCCCAGGTCAGCACCGAGGCGCCCTCGGCCGTGGCGCGCACCAGGTTGAAGGCCCGCGTGGTCGGCAACGTGCCGTCGTGACCGGGCAGCAGGTCGTCGGCGACGGCGTCCACCGGCACCACGCCACGAGTCGTCCAGGTGCCGTCGACGCTCGTCACGGGTTCGGCGCGGTTGAGCACCACGGCCAGGCCGGCTCGGTCGGACGCGGCGAGCCACGCACCACCGGCGGAGCGGTCACGGACACCACGGAGGTCCGGGTCGCGGTCCGGCCACCAGGCAGCGGGCGGGTCCCACGGACGCTCGGGCGACTCGTCCCGCAGGGCGAGCACGGTGACGGGCCACGCGGACCCGGGGTCGACGCGGACGACGACGGTGCACATGCCGTCGATCCTCGCACGTGGCCCCGGTAGCGTGAGCCAGGTGAACGCAGCAGCAGAGCGCGCCCTGACCGTCATCGTGGGGATCACCGGGGGCATCGCCGCCTACAAGGCCGTCGGGGTCGTCCGCGACCTGGTCAAGCGCGGCCACGACGTGCACGTCGTCCCGACCGAGGGCGCCCTGCGCTTCGTCGGACTGCCGACGCTCGAGGCCCTCAGTCGCAACCCCGTCACCACGAGCGTGTGGGACGACGTCGCCGAGGTGCGCCACGTCGCGCTCGGTCGCCGGGCGGACCTGGTCGTCATCGCGCCCGCCACCGCGGACTCGCTCGCCCGGATGGCGCACGGCCTGGCGAGCGACCTGCTCGGCACGACGCTGCTCGCGACCGAGGCTCCCGTCGTGGTCGCCCCCGCGATGCACCCGCAGATGTGGGAGCACCCCGCGACCCGGTCGAACGTCGCCGCGCTGCGTGACCGCGGCGTCCACCTGGTCGGCCCGGTCGTCGGCGCACTCACCGGCGACGATGCGGGCATCGGTCGGATGGCGGAGCCCGAGGACATCGTCGCCGCCGCGCTCGCCGTGCTCGACCAGCACCCCGCACCGGCCGGCCGTCGCGACGCGGACGGCTCGGGGGCTGGCACCGGCGCCCGTGGCGAACAGGGCGACCTGGCCGGCGTCCGCGTCGTCGTCAGCGCGGGCGGCACCCGCGAGCCCTTCGACCCGGTGCGGTTCGTCGGCAACCGCTCGAGCGGCCGCCAGGGCATCGCGATCGCCGCCGATGCCGTCCGTCGTGGGGCATCCGTGACCCTCGTCGCCGCGAACGTCGAGGGCTCGCTGACCGCGGGGCTGGACGCGACCGTGGTGCCCGTCGGGTCCGCGCTCGAACTCGCCGAGGCCGTGCACACCGCCGCCGCCGAAGCCGACGTCGTCGTGATGACCGCCGCGGTCGCCGACTACCGTCCGGCCGAGGTGCTCACCGAGAAGCTCAAGAAGGACGCACAGGGCGAGCGCATGACGCTCGAGCTGGTTCGGAACCCGGACGTGCTCGCCGACCTCGTGGCGGCACGGCGGACGGGGCAGATCATCGTCGGGTTCGCCGCCGAGACCGAACCCGACCGCGACGCGCGGATCGAGCTCGGGCGCGCCAAGATCAGCCGGAAGCCCGCAGACCTGCTCGTCGTGAACCACGTCGGCTGGTCGGCCGGCTTCGAGCGCGAGGAGAACGCGATCGAGGTCCTGGTGCCCGGTGGCGAGGTGGTCCGCGAGACCTCCGGCACGAAGGCCGAGGTGGCGACGGCGGTCCTCGACCTCGTCGCGACCGCACTGACGTGAACGGGCACTGACGTGAACGGGCACTGACGTGGTTCCGAGGACCGGCGAGCACGATGGGGCGCATGCGACGACGTGAGCGGATCCGACGTGCCAACCGCACGGCCACCATCCTGGCGGTGGCCCTCGGTGCAGCGGGCGCCATGCACTTCCTGCGCCCGACCCACTTCGACCGGATCGTGCCGGACGCGCTGCCCCCGCGGCTGACCACGCTGGCCTCCGGCGTGGCCGAGCTCGGCATCGCCGCCGGGCTCGCGTTCCCCGCGACCCGCCGCGCCTCGGGGTGGGCCGCCGCCGCGCTGTTCGCGGCGGTGTTCCCGGCCAACGTGAAGATGGCGAACGACCTGCTCGACCACCCCCGCTCGAGCCGGGCGATGCGGCTGGTCTCGGTGCTGCGGCTCCCGCTGCAGGCGCCGTTGGTGCTGTGGGGCGTGCGCGTCGGTCGGCACGCACCGAAGCCGTGACCCAGCCGTCGTGGACCCGCGCGGCGGTGCCGTTGCTGCATCGCCCGGTCACCCAGCACGCCTGGGAGGACATCGTGTTCGCGCACTGGCGGCACGACCCGGCGTCGCTGCAGCGGCTCGTCCCCCGCGGGACCCGTCCGGACGTGGTCGACGGCAGCGCTTGGGTGGGGCTGTCGGCGTACGTGTTCCGGGAGACCCGGGTGCCGCCGTTCCCGTCTGCCGGGCGGCTCGGCACCATGACCGAGGTCACGATCGAGGTGCTCACGGTGGACGACCAGGGGCGGCGCGGGGTGACCTACCGCACGGTCGACACCGCGAACGTGCCCGCCATCGTGGCCGCGCACGCGCTGCTCGGCGTGCCGTACACGTTCGCGCACGCACGTTCCCGTCGCCGCGGTGACGCGGTGGCGCACCGATCCGTCCGGCACCCGACCCGCGCACTGCACCCGGTGCGGTGGGCGCGGTCGCTCCGGCAGGAACGCCCGACCGGCGCGGCACGGCCGAAGCACGCGGCCTCGGTGCGGGTGACCGCCGGCGAGGTCGTCGACACCCCGCTGGCCGCCGAGCTCACTACCCGCGCCGGCATCCACGCGCGGTACCTGGCGCAGACCCTGTTCTGGCAGCGACAGCACCCGGTGCTCACCACCCGTTCGGCCACGCTCGACCGGCTCGAGGGTGACCTGCCCGACGCCGTCGGCATGCCGGGGTTGTTCGACCGGTCGCCGGACTCCCTGCTCGTGGTCGACGGCACGACCGTCCGGTACGGCTGGGGCGGGGTCGTCCGGTGACGGACGCACGCTCCGACGCACAGGCCGACGACCCGTTCGACCTCGACCGCTTCGTCCGGGCCCAGCAGGGTGTCCACGACGTCGCGCTCGACGAACTCCGTCAGGGCCGGAAGTCGTCGCACTGGATGTGGTTCGTGTTCCCGCAGCTCGCCGGCCTGGGGCGGAGCGCCACAGCCGTGCGCTACGCGATCGCCGGGACGGACGAAGCCCGCGCCTACCTGGCACACCCGGTGCTCGGGCCCCGTCTGCTCGCGGCGACCGACGTCGCACGCCACGCCCCCGCCCACTCCGCCGACTCCCTGCTCGGGGGCATCGACGCGGTGAAGCTCCGGTCGTCGATGACGCTCTTCGCCCGGACCGCGGCCGACCCGCAGCCGTTCGTCGCCGTGCTCGAGCGCTGGTACGACGGCGCCAAGGACCCGGCCACGCTGCGCTTGCTCGGAGAGCGCTCGGAACACGGGTGACGCACACGCCGTACGCGACGCGGATCACCTGCATCTGAACGTCCACACTGACACGCCCTGAGCCGATCGGAACGCCGTTGTCATATCAGGTACGGTGATGCGAGCACGTGCGATGCCGACCGTGCCCGTTCGCCCGGCGCCCCGACGCCACCGCCCCCGAAGGAGAACGCATGCCGGTCCCCCGCAGCGCCCCGACCGAGCACCAGCTGCTCCGTGACACCGTCCGCCACAAGATCCACGACGCGATCATGGACGGCACCCTCCTGCCCGGCGAACGCCTGAACGACGACGAGCTCATCTCCTGGCTCGGTGTCTCCCGCACACCGATCCGCGAGGCCCTCAGCCAGCTGTCCCGCGCCGGCCTGATCGAGATGGCCCCGAACCGGTACACCCGCGTCACCACGCCGGACCCGACCGAGGTCGTCGAGGCGATGCAGACCCTCGGCGTGCTGTTCGGTGGCGTCGTCCGACTCGCGGTCCCGCGCCTGGGGTCGGCGGCCCGGAAGAAGATCCTCGCGCAGCTCGACAAGACGATCACCGAGCTCGAGGCCCACGAGGTCGCCGCGGTCAACCACGACGCCCTCGACGTCTTCGCCCTGTACGTCGCCGAGTGCGGCAACGAGAACCTGCAGCGTGTCTGCCGCGACACGATGGACGGCCTGGCGTTCCGGTTGCGGCTGCCGAACCTCGACGAGCTGGTCGACTGGGACCGGATGACCGAGGACTTCCGGCGCCTCCGGGCGGCGACCGAGTCCGGCGACAACGTCGCGGCCGAGCTCGCGACCGAGGCGATCCACCAGCTGCCGGGCGAGAAGCACTGAGTCCACCTGTACCCGCGTACAGGAACCGCCCGTCTCGCCGACGCGAGGCGGGCGGTCGACGTTCCACGGGCCTCCCGGTCGGTGGCCCGGGCACGCGCGTGACGCTCCCAGTCCCGGGGCCGCGCGGACCGATAGCATCGCTGGCGACCACCTGAACCAGGCACCCGGAGCAGCACATGAACCCCCGCCCGACGGACCGTACCGAGGTCGCCGCACGCCTGGCCGCCGCGGTCGGTCGGATCAACCGCCGGGCCCGCACCGACTCGGCCTCGCTCGGGTACGGCATCGTGTCGGCGCTCGCGTCGATCCAACGGCACGGACCCCTGCGCCCCGGCGACCTGTCGCGGATCGAGGTGGTCACGAAGCCCACGATGACCCGCATCCTGACCGAGCTCGAGCAGCGCGGCTTCATCCAGCGCGAGGCCGACCCGCGCGACGGCCGGGCGTTCATGGTGACGGTCACGCCGGAGGGCATCGAAGCGGTCGAGCGGGCCCGCGCGAACCGCACCGGGATCGTCGCCGAGCTCATCGCCGAGCTCGACGAGTCGGACGTCCAGGCGATCGCCGGCGCCCTGGCCGCGCTCGAGCGTGTCGCCCAGGGCGAGCACGCCCAGGAACCTCACACCTTCTAGGCTCCGCACGACCGTTACCGAACCGTTACCAAGCGGTGGACGGACCGTTCTGCCAGCGTTCCTGGACGCGCTGCCCAGTCTGACCGGTCATGGTGTCGGCTCCGCCTGACCGCGGCCACCCCACGGCTGCTCCAGGCGGACGGACGGGCCCCACACCACCGTCCGGTCCTCACCGGCTCGAGGACTCCTCGTCGTCGCCGACGGTGTCACCGACACCGCCAGCCTCCGGCGTGCCCGTACGACCTCGGTCGCGCGAGCGGGAGTCCCTCCCCCACCGAGCCGCCGACCTGCGGAACCGATGCGACACACCCCTGAGCTCCCCACCACGACGGCCTCGACCCGACGTGAAGCCCTGAACACCCCCACCCGCCGGATGCGCAGGGCCCTGCGGCACCGCGCGACGCTGATCGCCGGCGGCGCGGCGGTCCTCGCCGTCGCCGGTGGCGCCCTGACCGTCGGCACGCAGCCCGCCATCGGTGAGGCCCTCGGCATGCCGACCGGCACCGCGAGCGCCTCGGCGACCGCGGAGCCCGCCCTGCGCGGCACCGCGCTCGACCGCGCCCAGGCCGCCGCCACGATCACCACGGCGCAGACCGTCATGCAGACCGCGAACGACAAGGTCGACACCTCGGCGCTCGAACAGCGTGTCGACGCCCTGAGCGACTACCCGGACCTGTCCGGCGCTGCGCTGACGAACCGGATCTCGACGACGGTCGCGTCGGCCACCGACGTCGCGCAGGCGAGCGCCACGCAGGACAAGCGGGACGTCGACGCGAAGGCCGCGGCCGCAGCGAAGGCCGCAGCCGAGCGGAAGGCCGCCGCCGAGGCAGCGGAGGCCGCCCGGAAGCTCGCCGCCGGCAACACCGTCGCCGGCGCGAAGGCCACGGCGACCTCGCTCGCGTCGTCGGAGTACGGCTGGGGTGCCGACCAGTTCCAGTGCCTGGACAACCTGTGGACCAAGGAGTCCGGCTGGAACTACCAGGCCGTCAACGCGAACGGTGGCGCGACCGGCATCCCGCAGGCGCTCCCCGGCTCGAAGATGGCCACGATCGCCGCGGACTGGCGCACCAACGCCACCACCCAGATCACCTGGGGCCTGCAGTACATCAGCTCGGCGTACGGCACCCCGTGCGCGGCGTGGGGGCACTCGCAGGCGAACAACTTCTACTGATCGGCGCGGGTCGCGAAGGCGACCGGCAGACGGACGGGAGGCCCGTGGCGGATCCGCCACGGGCCTCCCGTTGCGTCGTGTGGTGGCGGCCAGCCCACCCGCGCGATGCGCAGGTGGGCGCCGGTGGGCGTCAGTGCGGCTCGTCAGAGTGACCGGCGGAGGACGACGGACGCCTCGGGGGTGTTCACCTGGAACGCGAAGGTCTCCTCGACGTACATCGTGACGTCGACGGCGTCGTGACCCAGGTAGCCGAGGGCCAGGTCCTCGCCGACGGTGAACACGAAGTCCCCGCCGCGCTGACTGATCAGCAGCGACTCGTCGATGCCCGGCGCCCGCTCGACCTGACCGCCGGTGATGCCTTCGAGCTGCTCACGCAGGGGCGTGCCGGCGTCGTCGGTCTCGACGATGTCCGCCCAGTCACGCGGGCTGCACGCCAGGACGTACGGCCCGGCGACCCCGACGTCGCGGAGCGCGGCGACCGCAGCGGTGACCGCGGCCCGGAACGACCCCGGTGAGCCGTCGTGCGACTGTGCGGGCTGGGTCGACGCCTGCCCGGCCCCGGTGATGCCGCCCTCCGGCCACCCCCGGAGCGTCGCCCGGTTCTCGTGGGCCGCGAGCCGCAGCACGGCCGCGTCGAGGTCGCTTAGGTCGACGTCGGTGGCGCCGCGGGACGAGTCCACGAGTTCCTCGAGCGCGACGGTGAAGGTCGCACGGACCTCGCAGAGCGGCAGGACCCTGCGGCGCCGTGCGGTGATGCCGTCGGCGACCCCGCCGGTCACCGCGTCGGTGCGGCCGAGGTCCACCGAGGACCACTGCCAGCCGCGCGGTCCGTCGAAGTCGACGATGCGCCGCGCGGTGAGCGCCGGAACCAGCCGGTCACGGGCCTCGGCGTCGAGCACCGCCCAGGTGTCGGCACCGAACGGCGCGAGTTCGCGGAGGAGGTGGTTCATGGCGTGTGCCCTTCCGTGCTGCGGAGTGAACCGATGCCGAGACCGGGACCGGTGGCGTCGGGAGCCGCCACCACGGACGGCGACGGTGGTGCCGCGAGCGCGGCGAGGTCCACCAGGCGATCGCGTGCGGGTGCGAAGAACGTCGCTCCGGTGATCGCACGCGAGAAGTCGAGCAGCCGGTCGTACGTCCCGGGTGGATCGCCGACGAACATCCGTTCCAGCATCCGTTCGAGCACCCAGAGCTCACCGCTGTAGCCGATGAAGTAGGTACCGTACTCCCCGCTGCCGGGGCGACCGAAGGGCATGTTGTCGCGGAGGACGTCGTGCTCGACCCCGTCGTCGTCGACGATGGTCGCGAGCGACTTGTGCGACGGCCGGACCTCGGTGGCGCTGTCACGCTCCACGTTGTCCGACTTCGACCGGCCGATGATCCGCTCCTGCGCGTCCGTCCCGAGGGCGTTCCACTCCGCCAGGTCGTGCAGGTACTTCTGCACGACGACGTAGCTGCCACCGGCCCAGTCCGGGTCGTCCGCACCGACGAGTGCGGAGGCTGCCAGGTCCTGCGCGACCGGGTTCGCCGTGCCGTCCACGAAGCCGAGCAGGTCGCGGGTGTCGAAGTACCGGAAGCCGCTGACCTCGTCGACCACGGTGACGTGGTCCCCGAGCGCGGCGAGCAGCAGGCGTTCGAACTCGAAGCAGACGTCGGTGCGTTCGCCCCGGATGTGGAAGAGCAGGTCTCCCCCGGTGGACGGCGCGGAGTGGACCGGCCCGGTCAGGGCGGGGAAGGGCTGCAGCGCGTCCGGACGGGCGTGCGGCGAGAAACGGTCCCACGCCACCGCCCCGATCCCGACGACGCAGGACAGGTGCGCGTCGAGGGCACGGAACCCGACCGTCTTCAACAGGCCGTCGAGGTCGCTGAGGACGTCGCGGACCGCGGCCAGGTCGTCGTCGTCCGGGCCGACGTCGAGGGTCAGGAACACCGCCGAACGGGACAGCGGCGCGTCGACGCTCTGCGCGTCGATGGGCACGCGGCTGCCCGGTGTGCCGACCATCAGGCTGCGACGTGGACGGAGGCCATGGTGTCCGCCTTTCCTCCGCAGCCGTCCTGACGGTGCGGTTCGGTGCCGTGGGGTGTCTCCTGTCGAGCATCGCCACCCGGCGCCTCGTCGCGCCTGAGTCGGATGACCCGCTCCGGCAGGGGGGATGCCCGCGCGACCACGGGGTGATGTGGTGACCGCGTCGTCGTCGCTAGCGTCCGGAGCAGCCGCCACGGGCCTCCCGGGCGGCGGACGACCGACGATCCAGGAGCGACGATGACGATCAGCATCTCGGACGCACGACCGGCGCACGGCGACGGCATCGGGCGAGCGCTGCGCTCGCCGTCCGGCGACACCGACCCCTTCGTGGTGGTCACCGGACCGGACGCGTCCGCCCGGGCGCGGGCGCTCGCGGACGTCGCCGACGCTGCCCGGGCGGACGGCCACACGGTCGTCCGGTGGCGCGCGGTGGGCGGTGACCCCGTCATCGAGGCCGCGTCGCTGGCCCCGTGGCTCGCGCTCGTCCGGGCACACGACGCGGGGGCACCGCGGCCGGACCCGAGCATCGTCCTCGTCGAGGACTTCGACGCGCTCGACGAGGACGCCAGGTCCGTGCTGCACGACCTGCTCGCCGCGCTGGCGCAGGACCTCGGGACGGTCGTGGTGGTCGCCGTGGGCGAGGGCCGGGCCGGATCGGGCACCCGGCTGCCGTCGGCCGACGTCCCCGTCGCCGTCACGGCCGCCTTCACCGGTGACTTCGGACTCGTCGACGCCGAAGCCGAACGGGCCGTGCGCCGTGGCACCCGACCCGATCCGTCGCTGGTGGCGGCGGTCGAGTTCGTCCGGGCGGTCCGGTCCGGTGATGTACACGCTGGCAGGCGGAGCGTCCTGGCCGCGCTCGGGGAGCCCGACCGGGCGGGCGCCGACGACGTCCTGGTCGCGACGCTGCACGTGCTCTGCTACCTCGGCGGGCACGACTCCTGGTGGGACGAGGCGCTGGCGCTGACCGCGGACCGAGACCTCGACCCGGTGCTGCGGCTCGTCGAGGACTGCGTGGACGGCTCCGGCCGGACCGAGCACGAGCGTGCCGCGCTGTACCGCGAAGTGCTGGGATCCGCTGCCGACACGCAACCGTGGAAGGCCGTAACACTGCACATCGCGTGGACGCTGCTCGACTCGACGGATCCGCGCCGGGACCACGTGGAGGCAGCGCTCCGAGGGGCGGGCCACGCTGGGCTCCTCGACTACTTCAGCTCGTGCCGTGCCGCCGTGACGCACTACCAGGCCGGGCGGCTCGACGCGGCGGGCGCGGCGTTCGACCACGTGCACCGAGCAGCGGAGCGCTGGCAGGCGGGGACCTTCGTCGCGCTGACGGAGGCGCTGCAGGCCCTGGTCCTGTCGGTGCAGGGCGAGCCGGAGCGGGCGGCGTGGAAGGCCGACCGCGCAGCACGGTGGGCGGCGCAGCACGGCACGCCGCTGGTCGCCCGGGCAGCGGAGCACGCCCGCTCGGCACTCGACGTCGCGACGGGCCGGTTCGAGGAGGCCCACAGCCGCTCGGCGACGCGACCGGGCGGGGCGGGGCGGTGGCTCGAGAGCAGCTACGGACCGATCGAGATGCTCGATGCGGTGGAGTCGGCTGCGCGGCTCCGCCTGGCCGACCACGGGGCCGCGCTGGTGGCCCGGGCAGAACGGGCGTTCACCGACCAGCCGACCCCGCGCCGCTCCCTGGTGCTGCTCGCCTGCCGAGCGGTCGTCGACGAGACGCCTGGTGCCCGCGCCCTCTTCGAGGACGCGTTGGCCAGCGTCGACGGCGACGTCTCGCCGTTCGAGGTGGCCCGCGTCCGTCTGGCGTACGGCGAGTGGTTGCGTCGTGGGATGCACGCCCTGGAGGCCCGGGGCCAGTTCCGGCTGGCGGCGCGCGCCTTCGAGGTGCTCGGTGCCGGCGACTGGCAGGGCCGCGCAGAACGCGAGCTGCGCGCAGCCGGTGCCGCCCGTCCGCTGCCGACGGCGCTGGAGGCGGTCGACCTGAGCGAACAGGAACGCCGTGTGGCGTCCCTCGCCGCGGCCGGACTGACCAACAAGCAGATCGCCGGGCAGCTGTACCTCTCCCCGCGCACCGTGAGCGGGCACCTGTACCGGCTGTTCCCGAAGCTCGGTGTGACGACACGGGCCGGACTCCGGGATGCACTCCTGCGACTGGGAGGCGACGCGTCGGGCGACGCACGGACGTGACCCTGTCAGGGACACCTTCGCCGGCCGCCCGCCCCATGGACCCCGGATGCTCCCGCCACCACCCGCGACACCCCGGGCGGACGGCCCGGGAGCGTCACCGGAACCCGCCGCCGGGGTAACGGCAGGGCCCGTCGCCCGCGCACGGTCCGTTCATAGACTCCAGCCACCGACGAGGACTGGTGGCCGCCGTGTTGACGGACGAGGAGTTGCTCCCCCGCGGAGACGAGTTCTCCGCGCCGGTGTCCGCCGTGCCCAGCAACGGGCTGCCGATCCGCGGCCGGAGCGTCGAACGGGGCGTCGCCGCCGATGCCCTGGCCGGTCTGTCGCGGGGCGCGGGAGACGTGCTCGTCGTCCGCGGCGCTGCGGGCGTCGGCAAGTCGCGCCTGCTCGAGGACGTGGTCGACCAGGCGACCGCGGCCGGCCTCCGCGTGGCCGTCGGTCGCACGGACCGCGACGCACGCCTGATCCCGCTCGCACCGATCATGGACGCGCTCGGCGCCGGGCCCCGGCCGATCTCCGACCGCGTCCGGCTCAGCGCGGTGACGCTCGACCCGGAGGCACGGTACTGGCTCCTCCAGCAGCTCCAGGACGACCTGGAGCGGGCCGCGGCGTCGGACGGCGTCGTGGTCGTCGTCGACGACCTGCAGTGGTGCGACACGACGTCCCTGGCGGTGCTCCGATCGCTGTCGCGCCGACTCGCCGACGTCCCCGTGCTCTGGGTCGTCGCGGTCCGGACCGAGCACCAGGACCCGCCGGTGACGGCGACCGTCGACGAGCTCGCCGCGACGGGACGGATCGTCGACCTCGACCCGCTGGACGAGGAGGCCACCGCCGCGATGATCGCCGACCTGGTCGGCGCGACGCCAGACGGCTCGGTCCTGCGTGTTGCCCGACGGACGGAGCACATCCCGATCCTCGTCGCCGAACTCGTGCGCGGGCTCGTCGACGAAGGCCTGCTGGCGATCGCGGACGGCGTCGCCACGATGCCGGGCGCCGCGCTGCCTGCGAGGTTCGGTGCGTCGATCCGCGAGGGCCTCCGACGCCTGTCGAAGCCCACGCAGCAGCTCGTGCAGGTCGGAGCGACCCTGGGACGCTCGTTCTCGGTGCGGTCGTTGTCGGCGATGCTCGACCAGCCGGCGCAGCGGCTGCTCCCCGGGCTGCAGGAGGCGATCGAGGCGGGGGTGCTCGTCGACGACGGCACGGACCTGTCGTTCCGTCACGACGTCCTCCGCGAGGCGGCGGAGTCGATGATCCCCACGGCCGTCCGCGACGACCTGCTCAGGCAAGCGGTGGACGAACTCCTGCGGCAGGGTGTCCCACCGGTCTCGATCGCCACGCGCATCGCCACGGTGGCGCAGCGCGGGGACGTCCGCGCCGCCGAGGTCCTGCGCACGGTGGCGATCGACCTCGCGAGCACGGACGCCGCCGAGGCCGGGGCGCTCGCCCTCCGCGCCGCCGACCTCGCGCACGGCACCCCGGCGCTGCCCGGCATCGTCGTCGACGTCCTGCCGCTGCTCTGGCACAGCGGCCGGACGGCCGAGGCCCGCGCGCTGCTCCACGACCTGCAGGGCCGCCTCGCTCCGGAGGACGACGCACGCCTGCACCTGACCCTGGCGCGGCTGCAGACCGAGGGCTCGACGCCGGAAGCACTGCGGACGGTCGAGACCGCACTGGCCCTGCCCGGCGTGAGCGCCGGCGTGCGGTCGCGTCTGCTCGCCGTGCGCGCGCTGAACCTCGCCCAGGCGGGAAGGCACGCGGACCTCGCCGCCGCACTGCGGGAGGCCCGGGCGACGGTCGACGGCGACGCGGACCCGGTCGCCGTCGCCACCTTCGAGGCCAGTGCCTCCGTGCTCGCCTTCAACGAGGGCCGGTTCGCGGACGCGACGCAGGCGATCACGTCGGCGATGAGCCGGGTCGCAGCCACCGGGGGGTCGTCGAGCACCTGGTTGCCCGAGGGGCTCTGGGTGGCGTTCCTCGCGGGGGCACTCGGCGACACCGACCGTGCCGGACGCATCGCCGAGGCGAACGCCATCGAGACCCGGCGCAACCACCTGGCCCGCCCGACCGCCGCCTGGATGATGCTGCGCACGAGGGTGCTCTTCGACCAGGGCCGGCTGGAAGACGCCAAGACGTCGGCCGAGTCGGTCCTCGACCTGGCCGAGGACCTGGAACTCGGTCGGTTCGCGGCACTCACTGCCGGGACCGTCCTCTTCCGTACGGCGCTGCTGCAGGGGGACCGCAGGGCGGCCGACCGGACGCGGCACTTCGCCGAGGCCCTGCTCGCCGATCCCCCATCGGCGCGCTCGGGATCGTGGCTGCTGGCACTCGAAGCGGACGCCCACGGCGACGTCCGAGCCGCCGTCGACCGCAGCGAGGTGGCGTGGCGGAGCCTGGAGGAACCGATCGCGTCGATGTCGAGCCCGGCCGACTTCGCCGACGACGTCCACCTCGCGCGCATCGCGATCCGTGGGGGCCGACAGGACCGACTCGAGCGGATCGAACGTGTGGCGCGACGCAGGGCCACGGCGAACCCGGACAACGACCTGTGCGGCGGGACCTGGCTGCACGTGCACGGACTCGTCCACGACTCCGTGGAGAGCCTCGGCGACGCGGTCGAGCGCCTGCGCCGGGTCGACCGCCGGCTCGTGCTGGCCGCAGCGCTCGAGGACCTCGGGTGCGCCCTGCGGCGGCGCTCCGTGCCCGCGGCCGTCGAGGTGTGGCGGGAGGCGACGGAGCTGTTCGACGGTGCCGGTGCCCTGCGCGAGGCCGAACGGTCGCGGGGGCACCTGCGCAGCGTCGGTGTCACCGTCCGAGCGACCCCCGCCGACCCGGGCATCTCGGGCATCTCGGGCCTCACCGCCCGCGAGGCGCAGGTCGTCGAACGGGTCGCAGCCGGCCTGACGACGCAGCAGATCGCGTCCGACCTGTTCATCTCGACCCACACGGTGACGAGCCACGTCCGGCACGTCTACGCGAAGTGGGGCGTCGCCTCTCGCCGGGAGCTCGCGGCACGGTTCCGGCAGCACCGATCCGGCTGACCACCGCTCGGGTCACACCGGTCCGCCGTCGAACCCGGCGCCGAGCGCACGGACCGCCAGGTGCGGCGCGGTGGAGAACCCGAGCTCGATCCGTCCGGAGAACCCCGCGAACCCGGCGAGCACTCCGGCGCGGGTGCGGGTGGCGTCGAGGAACGCGAGGTGCAGGTCGGCGCCGGTCCCGCCCGGGCCCGGCGTCCGGAAGCCGACGAGGCGACCCGCGACCGCGCGGTGCACCGTCGTCCCGGTCGCGCCGTCCTCGGTCCGGACCTCGTCGAAGACGCCGTCGACCGAGACGGCCACCGCGAAGTCGCGCGGCGGCAGGACCGTGGTGATCCGGGCCTCCAGGTCGGCCACGGAAGCGACGGACGCGACCGTCACCGCGAGGTCGGGCGAGAACGTCGAGACCACGGCGAACGCGACCGCGTCGGCCGCGTCCGCGACCGCCGCGGTGCCGTCCGGCAGCATCCGGAAGCACCGGCGCTCGCACACGACCAGGCCGCGGGGTCCGGCGTCGCCGCCGGCGAGCGCACCGAGTCCGAGGGTGCCGTGCCGACCGAGGGCCGCGACGGTGACCGGGACGTGGACGGCCGGTCGCCCGCGTCGAGGATCGTCGACGGCCCGGTGCGCCCATGCGGCGAGGGTCGCCAGGGACGTGGTCCCGTCATCCGTCGTCTCCCGCACCGTGCTCCTCGTCCGTCCTCGGTTCGACCGTAGGAACTCCGACCGCGCGGTACCAGCGCCGTTTGACTCAAGCGCCCGGGTGGGTGCGCGGCGCACGGTTGGACCATGAGTGCACGCGCGAACATGGTCTCCCCGTCCGTCCCCCCGTCCGGCGCGGGGTGCGTGGAGTGCGACGCGACGGGCTCGTGGTGGGTGCACCTGCGTCGGTGCGCCGCCTGCGGACACGTCGGCTGCTGCGACGACTCCCTGAACCGTCACGCCACCGCGCACTTCGCGGTCACCGGGCACGAGGTCATGCAGTCGTTCGAGCCGGGCGAGGGGTGGTTCTGGGACTTCGTCACGCAGGACTTCGTGGACGGACCCCGCCTCGCCGACCCGCAGGCGCACCCGACGACCCAGTCGGTCCCGGGTCCGGCCGACCGACTCCCCCGCGACTGGTCGGAGCAGCTGGCCGAGCGACGCTGACGCCGGTCGCGGCCGGTCGCGGCCGGTCGCGGCCGTCCGCGACCGGTCAGGGCAGCCGGCGGTCGCTGTCGAGCGCTTCCGATCGGGCGATCACCTCGTGCATCGTGGTGTGCGAGCGGACCTGGTACGACAGGTGTGCGACGGCCAGCACCACCGCCGATCCGACGCCCCACACGATCGAACCCGGGTCGTCGAAGCCGAGCTGGTCGACCAGGATGGCGACCCCTGCGCCGGCGACGATCGAGTTCACCACCGCGATCGCGGACGACATCGTGAACAGGAGCCGGTACCACGACGGGGCCCGGCCGATGTCGAGCAGCTCGTTGGCCGCGTGCCGCCCGCGGGGCATCGGGAAGTACGTGTCGGCCTCGGGCAGCAGGCGGCCGTAGTAGCGACGGATGCGTTGCATCGCGGCGAGTGCCGCGACGTCCTCGAGCGAGGTCTCGACGAGGCGTTCGTAGGTGAACGCACCGAGCAGGACGATCACCGGGATGATCGCGCCGAGGAACCCGAGCGCGAAGGGCGTGTGCGCGAGGAACCCGAAGGCGACGAGCGAGCTGGAGAGCGTGGTGAGGTACAGCGAGGAGCGGCTGCTCGACTCGCTGACCGTGATGCTCCGCGCGCTCTCGAGGACGAAGTGCTCGGTCATCAGGGCGTTGAAGAAGGCGGTCGGCCGGTCCAGGGAGGTGATCGACTCGGCGGCGGTCGGCAGTGTCGTGTCGGGTTCGTCGGGCATCACGGGGCTCCTCGGTCAGTCGCTCGTCGCCAGGTGGCGGTGGACGAAGGTCACGGCCATGGCGCCCTCGCCGACCGCTGCGGCGACGCGTTTGACGGACCCGGCGCGGACGTCCCCGGCGGCGAAGGACCCGGGCACGTTCGTCTCGAGCCAGAAGGGACGCCGCTCGAGCGGCCAGTGCTCGAGCGAGCCGTCGACGGCGTCGAGGTCCGGGCCGGTGACCAGGTACCCGAGCCGGTCACGGAGCATGGGTGTCTGTTCGGCCCAGCTCGTGTCCGGTCGTCCGCCGATGCAGATGAACAACCGCGTGGCCGGCAGTGACACCGTGGCGCCGTCGCCGTCGGTGACCTCGATCGACTCGAGTCGGCTGTCCCCGTGCAGCGCCGAGACCTGGCAGCCCGTCCTGACCGTCACGTTCGGTGCGGCCGCGATCCTGGCGCTCAGGTACTCCGACATCGTGGCCGACAGCGACGCGCCCCGCACGAGCATCGTGACGTGCGCCGCGGAGCGGGACAGGTTCATCGCCGCCTGGCCCGCCGAGTTCGCCCCGCCGACCACGAAGACCTGCTCGCCGGCGCAGCCGTCCGCCTCGCTCGTCCCGGCACCGTAGTAGACACCGCAGCCGAGCAGCTCCTGCTCGCGCTGCAGCCCGAGCCGACGCCACTCGACACCGGTCGCGCAGATGTTCGCACGGGCGACGACGTGGCCGCCGTCGGCGAGGTCGGCGTGGATGCGGCCGTCGTGGAAGACCCCGCGCACACCCTCGCGCATCACCAGGAGTTCGGCGCCGAACCGGACGGCCTGTTCCCGGGCGCGCTCGGCGAGGTCCGCTCCGGCGATCCCCTCGGGGAACCCCAGGTAGTTCTCGATGAGGCTGCTCGACCCGGCCTGCCCGCCCACGGCGTCCCGCTCGAGCAGGACGACGTCGAGCCCTTCGGAGGCGGCGTACACGGCCGCGGACAGCCCGGCGGGACCGGCGCCGTAGATCGACAGGTCGTACTCCTGGCGGCGCGGTGCGTGGATCCACCCGAGCCGGTCGGCGACCTCGCGCAGCGTGGGTGCGACCAGTTCCGTGCCGTCGGGGAACACGACGAGCGGGAGCCGCGACGGATCGACCCGGTCGGCGCCCCCGGCACCGTCGACGTCGACCGGGAACCAGTCGAACTGCACCACGGAGCGCGACAGGAAGTCCCGCAGGGCGTAGGAGTCCGCGTCGAACGGCCGTCCGTACACGCGGACGCGACGTGACGGGAGCACGGCGGCGTCGGTCTCCATGGCTCCTCCGGTCGGTGCGACGACGATCGGTGCGGAACTGCTGCCGCTCCCTCACGAGCACGCTACGGACTGCCGGCGCTCCGCACGTGGTCCTGCGAGGGTCTCCTTCGGCGCCGCGGGCGGCGTCGGGTCGCGTGTGCCGGGGTCAGCTGCGCCCACGGCGGACGGGAGGCCCGTGGCGGCGTCGCCACGGGCCTGGCGTCCGATCTGTGGTCGCGGTCAGCCCACCCGCGCGACGCGCACGTCGACGCGACTGAGCGCCAGACCGTGCGCCGCCGCGGTCGCCAGGGCGACGTCGTGGACGGCGCGTGCGACCTCGGGGGCCGGGCGGAAGCCGTCGGTGCCGATGACGACACGCAGGGCGCCGTCGTCGATGACGATCCGGAGCGGTCCGGTGCTCGTGGCGATGCTGCGGACCGCCTGCACGGCGCTCGCGACCGTCGGGCGGGAGCGGTACAGGTCGGTGACGCCGGGGACCTCGAGCACGGCGGCCTCGATCGCGGCGAGGGTCTCGTCGGTGGTGCTCATCGGGCCTCCTCGGGGTCGGTGCCGGGCTCGGGGTCCGGCAGCAGGTCGCGGACGACGACGTCGACCGCCTCGACGAGCAGGTCGGTCTGCTCGGCCAGGGCGCCGGCCACGGCGGTGCGGACCAGCTCGGCGGTCGCGGGGATCGAGGGGCCGGACGCGATCGCGATCTCGACGACCACCCGGATCGGGGACGCGAGTTCGGTGACGTCGCCGTCGAGGTGGCAGCGGGCCACCAGGACGCCGGGGACCTCGTCACCGGTGCGGCGGATGAGGGAACGGATGGCCCCCTCGGTCATCACGGGGCGCTCGGTCTCGGACAGGGGGCGGAGCGGGACGTCGCGACCGGAGCGGGACTCGATCGAGATGTTCGCCAGGACGCCGCTGATCCAGGACTCGTCGGCCGGGGCCTCGTCGCGGGCGGCCGCCTCGAGCGAGCGGAGCGACGCGTGGCGGACGCGGATGATCGCGGCCAGGGCGTTCTGGCAGGCGGGCGAGTCGTCGATGCTCGGGTCCGCCGGCTGCATGCCGGCGTCGAGGTAGTCGGCGAGTTCGTCGATCGAGTGGCCGTCCAGGTCACCGGGTTCGAGGGCGTCGAGTGCTTCGGGGCTGTCGGGCAGGTCCGGCCGGATGCCGTCGTGGTCGGTCATCGCCATCCCTCCATGAGTCGGATCATGTTCTTCCTCGCTCGGGACAGCAGTCCCCGGACCGTCGAGGGCGGCAGGTCGAGTTCGGCGGCGATCTCGTCGTACCGGTACTCGAGCACCTCCTTCATGATCCAGCACCGTCGTTGGGCTTCGGGCAGTTCGGCCAGCGCACGTTCGACCGCGTCCTCGCGCGAGCGCGCCTCAGCGACCCGGTCGGGTGCGTCGTCGGCCGGCGCAGCGACCTCGAGCTCGGTGACGTCGTCGTGGACGCGCCGCGCGCGGATCCGGTCGAGGCACTTCCGGCTCAGGATGCGCATCAACCACGACTTCACGCGCGCGAGGTCCTCGAGGGAGTCGAGGCGGTCCCACGCGGTGATGAAGGTCTCCTGCACGACGTCGTCGAGTTCGTCGGTGGAACCGAGGGTCCGACGGGCGTAGGCGCGGAGCAGCGGGGTGTGGCGACGGATCAGGACCTCGAAGGCCCGGACGTCGCCGTCGGACGACCGGCCGGCGAGGACCGCGTCGTCGAGCTCGGCGAGGGACTGGTGGTGCACGCGTTCCTTCTACTGGTGGTGGATGGTGAACGGCTGGGTGCGCCGGTGTGCCGGCACGACCCTGAAGGGTCCGGCCGGCCGGGCGGCGAGCGCGCGGACACGCGCCAGGGCGAGCACGTGTGCGGGGGCGTTCCTGGGGACTGCAGCGGTGCGGGTCACGTCGGCTCCTCGTGGTGTGGTCACCGATGGGACGTGCGTCGCACCCGTTTCGTCACACACGACGTCAGGGGCGCACCCGGACAGTTCCGGTGTGCGCCCCTGACGTCGTGCTTGTCGGCTCGTCCTACTGCTGGATGAAGGCGAGCAGGTCGGGGTTGATGACGTCCGCGTGGGTCGTCAGCATCCCGTGCGGGTACCCCTCGTAGATCTTGAGCGTGGCGTTGCTGAGCAGCTCGGCCTGCTTGAGCGAGGCCGCCTTGTACGGCACGACCTGGTCGTCGTCGCCCTGCGTGACCAGGACCGGGACGGAGATCGCCTTGAGGTCCTCAGTCTGGTCCGTCTCGGAGAACGCCTTGATGCCCTCGTAGTGGGCCAAGGCGCTGCCCGTCATCCCCTGACGCCACCAGTTCGCGACGACCGGGGCGGAGACCTCCACGCCCGGACGGTTGAACCCGTAGAACGGTCCCTCGGCGACGGCCTGGAAGAACTCGGCGCGGTTCGCGGCGAGTGCGCTCCGGAACCCGTCGAGCACCGAGATCGGCGTGCCCTCGGGGTTGGTGTCGCTCTGCAGCATGATCGGCGGCACCGACGACACCAGGACGGCCTTGGCGACACGGCCCTGCGGTTCGCCGTACTGGGCGACGTAGCGTGCGACCTGACCACCACCGGTGGAGTGCCCGATGTGGACCGCGTTCTGCAGGTCGAGGTGCTGCACGACCGCATCCGTGTCACTCGCGTAGTGGTCCATGTCGTGACCGGTGCCGATCTGCGACGAACGCCCGTGCCCGCGGCGGTCGTGCGCGATCACCCGGTAGCCCTCGCCCAGGAAGAACAGCATCTGCGCGTCCCAGTCGTCCGAGGACAGGGGCCATCCGTGGTGGAAGACGATCGGCTGCGCCTCGCGCGGCCCCCAGTCCTTGTAGAAGATCTCTGCACCATCGCTCGTGGTGACGAACGCCATCGTGAACCTCCGTGAGTTCCTGCTCCACATGTGACGCGGACTGGCCGCTGCCTCCCGATCGGCGGGAGACCGAAGCCCCTTCACCGTAGGACCGGTGCTCGCTCGACCGCTTGGGTCATTCATCCCGATCCGCCGGGCCGTGCGCGGCCCTGCTTGGTGCGGCGGCGTGTGTGCGCCAGAGTTGGCACCATGTCGCTCGTCACCGCCGTCTGCCGCGTCGACCGCCTGCTGCCGGATTCCGGCATCATCGGCGTCACCGCCATCGACAAGCGCCCGGTCACCGGGAGCGTCCGGGTCCGGCCGCTCGGCCTGCGCGCCGACGTGCAGGCGAACCGCAAGTACCACGGCGGTGTGGACCAGGCCGTGTACGCCTACGCCGACGAGGACGCCGCGTACTTCGCCGACCTGCTCGAGCGCGAGGTCCCGCCCGGCCTGTTCGGCGAGAACCTCCGCACCAGGGGCATCGACGTGACCGGGGCCGTGACCGGGGAACGCTGGCGGATCGGCGACACCCTCGTGCTCGAGGTGACGGTCCCCCGCACGCCCTGCGGCACCTTCGCCCGGCGCATGGGGGTCGACAAGTGGGTGAAGCGGTTCGCCGACGAGGGGCGGCCGGGGGCGTACTTCCGCGTGGTCAAGTCCGGTTCGGTCGCCGCGGGTGACCCCATCGAGGTGACGTACCGGCCGGAACACGGGGTGACCATCGGCGAGATCTTCGGCGACCTGGCACCCGATCGTGCGCGGGCCGTGCTCGAGTCGGGCGAGCGCCTGGCGCCGAAGGTCGTCCAGGACCTGTCGAAAGTCGCCGCGCGAGTCTGATCCCGACGAGCCCGTCGAGCCCGTCGAGCCCTTCGAGCCCTTCGAGCCCGATCAGGCCGGTAGCACGCCGCGCGAGGGGTCGATCGGACGCTTCGCCACGGGCAGCCCGGCGACCACCAGGTCGTAGGCGTTCGCCACGAGGTCCTCGACCAGGGTCTCGTCGATGCCGTCGCCCGGTGCCAACGTGATCCAGTGCCGCTTGTTCATGTGCCACCCCGGCGTGATCTCGTCGTGGTCGCGCACCAGCGCCGCCCCGTGCGGCGGCGCGCACTTGAGGTTCACGATCGGGGTCCCACGGACCTCGGTCACCATCACGAACATCTTGCCGACGACCTTGTAGACCACCGAGCCCTCGCCGAACGGCTGGGTTTCGAGTGCCGCCGGCAGCCCCAGGGCCGTGCTGCTCGCGATCTCGTGCAGCTGCTCGCCGTCCATCTGACCAGGATGCCGCAGGCCGCCGACAGGGCACCCCGTTCGGGGGCGGGTCGTGAGCCTCGATCACGTCGTAGGATCACCACGCCGCGTACCCGACGCGGCGGTCGCTCGCGCGATCACCACCAGTTCCAGGGGGAACCCGTGCGCATCATCCGTACCCTCGGCATCGCCGCCGCCACCGCCGTCCTCGCGACCACCGTCGTCGTCGGCGGGACCTCGACCGCGCAGGCGGCACCGAAGTCCTACGCCAACTGCACCGCGGTGCAGAAGGTGTACTCCGGTGGCATCGCCAAGAAGTCCGTCACGAGCAACAAGGTCGCCTCCGGCGGCAAGACCACCACCCGTGCGCTCAAGGGCACGGTCAAGAAGGACGACGCCCTGTACAAGGCGAACGCCAAGCTCGACCGCGACAAGGACGGCATCGCCTGCGAGAAGAGCTGACGCTCGCTCGCGCTCGGTGACACCGGCACGACACCGGTGTTCGCGTGCTGAACACCCGCACACCGCGGTGCGATGCGCGAACACCGGTGTCTTGCGTGCCCGGCGTGCGCCCACGGCCGGCGTGCGCCCGGCGCGGTCAGAGCGTCGGGACGCCCTCGTGCCCGGACCGGGGACGCGGAGTCCCGGCGACCCCGGTGACGACCGACCCCGCCGGGACGTCCTTCGTCACCACGGTGTTGGCGCCGACGACGGAGTCCGGACCGATCGTGATCGCCCCGATCAGCGACGACCCGGCGCCGAGCACCACGCGGTCCCCCACCACCGGGTGCCGACGTGCCCCCGGGCCGTGGTCGCCCCCGCGTCCGCCCAGGGTGACACCGTGGAACACGAGCACGTCGTCGCCGATGACCGCGGTCTCGCCGATGACGACACCCATTCCGTGGTCGATGAAGAACCGGCGGCCGATGCGCGCGCCGGGGTGGATCTCGATGCCGGTGACCGACCGTGCGACCTGCCCGAGCAGCCGGGCCGCGAACCGGGACCCGGGCAGCCCCTGTGCGTTCCAGAGACGATGGGTCACCCGGTACGTCCAGATAGCGTGCAACCCGGAGTAGACGATCGCGTTCTCCAGGTCGCCCCGGGCGGCGGGGTCACCGCGGCGTGCTGCGGACAGGTCCTCCCGGATGGTCCGCAGCACGCCTCGTCGAAGAGGACGACTCACGCAGTGAGCCCCTCGAAGAGCACCGTCGACAGGTAGCGCTCTCCGGTGTCGCACACGATGGCGACGATCCGCTTGCCGGCGTTCTCGGGGCGTGCGGCGATCTCGAGCGCCGCGTGGATGATCGCGCCGGACGAGATGCCCGACAGGATGCCCTCCTGCGTCGCCAGGGCACGGGCCACCCGGAGCGCGTCGTCGAGCTCGACGTCGAACACCTCGTCGATGACGCTCTGGTCGAGGACCTCGGGCACGAAGTTCGCGCCGATGCCCTGGATCTTGTGCGGACCGGCCTTGCCCTCGGTGAGCAGGGGCGAGTCCTTCGGCTCCACGGCGACGATCTGCACGCCGGGCACGCGCTCCTTGAGCACCTGCCCGACACCGGTGATCGTGCCGCCGGTGCCGACACCGGCGACGAACACGTCGACGTGCTCCTCGGTGTCACGGAGGATCTCCTCCGCCGTGGTCTTCCGGTGGATCTCGGCGTTCGCAGCCGTCTCGAACTGGTGGGCGAGGATCGCGCCGGGGGTCTCCGCGACGATCGACTCGGCCTTGGCGACCGCACCCTTCATGCCCTCGGGCCCGGGGGTCAGGACGATCTCGGCCCCGTACGCACGGATCACCGCACGGCGTTCGACGCTCATCGTCTCGGGCATCGTGATGACGACCCGGTACCCGCGAGCAGCGCCGACCAGTGCCAGGGCGATGCCGGTGTTGCCGGACGAGCCCTCGACGATGGTGCCACCGGCCTGCAGCGCACCGGAGGCCTCGGCCGCGTCGATGATCGCGACGCCCAGACGGTCCTTCACGCTGGCGCCCGGGTTGTAGAACTCGAGCTTCGCGAGCACCTCGGCCCCGCCCGCCTTCGGCAGCCGGTTCAGCTTGACGAGCGGGGTGTTGCCGAACGCCTGGGAGATGTTCTCGTAGATGGTGCCGCTCATCCGGTCCGTCCTTCGCAGCTCAGGTCGCGCATCGCTCTTCCTGGAGGCGCGGTGTGCGCCCGATCCTAGCGACCGGACCCCAGGCGGTCCTGTCCGCGACGGCGCGTGCGCGCCCAGCAATCGGTCCACACGCTGTGGACCGGTTGCCGCTTCCTCGGGCCACGCCTCCGCGCCCCACCGGGTCAGCGCACGAACGCCGTCCGGGCGAACCGCTCGTCGGTCGCCTCGAGCACCCGCAGCACGTTGCCGCCGGCCAGCGCACGCAGGTCCGACTCGCCCCAGCCGCGCCGGACGAGCTCCGCCGCGAGCACCGGGTACCGCGACACGTCCCGCAGGTCCGGCGGCAGCACCGGGGTGCCGTCGTAGTCACCGCCGAGGCCCAGGTGCGCCACACCGGCGACGTCGCGCGCGTGCTCGACGTGGTCGGCGACGTCCGACACCGTGACCAGGGGTGGCTCGCCGGACATGCCCGACTCCTCCCAGTCCGCCCATGCTCGCGACACAAACTTCGGCACGAACGTGATCATCACCACGCCACCGTTGTCGGCCAACCGGGCGAGCACGTCGTCGGGCACGTTCCGCGGGTGGTCGTCGATCGCGACGGTCGACGAGTGGCTGAACACGACAGGCCGGGTCGCCACGTCGAGGGTGTCCCGCATGGTGGCCGGTGCGGTGTGGGACAGGTCGACGAGCATGCCGATCCGCTCCATCTCGGCGACGACCTGCCGCCCGCGGTCGGTCAGGCCGCCGTGCGCCCGCTCCCCGGTCGCGGAGTCGGCCCAGGGGGTGTCGTCGTTGTGGGTGAGCGTCATGTAGCGGACGCCGAGCCGCGCGAGGGTCCGGAGCACCGCGAGGTCGTCGCCGATCGAGTGCCCGCCCTCGGCGCCGAGCAGCGACGCGATCCGGCCCAAGTCGACGGCGGCACGGACCTCGGCGGCGGTGCGGGCGAGCGCGAGGTCGTCGGGGTAACGCTCGATGATCCGGTGTGCGAGGTCGACCTGCTGCAGTGTCGTCGTCACGGGGTCCGGGTCGTCCGCGGGCACGAACACCGACCAGAACTGCCCGACGACGGCGCCGGCGCGGAGCTTCGGGATGTCGGTGTGCAGCGAGTCGGTCTCGGTGTCGATGCCCTCGACGCCGGAGTCGTGACTGTCACGGCGCTCCCACGGCAGGTCGTTGTGGCCGTCGATGACCGGGAACGGGAGCGCGTCGAACGTCATCCCCCGACGCTACCGCCCGCGCCGTCGTGGCTAGGCTCGAACCGTGCAGCCCGTCACCCTCCGCACCGAGCGACTGGTGCTCTCGGCCCCCGAGCTCGGCGACGCCGACGACGTGGTGGCCTACGCCAACGACCCGGACGTGATCGCGTACACCCCAGTGCCGGTGCCGTACGGGCATGCTGAGGCACGGTACTGGATCACGGACGTCGTCGCGGCCGGCTGGGCGGCGGACAGCCGGTACGAGTTCGGGATCCGGCGCGCGGACGACCTCAGGCTGCTCGGCACGGTCGGCCTGTTCGCCTTCGCCGACGGGGCCGCCGAGATCGGCTACGCCATGCACCCGGACGGTCGCGGCTCCGGCATCATGACCGAGGCCGCCGAGCGCGTGCTGCACTGGGCCTTCGCCGGAGTGCCCGAGGGACTCGGTCTCCTCCGGGTCCAGTGGCGCGCGATCGCCACGAACACCGCGTCGGCCGCGGTCGCCCAACGGCTCGGTCTGCGGTTCGAAGGACGTACCCGGTCGAGTGTTCTGCACCGCGGCAGCCGGCACGACCAGTTGCTCGCCGCCGCGCTGCACGACGACGATCGGTCCGCCGCGACGGTCTGGCCGGCGTCGTGACCGTCTCGTTCCGGGTCGTGACGGACCTGCCGCTTCCGCCGGAGCGCGCCTTCGCGCTGTCACTCGACATCGGCGCGCACGAGCGATCGATGGCCGCGACCGACGAGCGCGCCGTCGCCGGCACGACGGCCGGCACGATCGGCCTGGGCGAGACCGTCACCTGGCGTGCGCGGCACTTCGGGATCGTCTGGCGGATGACGAGCGGGATCACCGACCTGGAGGCACCGCACCGGTTCGTCGACGAACAGGTGCGTGGGCCGTTCGCCCGGTTCCACCACGAGCACCGCTTCGAGCCGTCGGCCGGCGGCACGCGCATGGTCGACACCATCACGCTCCGCGCGCCGCTCGGCCCGCTGGGCCGCCTGGCCGAGGTGCTCGCCCTGGCCCGGTACATGCCGCGGCTCATCGCCGACCGCAACGCCTCGCTCGCCGCCGAACTGCGTGCCGAGCAGCGCGCCGGATCCGACGGCGATCAGGGCGCAGCGAGCTCCCCCAGCGCGTCGTAGGCGGCGGCGACGGCGTCGACCCGCACCCGGCCACCGGGGCCGGAGGCGTCGTAGACGTCGTTCGTGATCGCGGCGACGACGGCGAACAGCGCGGCCATCGAGTCGAACGCCGACGGCGAATCGACCGGGCACAGGATCGCGGTGGCCGCCGGCGCGGCGATGACCGCGGCCGTCGGGTCGCCGAGGACGATGACGTCGGCCCCGGAGTCGACGCAGTGCCGGACGATCCGCTCGACCCCGGCGGTGTGCCGACGCACGGTCACCAGGACCACGAGGTCGTGCCGATCGAGGTCGGCGACCTCTTCCCCGAGCCGCTGACCGGGCGACGGACCGACCCGGACGTCGGACCGCACCTGCGCCAGCTGGGACCGCAGTTGCAGCGCGATCGGGTAGGCGCCGCGCTCACCGAGGACGAGCACGCGGCGGGCGCGGACGATCCGACGGGCCAGCCGCGGGCGGTCCGCTCGGCCGAGCGACGCGAAGGCCGCGTCGAGGTTGCGCGCCTCGACCGCGCGCTGGTCGACGTGGGCGGCGTCCTCGGCGACCCACGGCAGGCCCGAGCCCCGTGCAGACATCAGGTTCTGCCGGACCTCGGCGGCGTCCTGGAACCCCAGCGACCGGACGAGTCGCGAGACGGTGGCCTTCGAGGTGCCCGACTCGGCCGCGAGTTCGGCGGAGGTGCCGACGAGCAGGAGTTCGGGGTCGTGGCGGACCATGGCGGCGACGCGTCGTTCGGCGGGCGAGAGCTGTTCCCACACGGAGTCGATCCGGGCGCGGACGTCGGGGCCGGCGGTGCTCATGCGCGGGCCACCCGGTCGACGGCGACGGCCAGGGCGTCGAGGCCGAGGGCGATGTCCGGCGTCGACACGAACTCGTCCGGGTGGTGGCTGATGCCGTCGGGGTTCCGGAGGAACAGCATCGCCACGTCGGTCACGAGCCCGAGCGACATCGCGTCGTGGCCGGCTCGTGAGAACAGCTCCATGGGCGCGGTCTCGCCCGTCGACGCGATCCCGGCGCGGACGGCGTCCATCAGCCGGGGCGAGCAGAACACCGCGGGCGCACGGTGCACCTCGGTCGGGGTGACGCTCACCCCGCGTCGTTCACCGATGAGCGTGAAGGCCTTGGTGAGTTCGTCCCAGACCTCGTCGCGCTCGTCGTCGAACTCGCCGCGCAGGTCGACCGAGAACCGTGCGAGCCCGGGGACGACGTTGACGGCTCCGGGTTCGACGGTCATCGTGCCGACGGTGCCGACCTGGTGCGAGGCCCGGCAGATGCGTTCCACCGCGAGCGCGGCCTCGGCGGCGGCGAGCAGGGCGTCGTGCCGGCGCTCGTAGGGGGTGCCACCGGCGTGCCGGGCCTCTCCAACGGCCTCGACCGAGAACCGGCGGGCACTCGCGATGCTCGTGACGACCCCGAGGGCCTGCCCGGCCTGTTCGAGGTACGGCCCCTGCTCGATGTGCGCCTCGAGGTAGCCGACCACCGAGGCCGGGTCGACCGCGGCGTCGCCGACGCGCTCCGGGTCGAGGCCGAAGTCGGTGAAGGCCTGCCGGAGCGTGACGCCGTCACCGTCGGCCAGCTCCCACCAGGCGTCGTCCCAGACGCCGGCCACCGCGGACGAACCGAGCAGGGCCTTGCCGAAGCGCGTGCCCTCTTCGTCGGAGAACGCGATGACCTCGAGCGCGACGGGCAGCGGACCGTCGGCGGTGAGCCGGGCGGCGGTGCGGATGGCCATGAGCACCCCGACGACGCCGTCGTACCGGCCGGCGTCCACCACGGTGTCCAGGTGCGAGCCGAGCAGCAGCACGGGCGCGTCGGGCGTCGCGCCCGCGGCCCGGCCGTGCAGGTTGCCGGCGGCGTCCTGCCAGGTGGACAGTCCGGCGTCCTGCATCCAGCCCGCGACGAGGGCGTTCGCCCGGGCGTGCTCCGGTGACAGGTAGACGCGGGTGATGCGGCCCGGTTCGGCGCTGAGGGCGGCGAGCTCGTCGCACCAGCGGGCGACGAGTTCGGCGTCGGCGGTGCCCACGGCGGTGGCGTTCAGGACGGGCACGGCGCTCACGCGAGCACCTCGGCCCCGGCGGGAGCGACCGCGGCGGTGTCGTCGCGGAAGACGTCGAGTGCGGCATCGACACCGCCCCCGTGCGGGACCGCGTGCCCGGCCCGGCGCAGGGTGTGCTCGAGCGCGGCCAGGGTCGTGACCACGGTGTCCTTCCGGGCGTTGTAGCCCATCGTGCCGATGCGCCAGACCCGTCCGTGCAGCGGCCCGAACGAGGTGCCGATCTCGATCCCGTGGTCGTCGAGCATCGCGCCGCGGACCTGGTCGCCGACGACGTCGGAGGGGATCTCGACGGCGACGACGTTGTGCATCTTGTGGGCGACGTCGCCGAAGACCGTGAGTCCGAGGGCCTGCACCCCGGCGAGCATCGCCCGCCCGGCGGTCTCGTGGCGGGCGACGACGGCGTCGCGGCCTTCCTCGAGCAGGATGCGGGCGCACTCGTGGGCCGCGTAGAGCATCGAAGCGGCCTCGGTGTGGTGGTTCAGGCGGCGGGGGCCCCAGTAGTCGAGGATCATCGCGAGGTCGAGGTAGTTCGACCGGATCGGTTCGTCGGCGACGTCGTCACCGGGTTCGCGGATGCCGGCCTCGACGCTCCGCCGCTCGTCGAGCACGGCCACGGCCCCCGGCGACAGCGTGACGGGTGCGCTGCCGGACGGGCCGCCGAGGCACTTCTGCAGCCCGGCGCTCACGGCGTCGATCCCCCAGGCGTCGACCTCGAGCGGGTTGCCGCCGACCGTCGCGGTGGCGTCGGTGTAGAGCAGGACGCCGTACCGCTCGCAGATCGCACCGAGTTCGTCGAGCGGCTGGTTCATCGTGGTCGAGGTGTCGCCCTGCACGACCGCCAGCACCTTCGGACGGACGCGGGCGATCGCCGACTCGATGGCGGACGGCGTGAAGACCTGGCCCCAGTCGGTCTCGATGGTGTGGACCTCGGCACCCGCACGGCCGGCGATCTCGGCGAGCAGGTGCCCGAACCGGCCGAACACCGGCACGAGCACGCGGTCACCCGGGGCGAGCAGCGACACCAGCACCGCTTCGATCCCCGCACGCGAGGTGCCGTCCACGAGCAGCGTCGCGTCGTTGCGGGTGCCGAACACGCGGCGGTAGAGCGCCTGCGTCTCGTTCATCGTCGAGGTCATCCACGGGTCGTACTGGCCGACGAGCGGCGTCGACAGCGCACGGAGCACGCGCGGGTCGGCGTCGATCGGACCGGGCCCCATGAGGAGACGGGCGGGTGGGTTCACTGGGAGCATGCTGGTTCCTTCCGTTCCTGATCTGACGATACCGGAACGATCGTTACAGGGGTGTTTCCGCCGCGAGCACGGGCCGTTCGGCCAGCTGCCCCTCGACGCCGACCACACCGTCGTCCGCCGTGGCGATGCGACGGCCACGGAGCCAGGTCTCGGTGACGCTGCCGCGCACGCGGAGCCCGTCGAACGCGGACACCGGGTTGCGGTGCTCGAGCCCGGCGACGTCGACGACGGACTCGGCGGACGGGTCGAACACGGCGAAGTGCGCCAGGGCACCGGGAGCGATCACCCCGCGGTCGCGCAGCCCGACCAGGGCGGCCGGACCGGTCGTGAACAGCGGCAGCAGCGCCTCGAGCGGGATCCCTCGGCGCTCGGCCTCGGTCCACACCGCCCGGAACCCGACCTGCAGGCCGGCGACCCCGCCCCAGGCCAGGCCCCAGTCGTCGGTCTTCAGGTCGGCGGTGGAGGGCGAGTGGTCCGACACGACGAGGTCGATCGTGCCGTCGAGCACGCCCGCCCACAGCGCGTCGCGGTTGGCGTCGTCGCGGATCGGTGGGCAGCACTTGTAGGCGGTCGCGCCGTCCGGGATCGTGCCCGCCTCGAACGACAGGTAGTGCGGACAGGTCTCGACCGTGATCCGGACGCCGTCGTCCTTCGCGGCACGGAGCATCGGCAGCGCACCCGCGTCGGACAGGTGCAGCACGTGCACCCGCGCACCGGTCGCCCGCGCGCCGTCGATGACCTGCGCGATCGCGGACCGTTCGGCGGCGACGGGCCGGGTGGCCAGGAAGTCGGCGTACCGGCCACCGAGCGCCCGGTGGGGCACGAGGTGCTCCGGGTCTTCGGCGTGCACGATCAGCAGGGCGTCGATCCGGGCGACCTCGGCGATCGCGGCTCGGAGCTGCTCGGGGTCGAGGTGCGGGAACTCGTCGACACCGCTCGGTGCCGTGAAGCACTTGAACCCGAAGACGCCGGCGTCGTGCAGGGCGTCGAGCGACCCGAGACTCGCGGGGACCGCGCCGCCCCAGAACCCGACGTCGACCGCCACCCGGCCCTCGGCGCTCGCACGCTTGACGGCGAGCGCCTCGACCGTGGTCGTCGCGGGGATCGAGTTGAGCGGCATGTCCACGATCGTGGTGACCCCGCCCATCGCAGCGGCCCGGGTCGCGGACGCGAAGCCCTCCCACTCGGTGCGGCCGGGCTCGTTGACGTGCACGTGGGTGTCGACGAGTCCGGGGAGCAGCACCTGCCCGTCCGGCACGGTGTGGTCCTGCACGGCGTCGACGACCGCGTCGACGGGCAGGACGCCGGTGATGCGGCCGTCGTGGACGATGACCGCGGCCGGGCGGAAGGCGCCGTCGACCCAGGCTCGCTGCGCGCGGACGACCAGGTCTGCCGTGTCGCCCGCCGGGAGGCCCGTCATGCGCCCGCCCCGGCCGTCGCGATCGCCGCCGGGTGGCGTTCGAAGCCCGCCAGCAGCCCCGACATCGCCTTCACCGGCGGCAGGGCGTACTCGCCGCGCTTGCCCGTGGACAACCCGAGCCGGACGAGCGACTCCGCCAGGACCGTGGCCGCCGCGACGCCGTCGACGACCGGTGCCCCGATGGCCAGCGAGACCTCGGCGCAGAAGTCGGCCATGCCCGCGCACCCGAGCACGACGGCGTCGGCTCCCCCGTCGATGACCGCTCGGCACTCCTCGATCACGAGCGCACGGGCACCGGACTCGGGGTCGTCGAGCTCGAGCACCGGGACCTCGCACGCCCGGATCTCCGTGACGAGCGGGGCGAAGCCGTAGCGCTGGGCGAGCTCGTGGGCTCGGCCGGTCGTCCGCGCCAGGGTGGTGACGACGCCGAACCGGCGGCCGAGCATCGCGGCGGCGTGGAACCCGGCCTCGGCGATCCCGATCACCGGCACCGTCGCGAGCTCCCGCGCGGCGTCGAGCCCCGGGTCCCCGAAGCAGGCGACGACGAAGGCGTCCACCCCGTCCTGCTCCCCGCGGGCGATCTGCTCGAGCAACCCGGGCACGGCCAGGGCCTCTTCGTAGTGGCTCTCGATCGAGGCCGGCCCCATCGTGGGCTCGACCGGTTCGATCAGCGTGCCGGGAGCGGCGACGGCACGGGCGGCGACGCCGATCGACCGCGTCATCGACGCGGTGGTGTTGGGGTTGACGACGCGGATGCGCATCGGGGTCCTTCCGGTGGAGCGAGTGGAGCCGTGGAACGGGTGACGCCGGGTGGTGACCATCGTGGCGGGGGCGGGGCGGGCCTCCCGGCCGGGTCTCGGATCTGTGGACGACCGAGCGCCGCGACCCGCCCTGTGGAGGACGGGCCGCGACGCCGGCGGTCAGGCGCGACCGACGGCCGCGCCGTCGTCGACCGTCGGGTCGTCCGCGTCGAGCACGGGCATGCTCGGCCGGGCACGCTCGAGCGCCCAGAAGACGACGAGGCCCAGGCCGCACCCGATGAACCAGCTGTAGCTCGCCAGCCACGGCAGCACGCCGAGCGCCGGGGGCAGGACTGCGCTCGCGACCGAGACCGCACCGGTGACCACGAGGGTCCAGATGGCGTTCGGGTTGAACCCGCCGCGGTACCAGTACCGGGCGGTGCGGCTCGTGGAGTACATGTCGTCGATCGCGATGCGCTGCTTGCCGACGATGTAGTAGCCCGCGATGAGGATGCCGAACAGCGGGCCGATCAGCGCACCGAGCACCCCGAGCGTGTACAGGATCGCCTGGTCGTTGCCGTACCAGTTCCACGGGGTGAGGAGCACCGAGCCGACCGCGGCGATCATGCCACCGGCCCGCCACGAGATCTTCCGGGGTGCCACGTTCGAGAAGTCGAACGCGGGGCTGATGAAGTTCGCCACGATGTTGATGCCGACGGTCGCGGTGACGAACGTCAGGCCGCCGAGCAGGATCGCGAACGGGGCACCGATGGCCTGCACGGTCTCGATCGGGTCGGTGATGAGCTTGCCAAACACCGGCACCGTCGCACTGGCGCAGAGCACCGTCAGGACCGAGAAGAACAGGAAGTTGATCGGCAGCCCCCAGAAGTTGCCGCGCTTGACCGCACGGAACGACCGGCCGTAGCGCGAGAAGTCCCCGAAGTTCAGCATCGGGCCCGAGAAGTAGCTGACCACCAGGGCGACCGCGGACAGCATCACCGGGATCGACGCCCCGAAGGACAGTGGCTCGCCGACCGACAGGGTGAACGAGATGTTGCCGATGCCCGCCTGGCTGACCAGGTAGACCGCGAGCGCGATCATCACCACGTAGACCGCCGGTCCGGCCCAGTCGATGAACCGCTTGATGGCCTCCATGCCCATCCAGAACAGCGCGCCCTGCGCCACCCAGAGGATCGCGTACGAGATCCAGCCCAGGGCCGACAGCCCGAGGAACGAGTGGTCGAGCAGCCCCGCGGACGCCGGGATGAACTTGAGGAAGATGATGTTCAGCGACTGGGCGGCGAGGAAGGTCTGCACGCCGTACCAGGCCATCGCGATGAGGCCGCGGATGATGGCGGGGACGTTCGCGCCGAGCACCCCGAACACCGCGCGGTTGATCACCGGGTACGGCACACCGGTGCGCTGCGACGGCTTGGCGACCAGGTTGGCGAAGACCTGCACGATGAGGATGCCGACCACCAGGGCGATGAGCACCTGCCAGCTCGCGATGCCGAGGGCGAAGAGCGACCCGGCGGTGACGTAGCCGCCGACCGAGTGCACGTCGGACATCCAGAACGCGAAGAAGTTGTAGCTCGTCCAGCGCTGCTCGCGCAGCGGGGCGAGGTCCTCGTTTGTGAGCGCCGGGTCGTACCCGGGCTTGACGACACCGGCACCCGCTGGGGCGGGAGCGGCGGTCGTGGTGGGGGCGTGGGGCGCGGCGACTGGTGTCGCGATGTCGGTAGCCATGGCGTCCTCCGAGGGAGTGGGAAGCGGGGCGGTGCGTGCTTGAGCACGAAGCTACGGAGCGACTTCGCCCCCGCCGTTTCCCTCGTGTAACGGTCGTGTGTCCCGCACCCCGTCCTGGAACGACCGTTCCGGAACGGCCGCCGAGACCGGCGCCGACCGCGCCCGGAGCCGCGCTGCGGCTTGCCGCATCGATGGGCACCGACCCCGCACGGACGCCGCACGGACCCGAGGAGCGGTGACCGCCGGTGGTACGAATCGACCATGAGCAGGGGAATCAGGATCGACCACGTGGGCGTCACGGTGCCGGACATCGACGCAGCCACGCAGTTCTTCGAGGCGGCGTTCGACGCCGTCGTCCTGTACGACATGCGACGTCGTGACGAGACGCCGAACAGCAGTTCCGAGGCGCACGGCTACCTCGGCATCCCGAGCACCATGGCGCAGGGGGCCATGCGGATGCTCGCGCTGCCGGAGGGGCCGGGGCTCGAGCTGTTCGAGTACCTGGGGCCCGAGCAGCGGAACGCCGCACACCCGTCCGACCTGGGGTGGCAGCACCTGGCGATGTACGCCGACGACCTGGACGAGACGCTCGCCCGGGTCGAGGCGGCCGGCGGTACCCGGAACTCCGACCCGCGCGACCTGCGTGGTGACGAGGCGGGGGCCGGCAACCGGTTCGTGTACACCCGCACGCCGTGGGGGTCGACGCTCGAGCTCGTCAGTTACCCGACGCCGCAGCCGTACCTGGTGTACGCGCCGCGGCCGAAGTGGGCCCCGTGGCCGATGCCGGACGACGTCTACCCGGTGCCGGCACCCGCCGTGCACTGACGACCGACCGACCGACCGAAGAACCAGCCAACCGACCACCACACCGACCGACGGACCGCGCCTCAGTGCCGGGGCACCTGCCCCGTCCGCCGCACGGCCCGTTCGAGCAGTTCGACGTCGATCCCGACGTGCTGCCGGGCGATCACGCCCGCCTCGGGCGCCCGCCCCGAACACACCGCGTCCACCAGCGACTCGTGCTCGCGGAGCGCGCGGGTCTCCATCTCCGCCATGCCCTCGGCCGTGCCCCACAGGTGCGCCGGAGCGGCGATGGAGATCTGCGCCTCGAACGCGGCGAGCGCCGTCCGCAGGGCGTCGTTCCGCGCGGCGTCGATGATCGTCCGGTGCAGCACGGCGTCGGCCTGCTGCTTCTCGAGACCCGAGGTGGCGTCGCGGAACACCTCGAGCCGTGCACGGATCAGGGCGGCGTCCTCCGGGGTCACCCGTTCCGCGGCGGCCGTCGCGAGCGCCCCGTGCAGCAGCGCGATGGCGTCGGCGGTGTCCTGGATCGCCTCCCACCGGGCAAGCAGCACCCGCCCGACGGCGTCCGATGAGCTGTCCGGCCACTCGGTGCGGACGAACGTGCCACCGCCCCGGCCTCGACGGGTCTCGAGCAGCCCCCGTTCGACGAGCCGGGCGATCGCGCCCCGCACGGTGACCCGGGCGACGCCGAGCAGGCCGGCCAGTTCGCGTTCCGGCGGCAGGTTCGCGCCGGGCAGGTACTCGCCCACGGCGACGGCGGTCACGAGGCGGTCCTCGACCTCGTCGACGCGCGTCTCGGTCGCACGATCGGACACACGGACCCCCTTCGCGGTGTTACGACCACGTTAAGGCAGCAGAAAAGGTATTGCGTGGGACCTTTTTCCGCTCCATGCTGACCCCCATGTCCAGCATCACCGAATCCACGATGCCGTTCCGCGACGGCGAGACCTGGTACCGGGTCACCACGCCCGACACCCCGGTCGCCGGCGCGCTGCCCCTCGTCGTCCTGCACGGCGGGCCCGGCATGGCACACGACTACCTCCGGAACCTCGCGGCCCTGGCCGACGAGACCGGCCGGACCGTCGTCCACCACGACCAGTTCGGTTGCGGCCGGAGCAGCCACCGCCCGGACGCCCCGGTCGACACCTGGCAGCCGCAGCTGTTCGTCGACGAGTACGCCGCCCTGGTCGAGCACCTCGGGCTCGGCGACCACCACGTGCTCGGGCAGTCGTGGGGCGGCATGCTCGGCGCCGAGATCGCGGTGCAGCAGCCCGCTGCCCTCCGCTCGCTGGCGATCTGCAACTCCCCCGCATCGATGCAGCTCTGGGTCGACGGCGCCGCCGAGCTCCGCGCGCAGCTGCCCGCCGACGTGCAGGACGCCCTGACCCGGCACGAGACGGCCGGCACCGTCGACGACCCCGAGTACCTGGCGGCGACGCAGGTCTTCTACGAGCGGCACGTCTGCCGCGTGGTCCCGATGCCGCGGGACTTCGTCGACTCCGAGGAACAGATGGAGCGCGAGCCGACGGTCTACCACACGATGAACGGCCCGAACGAGTTCCACGTCATCGGCACGATGCGCGACTGGACCATCGTCGACCGGCTCGACCGCGTCGCCGTGCCGACGCTCGTCGTCGCCGGCGAGCACGACGAGGCCACCCCCGCCACGTGGGCCCCGTTCGTCGAGCGGATCGCCGACGTCCGGCAGCACGTCTTCCCCGGCGCGAGCCACTGCTCGCACCTGGAGCAGCCGGCGGAGTTCCGCCGGGTCGTCGCGACCTTCCTGGCCGCGCACGACGACGCCTGACCCGGCCACCACCTTCCCTGGAGGCGCGGGACGGGCCCGCCCCGCGCCTCCCGAGAAGGAAGTCCCCACCCACAACGGCCGCACCCGCCTTCCCGACGACACCACCCGTTCTCCTTCCCCCAGCACCGCCCCCTGCACCCGTCCCTCCACCCGAAACGGAACCCGACATGTCGCAGCAGCACAGTGAGCTCTCCGCACAGCAGCAGCTCGAGGCCTACGGCTACAAGCAGGAGCTCAAGCGCTCCGTCTCCACCACCGACCTGCTCATCTACGGCCTGGTCTTCATGGTCCCGATCGCCCCGTGGGCGATCTTCGGGACCGTCTACAACGCCTCCAGCGGCATGGTGCCGCTGGTGTACCTCGTCGGCCTCGTCGCGATGATCTTCACCGCCCTGGCCTACGCGCAGATGGCGAAGTCGATCCCCCTCGCCGGCAGCGTGTTCTCGTACGTCGGCCGCGGCATCCACCCCACCGCCGGGTTCTTCGCCGGCTGGGCGATCCTGCTCGACTACCTGCTCGTCCCGACGCTGCTCTACGTGTTCGCCGCCGAGAGCATGGTCGGCATCTTCCCGGGCACGCCCCGCTGGCTGTGGGCGCTCGTGTTCGTCGCGATCAACACCGTCATCAACCTGGCCGGGGTGTCCTCGCTCAAGCTCGCGAACCGCATCTTCCTGCTCATCGAGCTCGTCTTCGTCGCGATCTTCGTCGTCATCGCGATCGTCGCGCTGACCGGCGGCACGATCCCCGACGCGTCGTTCGGCACCGAGCAGATCTGGGACCCCGCCAAGGTGTCGGCGCCGCTCATCGCCTCGGCCCTGTCGATCGCGGTGCTGAGCTTCCTGGGCTTCGACGGCATCTCGACGCTGTCCGAGGAGTCCACCGGCCGTCGTGGCGGAGCGGGCACGGCGATGATCCTGGCGCTCGTCATCGTGGCGTTCCTGTTCATCCTGCAGACCTGGCTCGCGTCCGCCCTGGCCGCGGGGCGGGACTCGTTCTCGGACAGCGAGGCCGGCAACGCCTTCTTCACCATCGTCGAGCAGGCCTCGTCGAGCGGCTGGGCGACCGCGTTCTTCGCCGTCAACGTGCTCGCCGTCGGCATCGCGAACGCCATGGCAGCACAGGCCGCGACGAGCCGCCTGCTCTTCTCGATGAGCCGCGACCGTCAGCTGCCCGCGTTCCTGCACAAGCTCAACGGGCGCCAGGTGCCGCAGAACGCGATCATCGTCGTCTCGGTGCTCTCCGCGATCCTGGTGCTGTTCTTCGTCGGGCAGATCGACACGATCTCGTCGCTCGTGAACTTCGGCGCGCTGTTCGGCTTCATGCTCCTGCACGTGTCCGTCTTCGTGCACCACGTCGTCAAGGGGAAGTCGCGCAACTGGCTGCTGCACCTGGTCGTGCCGCTGATCGGGTTCCTGATCATCGGGTACGTCCTGCTCAACGCCGCGGTCGAGGCGAAGGTCGGCGGGATCATCTGGCTGATCGTCGGCGCGGCCGTGTTCCTGTACTACCGACGCACCGGCCGTTCCACCGAGGTCGGCTCCGAAGCAGAACCGACGACGGAGGACGCACGATGACCCCGGACCACTTCCTGCCGAACACCCTCGGCCGCCCCGGGTTCTCGGCCGACCGGGAGCCCGTGCTGCGGGTCCGCCCCGGCACCGGCGAGACCATCGGCTTCGAGACCACCGACGCCGTCTACGCCGAACTCGACCAGCACCACGACATGGCGCAGCTGCAGGCACCGATCAACCCGGTGACCGGCCCGGTGTTCGTCGAGGGGGCGGAACCCGGCGACACCCTCGTGGTGACCATCCACGCCATCGAGCTGACCACGCACGGCTGGTCGGTGTCCCTGCCCGGCTCCGGGGCCCTGCAGCACGTGATGGGCGACCGGGTCTTCGCCCGCCGCTGCCCGATCTCGGACGGCTCGGTGCAGGTTTCCGACCGGCACCGGTTCCCCGTCCGGCCGATGATCGGGTGCATCGGGACGGCCCCGGCCGAGGGCGAGAACTCGACGATCATGCCGGCCTACCCGGAGGGCGGCAACATGGACGTCACCGAGGCCCGCCCCGGCTCGACGGTGTCCCTGCCCGTCCGGGTCCCCGGTGCACTGCTGTCGATCGGCGACATCCACGCACTCATGGCCGAGGGCGAGTCGTCGTTCGTCGCCATCGAGGCCCAGGGCACCGCGATCGTCTCCGTCGACCTGGTCAAGGGCGGTCCGGTGCTCCGCGCACCGCGCATCGAGACCGCCGACGACTGGCTGTTCGTCGGCCTCGGCGACCCCGTGCAGGAGAGCGTCCGGCGCGGGTACGAGGACGCCTTCGCGTTCCTGGTCGACGAGCACGGCTGGACCGCCGAGGACGCCTACGCGGTGCTCAGCGCGGTCGGTGACTCGAAGCTCGGCGGGCCGACCGGCTCGACCGCCCCGGACCCGTTGCACCCCTTCGCCGCCGTCGGCGCGGTCACCCTGCACCGGGTGCCGAAGTCGGTGCTGTGAGGGTTCGCTGAAGCGGGTTCCCGGTACGGCAGACGTGCCGGGAACCTGCACAGGCATGTGCACGATGATGGGCGCATGCACGACACCATCCGCTACGTCGCGATCGGCGACAGCTTCTCGGAGGGCATCGGCGATGCCGGACCCGCTCCGTTCCCCGGCTGGACCGGACGACTCGCGACCGCGATGGCGGGAGCCTCGGACGCCCACGTCTCGTACGCGAACCTCGCCGTCCGCGGCCGGCTGCTCGCCGGGGTCCTCGACGGCCAGCTCGGGGCCGCCCTCGCGCTCGACCCGGCGCCGACCCTGATCACCTTCTGCGCCGGCGGGAACGACCTGCTGCGCCCGCGCTTCGACGTGGACGCGCTGATCGGGCTCGTCGAGGCCGCCGCCGACCGCGTCGAGGCCACCGGGGCCCGCCTGGCGCTCCTCAGCCCGGCCGACCCGAGCGCCCGCCTGCCCCTGGGCTCCCTGATCAACCGCCGCGGTGACGCCTGGGCCGAAGCGCTCGGCACGCTCGCCCGACGCCGTGGTCTGCCGTTCGTCGACGTCTCGCGCGACCCGCACCTCGGCCGCGCGGAGTTCTGGTCGGACGACCGGCTGCACATGAACGCCACCGGGCACCAGCGCGTCGCGGACCTGGCGCTGCACGCGGTCCTCGACGGCCCCGCGCCGGTCGAGCCCGCGGACACCGGTGCCGCCCGGGCCCGCCTGGGCGAGGAACTCCGCTACTACCGCGAGTACGTCCTGCCGTGGGTACAGCGTCGGATCACCCGCACGTCGTCGGGCGACGGGCGCTCGGCGACCTACCCGACGTGGACGCCGGTGCGCGGTCGGGACGCGTAGCCAGCGTCAACCCGCGTCTGCGAGCGTCGGCCTGCCTCGGCCCGCTCAGCCCGCGACGTACACGCGGGTGGTGACCCCGCTCAGCGCGTGCGCGAACTCGTCGCCCGTCGCCACGAAGCCGCCCGCCTCGTACAGCCGCACCGCCCGGTCGTTGTCGCCGAGCACGTGCAGCACCACGCGGGGGTGTCCGGCAGCCCGGGCGTCGTGCACCGCCTCGGACAGCAGCGACCGTCCGACCCCGCGGGCCTGCACCCCGGGGCGCACCGCGAGCAACGACAGGTAGGCGGCGTCCGCCGGGTCCGTCGACCGCCCGGTCCCGGGTGCCGTCACGAGCACGAAGCCGTCCACCGCACCGTCCGGGCCGGGAGCCACCAGCCAGGCGACGTGCTCCGCCGCGAACTTCTGCCGCGCGCGCTCCCGCACGGCCGGGTCCTCGGCGGCACCGTCACGGACGGCCACGGCCGCGGCCCACAGGTCGATGCAGGTGTCGGTCTCGTCCGGGGTCGCAGGACGCACGACCACGGACGACTCGATCACCCGATCAGCCTACGACCGCCCGGCTCCCGATCCTGAACGACGCTCCACGGTGCTCGTCGGGCAGCCGGTCCCCGCGGCCGTGCAGCTTCTGGCGGAGCGACCCCGACCCGTACTCCTCCGGGTAGGCCCCGCGGGCACGGAGCTCCGGGATCACGAACTCGATGACGTCCTCCCACGTGCCCGGCGTCACCGCGTACGCCAGGTTGAAGCCGTCGACGTCGGTGAGCTCTTGGATCTCCTGCAACCGGTCGGCGATGGTCGCTCCCCCGCCGACCGCCACCGGGCCGAGTCCACCGATCGCCGTCTGCCGCGCCAGGTCGCGGATCGTCCACTTCGATCCGTCCTCCCCCGTCGCCGCCGCGATGTTCGCCGCCGCCGACTGGATCGCGTTCGACTCGACGTCACCCAGGGGCTGGTCCGGGTCCCACTGCGACAGGTCGACGCCCATCCAGCCGGAGTTGAGCACCAGCGCACCGAGCTCCGACGCGTACGACAGGTAGTCCTCGTACTTCGCCTGGGCCAGCTCGTCGGTGGCGTCCGTGATCACGGTGAGCAGCGTGTAGACGCGGGCGGCGTACCGGTCGCGACCAGCTGCCTCCAGGGCGTCCCGGACCTTCGCGACGGTCGAGGCGAGCTGCTCGAGCGTCGGTGCGCCCACGAAGACCGCTTCCGCGTTCTCCGCGGCGAAGCGGATGCCGCGCGGCGACGCGCCCGCCTGGTAGATGACGGGCGTGCGCTGCACGGACGGCTCCGACAGGTGGATGCCGGGCACGTCGAAGTGCGTGCCGTGGTGCTCGATCGGGTGCACCTTCGCCGGGTCCGTGAAGACGCCGGCTTCGCGGTCGGCGACGACGGCGTCGTCCTCCCACGAGCCCTCCCACAGCTTGTAGAGGACCTCGAGGTACTCGTCCGCCACGTCGTACCGGTCGTCGTGCGACAGTTGGTCGGTCTGGCCCATGTTCCGCGCGGCACTCGGCAGGTACCCGGTGACGACGTTCCAGCCGACCCGGCCCTTGGTCAGGTGGTCGAGCGTCGACATGCGCCGGGCGAACGGGTACGGGTGCTCGTACGCGGTGCCGGCCGTGATGCCGAAGCCGAGGTGCTCGGTCACCGACGCCATCGCCGACACGAGCAGGATCGGGTCGTTCACCGGCACCTGCGACCCGGTGCGGAGCGCGGCCTCGTTCGAGCCGCCGTACACGTCGTAGGTGCCCAGGACGTCGGCGATGAAGATGCCGTCGAAGGCCCCGCGCTCGAGCGTCTTCGCCAGGTCCGTCCAGTAGGTCAGGTCGCGGTAGTCCCGCGACCGGTCGCGGGGGTGCCGCCACAGTCCGGAGGACTGGTGCGCGACGCAGTTCATGTCGAACGCGTTGAAGCGGATCTGCCGGTGCTCGCTGCTGGTGGTCACGGGTCGAGACGCTACGTCGGACACCTCGGACCGTCACGGATCGTGACGAAGCGTGACGGTCGGCTCCGGCAACGGCCTGGAGGCGCGACCCACGCCCGCCCCGCCGCCCACGACGGACGCGGGGCCGGCTCCAGGGCTCAGGCGCGGTCGTGGAGCGTGACGTGGTAGCCGTCGGGGTCGGCGAACGTGAACGTCCGACCGAACGGACCGTCGACCGGCGCCGAGACGATCCGGTGCCCGTCGGCGGCGAGCGCGTCGTGGATCGCCTGCACGTCCGTCGCGTGCAGCCAGATCGCGGCGCCGATGCCGGGCTGTGCCACCGCGTCGAGGTCCGTGCCGGGCACCAGGTCGCGCAGGCCGAAGGCGATCGGCGTGGTCTCGAACACGACGGCGTGCGGCGGGCCGGCCTCGGAGCGGACGAGGCCGAGGTACCGCTCGTAGAACGCCTGCGAGGCGTCGAGGTCGCGGGTCTGCAGGGAGATGAAGTCGGGGCCGGTGACGGGCATGTGGTGCTCCTCGGGGTTGTGTCAGTCTTCTGACACAGGACAAGCTATGTCAGACTACTGACATGCGTCAAGACGACACCGGCATCCACCTCGAGACGTCGATCGGCTACCTGCTCAAGGAGACCGCGAGCGCTCTCCGCGCGTCGATGGAGGCCGTACTGCGCCCACTCGGCATGACGGTGACGCACTACTCCTGCCTCGAACTGCTCGCACAGCGCCCCGGCCTGTCGAACTCCGAACTCGCGCGGGGCACCTTCGTCACCCGGCAGTCGATGAACGTGTTGCTGCAGGCCCTGGAGCGGGACGGCTTCGTCACCCGCGCCACCGAGCCGTCGGTCGGCAAGGCGCTCCCCACGCAGCTGACCGACAGCGGGCGTCGGAGCCTGGCGCAGGCGAGCGCGGCGATCCGCGGCGTCGAACAGCGGATGCTCGCCGATCTGACCGACGACCAGCAGACCGAGGCCCGTCGGATCCTGCGGAGCATGGTCGCTTCACTCCGCAGTGCGGCCTGAGCGCTCGCGGGGTTCGTAGGCTGAGGGGATGGACGTCGCACTGCGGGACAGCACCACCGAGGACCTCGAGTGGCTCGTCGAGCTCCGGGCAGTGGTGCTGCGCGACGACCTGACGCGGCTCGGGGTGTTCGACGAGACGCGCGTCCGACAGCGCCTTCGCGACGCATTCCAGCCGGAGCTGACCCGCGTCGTCGTGGTCGACGGCCGCGACGTCGGGTCGGTCACCGTGCGGGTCGAGGACGACGTCCGCTGGGTCGAGCACTTCTACCTCGCACCCGACGTCCAGGGGCGCGGAGTCGGGTCGACGGTGCTGCGCGCCGTCCTCGACGAGCCCCACGACGGCCCGACGCGGCTCAACGTGCTGGTGGGCAGCCCTGCTCGCCGACTCTACGAACGCCACGGCTTCGTGCTCGACACCGACGACGGCGTCGACGTGTTCATGACGCTGCGGGCCGCCGATCGAGCACCCCACGGAGCGCACTGAGCTGCTCGTCGACGACGTCGGCCATCCGGCGCTCGGCTGGTCCGGTGAGCCACGACTCGAGGGCCAGGTGGAACAGCATCACGGTCGTCTCGGCGATCACCGCCGCCTCGGACGGATCGAGCCCACGGTCGACGAAGGCCCCGCGCACCGCGTCCGTCAGGTCGGCACGCTTCCGGGCGTCGCGCTCCCGCAGTGAGGACTCGGACAGCACCAGCCGCCGCACCGACCCGACCTCACCGTGCCGCCCCTCGAACCGCTCGTCGGCGACGGTGCGGAGGCCGTGCACCACGATGTCGAGCGGGTCGATCCCGGCCGGCGCGCCCTCGATGGCGGCCCGGGCGAGATCGGGGATCTCGTCGCCGGCGAAGATCACCTCGCGCTTGTCGGCGAAGTACCGGAAGAAGGTGCGGGTCGTCAGTCCGGCCCGTGCGGTGATCTGCGGCACGGTCGTCGCCTGGTAGCCCTGCTCGGCGAAGAGCTCGAACGCCGCTCGCTCGAGTCGCCCTCGGGCATCCGGTGACCAACGCATGGGGCAAGAGTACTGGTGATGACACGTCGTGTCATGATTGACTCGGTGATGACACGTCGTGTCATGACTCACTTCGAGCAAGAGATCGGGACACCATGTCGTCATCGGGCAACGCAGCACTCTGGGCCACGTCGACCGGGCGGTTCGCCGTCGGGCCCGCCACGGTCCCCCAGCCCGGCCCCGGCGAACTCGTCGTCCGCGCCGAGGCCGTCGCCGTCAACCCGGTCGACGCCGTCGGTGGGCTCTTCCGGCACCTGGTGTACCCGAAGCTGCGGTTCCCCGCGGTCCTCGGTTCGGACGTCGCCGGCACCGTGGTCGCGATCGGTCCCGGCGTCGAGCGGTTCCGTGTCGGCGACCGGGTCGTCGGGCACGCCGCGGGACAGGAGCAGCACCGGAACAGCGCTGCCGAAGGGGCCTTCCAACACCTGGTCCTGCTGCTCGACCGTGTGACGACCCCGGTTCCGGATGCCCTGCCCGCCGAGCAGGCAGCGGTCCTGCCGCTCGCCGTCTCGACCGCCGCCGCCGGGCTCTTCGAACCGGACCAGCTCGCGCTGCCGCTCCCCACGGCCGATGCGATCGACCGCGACGGCGTCGTCCTGGTGTGGGGTGCGTCCACGAGCGTCGGCGCCAACGCCGTCCAGCTCGCCCGCGCCGCCGGGTACGCCGTGATCGGTACCGCTTCGCCGAAGAACCACGCGTTCGTGCAGGACCTCGGGGCCGAAGCCGTGTTCGACTACCGCGACGACGGTGCCGCCCGCCGCATCCTCGAGGCACTCGCCGACCGGGACCTCGCCGGCACCCTCGCCTTCGGGCAGGGCTCGCTGACCCGCACGCTCCCGATCGTCCGGGAAGCCACCGGCTCCGGCCGACTCGCATCGGCGTACCCAACGCCGGTGACGACGATCCGTGCACGGCTCGAGCGCCGACACGGGGTCATCATCACCGCGATCTGGGGCGGCCGCCCGACGGAGTCCGAGGTCGGCCCCGCGATCTACCGTGACTTCCTGCCCGAGGCGCTCCGCACCGGGAGGTACCGCGCCACCCCGACCGCATCCGTCGTCGGATCGGGACTCGCCGCGATCCCGGACGCCCTCGCCGAGCTCCGCGCGGGTGTCTCCGCCCGGAAGCTCGTCGTCACCCTCCCCTGAGCCGGTAGCCTCAGCGACGTGACCGGTGCCCACGAGCAAGACGACGAGGCGTTCCAGATCACGATGTCGGGCGGTGGCACGCCGCGTGGGCACCTGCAGGACCCGAGCGCCGTCACGCTGCACCTGGACCCGCGGCTCCTCGGCGACACCGCCAGGGGCAAGGAGATGTTCGCACTGGCGATCGACCAGCAGCACACCGCGCTGTCCGACTACGCCACCGCCATCGCGGCCGCCGACGGTGACGTGACCGCTCCGGCCGTGCAGGACGCCGCGACCGCGCTGCACCAGGCGCTCCAGTTCCTGCCGATCGCCCACACCGCGTACACGGGTGTCGGCTTCCCCACGGCCCGCGTCGGGGACGGCTCCCGGCCGACCTCGCTGCGACCGGAGCGCGGCGAGCGCGGCCTCGGCGTCCACCCGGACATGCTGACGGCGATCCAGGGGGACGCATCGCAGCGCTGGGAGCTCGCGTGCGAAGAGGACCTCCCCCTCGCCGTCGAGATCACCCTGGCGACCGATCCGGACGAGAACGTGCGTTCCGCCTTCCTCATGGGGACGAGGTCACGAACCGTCGTCCTGCTCATGGAACAGCGAGAGACCGACCCGGAGATGCTCGAACAGCTCGCCCAGCAGGGCTACGCGAGCCCCGAACGGAAGTTCCCCGTGCCGCTCGCCGACCTCGTTCCCCGAGAGCTGGACGGCCTCTACGAACTCCTCGGTCTCGACGACGACGCCGTCGCGCTCGCGAAGTCCCGCTGGGCACGGGCGCAGGAACGCGGCGAGCGCATCACCGTCGGCGACGCGCTCCGCGAGATCGGCGTCATCGCCTGATCGCTACCCCGGAGCGAGGGCCTTCGCGTACCAGCGGTCGGAGTACGGGTCGTCGTTGAACGGCGCCACCCGGACGAAGCCGAGCCGTTCGTAGAGCGCACAGGCCTCGGCGAGCTCGGCCCGCGTGTCCAGCCGCAGCGACGTGATCCCGCGTCCCCGGCAGACGTCCTCGACGTGGCGCAGGAGCGCCGAACCGACGCCTCGGCCGCGGTGCTCCGGCAGCGTGAACACCTTCGTCAGCTCACCGACGGCACCCACGAAGCGCACGCCGGCGCAACCGACCACCGCTCCCCCGTCGGCGGCGACGAGGAACACCCCGGAGTATCCCTGCAGGTCGTCGTACGGTTCATCGTCGAGCGCCCGGTCGACCTCGGCCGACGTCGCCGCCCGCCCGTACCACCGCGACGCGACCTCCGTCAGGTAGTCCCGCACGATCGCGTCGGATCCGGCCGCGCCGGGATGCGCTGTCTCGACGATCACGTGGTCCATCCTCGTGCTCGTGCTCGTGCTCGTGACCGCCATCAGTCCGCGCCGACGTCCGTCAGGATCGCCCGGACGACGACACTGCAAGGTGAAGGGAGAATCATGACCACGCTCCGCACCACCATCCTCACCGTCGGCATCGCCACGCTCCTCATCGGAGCGGCTGGCTGCGCGACAGCGTCCAGGCCGAGCGCGCCGACCGCCACGCAGACGAGTGCGACGGCCGCCACGCCGACGACGACCCCGAAATCGACCCCGACCCCGACGCCGACGAGCGTCCGGCCGTCGTCCAGCCCGAGCGGCCCCGCGAGCTGGGTCTTCGGCGACGCGTCCTTCGGCCCCGTCCAGCTCGGTGCCACGGACGTCGGCACGGTGCTGCCGGCTGCCGGGTTCTCGCGGCAGCCGTCGAGCGGCTGCCCGACGTTCTGGGAGTGGCAGTCCGCCGACCTGTCCACCCCCAGCGGGTCCGGGTACCGGATCCTCGTCACGTCCGACGACTCCGGGCCCGGTGTGCGCTACATCTCCGTTGCGGGACAGGCAACCGACCCAGGAGCGTTCTCGTCGCCCGTGCTGACGTCCACGGGCATCGCGCTCGGTTCCACCGCAGACGACGTGCGCGCGGCGTACCCCGGGCTCGAGAAGACGATCGACACGTGGGAGCCACCGATCGGCGGCTACCGCGAGTACGTGGCACCGACCACGGATGGCCACTGGCTGCACTTCGACACCACGGGTGGCGCTTCCGGCGCTGAGGACATCGTGACGACGATCGTCATCAACGACACGAAGGCGGCAACGCAGGACGTCTGCCGCTGACCGTGCGGCGGACGGGAGGCGCGGGGCGGGCCCGCAACGGGCCTCCCGACTGTCCGGTGCTCGCGATCGCGAGCCGCATCCGGGTCAGCGGGACGCGGTCGCCTCGCGCGCGGCGGCTTCCGCCGCGACCCAGGCGAGCATGCCGCACTTGACGCGCATGACGAACTTGGAGACGCCGTGGAAGGCGACGAGGTCCTCGAGGACGTCCTCGTCGGGCTCACCGACGCCGCGCGAGCGCATCATGGTGCGGAACTCCTCGGTCAGTGCGAGGAACTCGGGCACGGTGCGGCCGACCGCCATGTCGGTGAGGACGGACGCCGAGGCCATCGAGATCGAGCAGCCGTCGCCCTGCCAGGCGAGCCCGGCGATGCGGTCGGTGCCGGGTTCGAGCCGCAGGCTGACCGTGATCTCGTCGCCGCACGTGGGGTTCCGCTCGAAGTGCGAGGCATCCGCGTCGGGCATCACACCGTCGCCGTGACGCGCCTTCGCGTGGTCGAGGATGACCTGCTGGTACAGGCTGTCGAGGGCGTTCACGCGGTCGCTCCGAAGTAGTCGCGGACCTCGGCGACGGCTGCGAGGAACCGGTCGACGTCGTGCTCGGTCGTGTAGACGTAGGTGCTCGCGCGGCTGGTGGCGACCAGACCGAGGCGGCGGTGCAGGGGCTGGGCGCAGTGGTGGCCGGAACGCACGGCGATGCCCTGCGCGTCGAGGTACTGCGAGACGTCGTGGGCGTGCACGCCGTCGACGTCGAACGCGACCAGGCCGGAGCGCGGGACGCCGGCGGGCGGGCCGACCACGCGGATGCCGGGCACTGCTGCCAGACCGTCGAGCATCCGGCGGGCGAGGTGCTCCTCGTGGGCACGGACGCGTTCCATGCCGATGCCCCGCAGGTAGCGGACGGCCTCGGCGAGGGCGACCGCCTGGGAGACGGGCTGCGTGCCCGCCTCGAACCGCTCGGGCGACGGCATGAACTCGGAGCCCTCCATCGTCACGGTGGTGATCATCGAGCCACCGGTGCGGAACGGCGGCAGGGCGTCGAGCAGCTCGGCACGTCCCCAGAGCACGCCGATGCCGTTCGGGCCGAGCATCTTGTGCCCGGAGAACGCGGCGAAGTCGACCCCGAGCTGCTGCACGTCGAGGGGACGGTGCGGTGCGGACTGGCAGGCGTCGAGCACGACGAGGGCGCCGCGGGCGTGGGCGAGACCGACGACCTGCTCGACGGGGGCGATCATCCCGGTGACGTTCGAGACGTGTGAGAACGCGACGACCTTCGTGCGGTCGGTGATCAGGGCCGCGGCGTCGTCGGCGGTCCAGGTGCCGTCGTCGGCGACCGGGATCCAGCGCAGGGTGGCACCGGTCAGCGCGGCGAGCTCCTGCCACGGCACGAGGTTGGCGTGGTGTTCGGCCTCGGTCACGAGGATCTCGTCACCGGCGCCCAGGCGGAAGCGCTCGGCGTCGGCACCGCCGCGGCCACGGCTGGCGTTGGCCATGCCGTAGGCGACGAGGTTGAGCGCGTCGGTGGCGTTCGCGGTCCACACGACCTCGGTCGGGGCGGCGGCGCCGATGAAGCCGGCGACGGTGGCGCGGGCGTCCTCGTAGGCGTCGGTGCTGAGCGCCGCGAGCGTGTGGGCCCCGCGGTGGACGGCGGCGTTGTCGTGCTCGAGGAACCGGCGCTCGGCGTCGAGGACCTGGCGCGGGCGTTCAGCCGTCGCCCCGGAGTCCAGGTACGCCAACGGCTGCCCGTTCACGTCCTGCGCGAGGATCGGGAAGTCCCGCTTGATCACCTCGACCTCGGTCTCGGTGAGCGGCTGGTTCGGCGCCACGACTGTCACGTCTCGTCCTCCTGGTGCTGCTGTCCGGAGCAACCCGTCCATGGTGTCCGTTGTTCCCGACCACGTCCAGTCGGCACGGCGACGGCCCAGGACCACGCCGGGTCCTGGGCCGTTGCACGTCGTCCGCTACTCGTTGCCGATCTTCTTGTCCGCAGCGTCGCGGGCACCGTCGATCTTGTCGTCGTACTTGCCGCCCGTGGCCTTCTTGACCGCGTCGGCCACGCCGCCGAGCACCTTGTCGCTGACGCCCTCGGCCTTCTCGCTCTGCAGGGCGTCCTGGACCTTGCCGTCCTTCAGGAACTCCTGGGCCTTCTTCGTGATGTCGTCGAACCCCGCCATCGGCTGCTCCTCGTCTCGGTGCGGAGCCCGTCGCTCCGTCCTGGCGCCGACAGTAGGCCACCGGGCAGCCGTCCGTACCGGAACGCTCGGGGTCTTCACACCATCTGTGCGCTGCGGCGGCGGGCGAGCACGTACCCGACGGCGACCGCGCCGGACACCGCGAGCAACGAGGGCACGAGGATGTCGGTGCCCTGCTGGGTGAACTCGACGACGAGCACGAGGGCGGTGAACGGCGCCCGCATGGTGGTGGCGAGGAAGGCCGCCGCACCGACGAAGGCGAAGGCCGCCAGACTCGGACCGTCGGCCGGCCACAGCAGCAGCCACGCACCGCCCAGGCCACCGCCGATCGCCGAACCGATCGCGATCGACGGGGTCAGCGTGCCACCGACCGCACCGGCCCCGATGGTGGCCGAGGTGGTCACGGTCCGCAGGACACCGAGCAGCAGCAGGAGCACGATCGGCGACAGGCCGGCGAACGAGGCGTCGTCGAGCGTGGTGTTCATCGCGACGAGGCCGAGCGCCCGACCGTTGCCGAGGATCTCCGGGAACGGGATCGCGATGAGCCCCACCATCGCGAAGACCACCGGCAGCACGACGAGCAGGTGCCAGCCCTTCGGGGCGATGCCCTGCAGCCGGTTGGTCAGCTTGACGAACCCGACCCCGGCGAGCCCCAGCACGGGTCCCACGACGACCGCCCAGACGAGCAGCGACGGCGAGAGGTGCATCGCGGGCACGTGGTACAGCACCTCGTCCGGGATCACGAGCCGGGCGGTGATGGCGGCGACGGCGCTCGTGGCGAAGGCGGGCAGGGCGGTCGCGAAGCTGATCTCGCCGAGCAGGACCTCGACCGCGAACAGCGCACCACCGAGGGGCACGTCGTACACGGCGGCGAGGCCGGCCGCGGCACCGCAGGCGACGAGGATCTTCGTCTCGCGTGCGGCCAGCCCCGCACGACGGGTGACGAGTTGGGCGAGCCAGGCCCCGACCTCGCGCGGCGCCACCTCTTTGCCGATGGACGCGCCGAGCCCCACGGCCAGGATCTGGATGCCGGCGTTCGCGAGCGTCGCCAGGGCCGGCATCCGCTTGCCGTCGACGGCCGCGGTGACCGAGACGATCGAGCGCCCCCACCGTCGGAGCGCCCACCAGGCGAACCCGGTCAGGACGCCGGCCGCGGTGAGCGCGAGGAACCGGTTCAGGCCGGACGGTGCGTCGGCGGCCTCGAGGTGCCCGCCGAACCCGTACCCGAAGGCGACGAACTGGATGAGCTGGAGCGCGAGCCAGACCGCGATGCCGGCGATGCCGCCGGAGACGCCCACCAGGGCGGTGACGACGGCGAGCTTGAGGGCCCAGACCGGGGTCGCGTGTCCGGAGTGCGGCATGACCGGAAGCCTAACGGGCTGGACGCACCCGATGACGGACCGCGACGGGCCGCCGGACGCGGGACGGGCCTCCAGGCCGGGAGCCCCGACCACCCGCCGTCAGACGGCCGTCACCCGGAACGGCACCACGCAGTCGGCCGGCATGAGCGGCGGCTGCAGGCCGACGGTGCCGAGCACCCGGCCGCTGAACACCCGCGGGCCGGACCACCAGTCCGGTCGCACCAGGTCGTGGCCGTCGCCGATGACCACCGGGTCGACGCGGTACGCCGTGTCGGGGTCGAGGTCGCGGAAGGTGACCCGGCCGGTGCCGGAGACCTCGGAGCGGCCGATGCCGGCGAGGAAGAAGACGGCCTGCTGCCGGTCCGGCGCGACCGTGCCGTACACGAGCCGCGCGTCGTCGACCTCGTCGGAGCGCACCAGGTCGCCGCCGTGCAGGAGCGGGCGGAGCTCGCGGTAGAGCGCGATCCACTCGGTCAGCGCGGCGGACTCGTCGGCGGTCGCGCCGGCCAGGTCCCACTCGATGCCGAGGTGGCCGACCAGGGCGGTGCCGGCACGGAAGGCAAGGTCGTGGACGCGACCGGTCGTGTGGTTCCGGCCACTCGCGATGTGCGACCCGAGCAGCTCCGGCGGCAGGAGCTGCTGCGTCCACCGGTGCATCTGCTGGCGCTCGAGCGGGTCGATGTCGTCGGACACCCACACCCGCGCGGTGTGCTCGATGACGCCGAGGTCGACCCGACCGCCACCCGACGAGCACGACTCGATCTCCAGGGACGGGAACCGCTCGCCGAGCGTCGCCATCAACCGGTACGCGGCGAGGGTCTGCTCGTGGACCGCTGCGCCGCCGCCCGGGAACCCCGCCTCGACGAGGTCGCGGTTGTGGTCCCACTTCACGGCGTCGACCGCGTACTCGCCGATGATCGCCGTCATCCGTTCGAGCACGTGGTCGAAGGCCTCGGGGATCGCCAGGTTGAGCACCTGCTGGTCGCGGGACCGGGCGGGCAGCCGACCGTCGGCCTGCAGGATCCACTCCGGGTGGGCGCGGGCGAGGTCGCTGTCCTCGTTCACCATCTCGGGTTCGAACCACAGGCCGAACTCCATGCCGAGCGCACGGACGCGGTCGACCAGGGGGCCGAGTCCGTCCGGCCAGACGTCCTCGTCGACGTACCAGTCACCGAGGCCGGCGTGGTCGTCGCGGCGGCCGCGGAACCAGCCGTCGTCGAGCACGTAGCGTTCGACGCCGAGGGCTGCGGCACGCTCGGCGAGGTCGACGAGGCGGGCCAGGTCGTGGTCGAAGTACACGGCCTCCCACACGTTGATCGTCATCGGGCGGGGCGTCGTCGGGTGCTGCGGGCGGCTCCGGAGCCAGCGGTGGAACCGTCGGGCCTGGTCGTCGAGGCCGTCCCCGTGGGCGAAGTACACCCACGGCCCCTCGTACGTGGCACCGGTGTCGAGCCGGACCTCGCCGGGCAGCAGCAGTTCGCCGCCGCCGATGACCTGGCGGCCGGTGGCGAGCCGTTCGGCGTGGTGCCGGTGGTTGCCGCTCCAGGCGGTGTGGACGCCCCAGACCTGGCCGTGCGCGAAGCCGAAGCCCGGCTCCCCCACCGTCAGCACGGTCGCGGCGTCGGTGCCGGTGCGGCCCTTCCGTCCCTCGCGCTGGTGGGTCCCCACGACGAGTTCGCGGCGCTGCGGGGTCCGCTCCTTGCCCCAGCGGCCGGCGAAGTCCAGGATCTCGCGGGCCCCCGACGGGATCGGCATCGCGAGCGTCAGGTCGTCGACGGTGTAGACGCCGTCGGCGGTGTTCGTCACGCCCGCGCGGGCCCGCACGAGCCCGGAGCCGAGCATCTCGATGGTCACCCGGACGGTGAGCCCGGCAACCGTGTCCTCGGCGTCGGCGGTGACCGCGGAGTCGGTGACCGCGAGCGACGTCACCGTGAACGCCGGCGACCAGTCGGCGCCGTCACGGTGCCCGGCGAGCCCCGGACGACCGCTCCAGCCCCGGTGCGGCTCGGGCAGCACCGACAGGCGGACCGGGTCGTCCATCTCGTTCGGTGCGACGGGCGCGACATCGGCGTCGGCGAGGGCCGTCAGCGCGTCGGTGTCGAGCGGTCCGAGTGCCGCTCCCCAGTGCACGACGGCGGGGAGCGCGGCGTCGCGGCAGTCCAGGACGAGCGAGACGCCACCGGCGGTCAGGTGGACGAGTTCGTGCGGCATGCGGGGCTCCAGTCGGCGTCGTTGCACGTCAGAGCTTTCCGGTCCGGAGCCGTCCGCTGCAAATCCTGCTGCGGCGCGGCTCCGGTTGCGGCTCAGGTTGCGGCTCAGGTCGCGGCGCGGCTCAGAACCAGCGCTTGACCTTGAACACCACGTAGAGGATCGCGGCGAACAGGACCATCGCGACGATCGACAGCGGGTACCCCCACGTCCAGCCGAGTTCAGGCATGTGCGTGAAGTTCATCCCGTAGATCGCGGCGATGAGCGTCGGCGCGAACAAGATCGCCGCCCAGCCGGAGATCTTCTTCGTGTCGTCGTTCTGCTTCTGCGCCGCCAGGGTCGAGTCGACGGTCAGGGCGTTCTGCAGCAGCTGCCGGAACGTGTCGAGGCGCTCCACCACCCGGATCGCGTGGTCGAGGACGTCGCGGAACCGCCGCTGCATCTCGATCGGCAGGTGGTACTTCTCGGCGCCGCGGTGCAGGTTCTCGATCATGTAGACGAGTGGACGCGCCGCACGCTGGAAGTCGACGACCTCGCCGAACAGCTCGTACACGCGCCGGGACACCCCGGCCTCGCCCGAGAACAGCTGGTCCTCGATCTGGTTGATGTCCTCTTCGAGTCCGTCGATCACCGGCACGTAGCCGTCGACGATGGAGTCCATCAGCGCCCAGAGCTGCGCCTGCGGGCCGACGGTCACCAGCCCGGGCTTGCCGCTCAACCGCTGCAGCGCCCGGGGAACGGTCTGCTTGCCACGGGGGTCGGCCTTCACGACGGCGAGGAAGAAGGTCTCACCGACGAAGGCGTGCACCTCACCGAACGCCACCTCTTCCTGCTGGTCGTTGTACAGCGCGGGCTTGAGCACCACGAACAGCGTCGAGCCGTAGCGCTCGAGCTTCGGTCGCTGGTGCCCCTCGGCGGAGTCCTCGACCGCGAGTTCGTGCAGGCCGAGAGCGACCGCGACGTCGCCGAGTTCCTCGGCGTCGGGCTGGTGCAGGACGATGCACGCGCTGGCGCCCTGCTCGTCGAGCATCCGGAAGGTGTCGTCGAGGGACGGACTCGCGATCGGTGCGATCCGGTCGATGTAGACGGTGTTCAGTTCGACGCTCACGCGCCCACCGTACGCAGGGTGGCCGGTCTCCGGCCTGGAGGCCCGTGGCACGCCCGCCGTGCACCCCGCGTCCTGCCTGAACGCGCGCTGCACGACCGGCGGCACCGGCCGCCTACGGTGCAGGTCATCAGCATGCTGACGAAAGGGACTGTCATGAAGAGGATCTGGAAGCGCATCGCGGTGGCCGTGAGCGCGGTCGTCGCCGTCATCGGCGCGTACGTCGGGTCGGGCGCCGCCGGTGGGACGCCCATCCAGGACGCCGCCGGTGGCGCACTGTCGGCGTCCTCCACCGCGATCGCCCCGGACGGCCCGGCCTTCTCGATCTGGAGTGTCGTCTACGCCGGGCTCATCGGCTACGCGGTGCTGCAGCTCTTCCGCACCGCGAACGACGAGCGGCACGAGCGGCTGGTGGTGCCGGCGGTGCTCTCCCTGCTGCTCAACGCCGCTTGGATCCTGTCCGTGCAGTTCGGGTTCCTGTGGGCGAGCGAGCCGATCATCGTCGCACTGCTCGTCGTGCTGATCTGGACGTTCACGATCCTGCGCCGGACCCCGTCCCGCGGGGTCGTCGAGGCGATCCTGACCGATGGCACCTTCGGGCTGTACCTCGGGTGGGTCTGCGTCGCGACGGCCGCCAACACCGCTGCGGTGCTGACGGCGGCGGGCTTCCGGGGCTTCGGACTCGGGCAGGACCCGTGGGGTGTGGTCGTCGCCGCGGTGGCCGGGCTCGTCGGGGTCCTCATCGCCCTGTGGGGCCGGGGACGCCTGGCGCCGATGGCGTCGGTCGCGTGGGGTCTGGCATGGGTCGCCGTGGCCCGGTTCGAGGGGCCGCTCGTCTCCGTGCCGACGGCGGTCGCGGCCGTGGTGGCTGCGGCGGCCGTGGTCGTCGTGACCGTGGTGGTTCGTGCCCGCGCCGGCTGGGTCGGCGGGCGTGCCGGTCGGGCGGCGGCACCGGTGGCGGCCTGACGCGCGTGGTCTTGCGCGTCGTTTCGCGCTGAGCGACACCTCACGCGGCCGCTGGCCCGTGAGGTGTCGCTCAGCGCGAAGACTCGCGCGGCCTCAGCGCGACGACTCGGCGGACGCCACCAGGCCGTGCGCGGCGGCGACCGCGGCGTTCGTGACCCGGCCGGCGTGCACGTTCAGGCCGGCGGCGAGTGCGGGGTCGGCCTCGAGCGCGGCCTCCCAGCCACGGTCGGCGATCGCGACGGCGTAGGGCAGCGTGGCGTTCGTCAGCGAGATCGTGCTCGTGCGCGGGACGGCCCCGGGCATGTTCGCCACGCAGTAGTACACGGTGTCGTGCACGGCGAACGTGGGGTCGTCGTGGGTGGTCGGGCGGGAGCCCTCGAAGCAGCCGCCCTGGTCGATCGCGATGTCGACCAGCACCGAGCCCGGCCGCATGTCGGCGACCATCGCGTCGGTGACGAGCTTCGGCGCCGACGCCCCGGGGATGAGCACGGAGCCGATCACCAGGTCGGCGTCGCGCAGCGCCTCGGCGATGGCGTGCGCCGACGAGCGCAGGGTCGTGACGCGGCCGTCGAACCGGGCGTCCAGGGCCCGGAGCCGCGGCAGGCTGATGTCGAACACCGTGACGTCGGCGCCCATGCCGAGCGCCATCGTCGCGGCGTGCTCCCCCGCGACGCCGCCGCCGATGACGACCACGCGGCCCTTCGGCGTGCCGGGGACCCCGCCGAGCAGCAACCCGCGCCCACCGTTCGTGCGCATCAGGTGGAACGCGCCGACCTGGGCGGACAGTCGCCCGGCGACCTCGGACATCGGTGACAGCAGGGGCAGCGAGCGGTCCGGCAGCTGCACGGTCTCGTAGGCGATCGCCGTCGCGCCCGAGTCGATGAGCGCGTCGGTCAGCGGTCGGTCGGCGGCGAGGTGCAGGTAGGTGAAGAGCACCTGGCCCGGCCGGATCATCGGGTACTCCGACGCGACCGGCTCCTTCACCTTGAGGATCAGCTCGGCGCGCTCCCACACCTCGGCCGCGGTGTCGACGATCGTGGCCCCGGCGGTGCGGTACTCGTCGTCGGTGAAGGCCGAACCGGACCCGGCACCGGCCTGCACCAGCACCTGGTGGCCATGCGACCCGAGCTCGGCGACGCCGGCCGGAGTGGCGGCGACGCGGTACTCGTTGTTCTTGATCTCGGTGGGGACGCCGATGCGCATGCTGACTCCTTCGTGGGCGGTGCGTTCGTCCCGTCCATTGAGCACCAGATTCGCCCACAGCACCGCTGAGCCGAACATCCGGATAGTGGCAGCGCGATCCGTGTCACGAGATTCGGCGGAACGGTCCGCGGCAGCAGTCGGTCAGTGCCCGCGCAGCGACTCGCTCGGCAGCTCCCCGAATCGGCTGCGGTAGGTCGCCGAGAAGCGCCCGAGGTGCCCGAAGCCCCACGTGCGCGCGATCTCGGCCACCGTCGTCTCGTCCAGGCCGCTGCCGACCAGGTCGGTGCGGGCACCGTCGAGTCGCACGCCGCGCAGGAGTTCCCCCGGCGTCTGGTCGAGGTGCCGACGGAGGGACTGCTGCAGGCCGCGCGGGCTGAGCCCCGCCGCCGCCGCGATGTCCGGGGTGCCGATCGCTTCACGCGCGTGCTCGTGGACGAACTCGAGCGCCCGGCGCAGGCGGTCGTGCTCCGGGCCGCTGCCGGACACCGACGCACGCCACTTGTTGCGCTGCGGGAACGCCCGGATCGCCGCGGTCGCGAACGCCTCGGCGATGTCGTGCTGGACCATCGGGCTCATGGCCTGTTCGACGTCGAGCCAGACGGCCGAGTACTTCCGCACCACCGACCGCCACAGCGCGATGCCGTCGGCCGTCGGGCGGCGCATCGGTTCGAAGGCGAAGTCGTCGTCACCGGCCACGGCACGGACGAAGTCGCGGTCGAGCTGCACCAGGTTCAGGGCGATGTCGTGGTGGTGCAGCGCGTACGGCTCGGCGAAGGGCAGCACGACGGGCACCCCGGCCTCGAGCTCGAACGTCTCGCCGCCCGTGGTGATCCGGCTCGAGCCGCTCCGCATCCAGGCGACGAGGAACTCGTCGTCGACCTGGCTCTCGCTCCGCAGGTCGACCATGAACCGTGACGAGCGCAGGGACATCCGCTCGTCACCGACGCCGGCGAAGTCCCAGTGGGCGTTCTCGTGGGTGCGACGGACCAGTGGTGCACGGAAGTCGTAGTCGCCCGTGAAGAACGCGAGCGCCTGGTCGACGTCGCTGCCGACCATCCGCCGGAAGTACCGCTGACCGGGCTGTTCGAGAGAAAGCACCATGGTCGAGAACCTACGACGGACCACCGACAAACTGCGTCAGGTCCTGACTCAGGGCTGCAGGATCGCCTGCCCCACACTCTCGTCCAGGATCAGGTCCGTGATGAGCCCGGCGGCCAGCGCGCCCCGCAGCGACGCCGCCTTCGACCGCCCGGCGACGACGCAGACCCGCCGCGGCGCGCGCTTGATCGTGTCGAGGTCCGGCGCGCCGGCCCGTGCGTTCACCCCGATGTCCTTCCACGAGCCGTCGGCCCGGTAGAACACCGTCGAGACGTCCCCGACGACCCCCGCCTGCGTGAGCTCGTCGCGGTCCTCGGGGTCGAGGTACCCGCCGGAGTACACGTGCGAGGGCACCGGGGCCTGCGGGGCACCGACACCGAACACGACGAGGTCCATCCGCTCGTGCAGGTCGAGCACACGGCGGATCGAGCGCTCCCGGAACAGGGCCTCCTTCGTCGCGGGGTCGTCGAAGAACGCCGGCACCGGGAACTGCTGCACGAAGGCCCCGTAGGCCTCGCCGAACCGGCGCAGGATCTCGGACGCGTAGACGATGCCGGTGGTGCGGGTGTTCGCGGCGCCGTTGATCTGCACGATCGTCGAGCCGTGGGTGGTCTTCGGCACCAGGTAGCGGCTGACCGCGCTCACGGTCGAGCCCCACGAGATCCCGATCACCATGTTCGACTCGACGTACTGCGTCAGGATCCGGGCGGCGGACAGCGCGACCCGCTCGAGCCGGTCGACGTCGCTCGTGTGGTCCGGCACCGGGACCACGTGCGCGTGCACCCCGAAGCGGGAGCGGATGCTCCGGCTCAGCGCAGCGGCCTGGTCGAGCGGAGAACGGATCTGGATGTCGACGAGCCCGGTGTCCCTGGCGTACTTCAGCAGCCGCGACACCGACGAGCGCGAGGTGCCGAGTTCGTCGGCGATCGCGTCCATCGTCAGGTCCTGCAGGTAGTACAGGTGGGCGGCGCGCAGCGCCTGCTGCGTACGCATGGGCTGAGCCGCATCGCTCATGGTGCTCCGATCTGTCGAACGCAACCATGCACGGACGTGCAGGGCCTCTGCAACCCCTGCCGCGCCTCCTGACCGCCGTGTCGGGCCTGGACGATACGTGTGCTGCACGTTCGTGCACGCGAGTTGCCCGCCCTGTTGAACGAGCGCACGATCGATCCTGACCCCACGAACAGACGAAGGAAGCGACGAACCATGTCGAAGAAGACACAGCCCCGGAACACGGTGACCGCCCTCACCGAGCGCCCGAACGCGCAGGTCCTCGTCGTCGGCGGCGGCATCAACGGCATCGCGACGTTCCGCGACCTGGCGCTCCAGGGCGTCGACGTCGCCCTGGTCGAGCGTGGCGACTACGCCTCCGGCGCCTCCGCGGCCTCGAGCCACATGATCCACGGCGGCATCCGCTACCTGGAGAACGGCGAGTTCCGCCTGGTGCGCGAGAGCGTGCAGGAGCGCAACGGCCTGATCCGCATCGCCCCGCACTACGTCAAGCCGCTGCAGACGACCATGCCGATCTTCTCGACGTTCTCCGGCATCATGAACGCCCCGCTGCGCATGCTGACGCACAAGCAGCGCTCCACCAAGGAGCGCGGCGCGATGCTGATCAAGATCGGCATGACGATCTACGACTCCTTCTCGCGTGACGGCGGCTCCGTCCCGAAGCACGTCTTCCGCACCAAGAAGGCCGCGCTCGAGGACATGCCCGCCCTCAACAAGGACCTGAAGTACACGGGTACCTACTACGACGCGAGTGTGCACGAGCCCGAGCGCCTTGCCCTCGACGTCCTGAAGGACGGCCTGGCCGCGGGAGCCGGGAGCGGCTCAGCCGCGACCGCTCGCGCCACGAACTACGTCGAGGCAGCCGGCACCCGCGACGGCGGCGTCCTGCTGCGCGACCGCGAGACCGGCGACGAGTTCGTCTTCACGGCCGACGTCGTGATCAACGCCTCCGGCCCCTGGACCGACCTGACGAACGAGGCGTTCGGCGGCGAGACGAAGTTCATGGGCGGCACGAAGGGCTCGCACATCGTCGTGCACAACGACGAGCTGCTCGAGGCCACCAAGGGCCGCGAGCTGTTCTTCGAGAACGACGACGGCCGCATCGTCCTCATCTACCCGCTCAAGGGCCGGGTGCTCATCGGCACCACCGACATCGACGCCGACCCCGCGAAGCCGGTCACGACGACCGACGAGGAGATCGACTACTTCTTCGGGCTCGTCAAGCACGTGTTCCCGCAGATCGACGTCACCCGCGACCACATCGTCTACAGCTACTCCGGCATTCGCCCGCTCCCCCGCCACGAGGACACCGCCCCCGGCTTCGTGTCCCGTGACTACCGGATCGTGGACACCCAGATCGCCGGGCTGCCGAAGTCGACCGTGCTGTCGCTCGTCGGTGGCAAGTGGACGACCTTCCGTGCCCTCGCCGCACACCTGTCCACGGAGGCGACGACCAAGCTCGGCATGAGCCGCAAGGTCGACACCACCGGCATGCCGATCGGCGGTGGCAAGGAGTTCCCGACCACCGACGCGCAGCGCGCCCTGTGGATCAAGTCGCACCGCGACGGCCTGGACGAGTCCCTGGTCGAGGGGCTGCTCGAGCGCTACGGCACCCGTGCCGCCGAGGTCGTGGACGTCCTGACCGACGGCCCGGTCGAGCCGCTCGAGTCCGACCCGTCGCTCACCCGCGCCGAGGTCGCGTACTTCGCCCGCCACGAGCAGGCCGTCCACCTGGTCGACGTCGTCCTGCGCCGCACGAACCTGGCGTTCGTCGGCGGGGTCACGATCGACCTGCTCGACGAGCTGGCCGACGTGCTCGCCGAGGCGCTCGGCTGGACGACCGAGGAGCGCGCGGACGAGGTCCAGCGCACGCTCGATGTGCTGCGTGAGTCGCACGGCGTGATCGTGCCGCTGACGTCCGCGTCGGCGTCGCAGCTCGCGTAGTCGACGCAAGGACAAGACGGACGGGAGGCCCGGTACCAGCTGGTACCGGGCCTCCCGTCCGTTCGTGGTCGCGTCTGCGAGCCGTTGGTCGCGTCGGCGACCGCTGGTCGCGTCAGAAACGCTCGCCGGTGGGGTCGAGCGCCGTGCGGTCGATGAGCTGGTCGCCGCCGACCGGCTCGCCTTCCCAGTCGACCAGGCGCCAGCCGTCGGCGAACGAGCCCTCGAGCTCGACGATGCCGGTGTTCTCCAGGTGGCGCTTCGTGCCGAAGTGATCCGGGGTGTTCTGCGCAGCCGCGCTCGCCCACGTGCGGATCGCGGCACCGTGGCTGACGGCGGCGGCAACAGCGACCTCGGTGGCCTCGATCTGCCGGACGGCGTCGTCGTAGCGCTCGAAGAACTCGGTGCCGCTCTCGGCACCGGGCATCCGGGTCGTCCGATCGCCGCCGGACCAGCCGTGCACGGTGGAGATGTAGGTCTGCACGGACACCTTGTCGCTCTTGCCCTGGGTGTCGCCCGCCTCGATCTCACGCAGGCCCGGCAGCACCACGGGCTCGAGGCCGAGCGAGGTCGCGAGGGGCGCCGCGGTGATCTGCGTGCGGATCATCGACGACACGAACAGTCGCTCGATCCCCCGGTCGGCGAGCGCTGCCGGCAGCGCGTCGGCCTGCTGCTGCCCGAGCTCGGTCAGCCCCGGTCCGGGCACCACGGCATCGAGGATGCCGTGCACGTTCGCGGGGGTCTGGCCGTGGCGGATGAGCAGCAGTCGCATGCCGCCACCCTACGGACCGCCGCTGACGTCAGCCCTGCCGGGTGTTCCAGCGGGGGTTCTTCTTGTTGATGACGTAGACGCGGCCCCGGCGTCGGACCACCTGCGAGCCGGGGATCTGCTTCAGGGCCTTGAGGGAGTTGCGGACCTTCACGACGAGCCTCCTTGTTGATAACGGTTTTCAGTTACAGTAGCGGACATGCGTGCTGCTGCCATCACCCTCGTCACCGCCCTGCACCAGGTCGACGCCGACCGCGTCGCCGCCCGGATCTCGGACGGACACCGGATGCACGTCGCCGGGAGTGCCTTCGCCACCGCCCGCGCCGTGGCCGACCGTGCCGACCAGCTCGACCGGGTCTGCGGACCCGACGCGGGCCACGGGCTCGTCGTCACCCTGCACCCGGGGGCCGATGCCCGAGCGGTCGGCATGCTGCTCGCCAACGCGGCACGGTCCGAGACCGGCGACGACCGGGTGCTGCGGCACGTCGTCGGGGTGCTGCGGGCGGACGACGTCGCGCACCTACTGTGGTCGGACGTCGACGACGCCTTCGTGGCCGCGGACCGGATGGCCGCACTCGTCGAGTACGCGACGGTGATCGCCCTCGACCGCATCGAACCGCTGTCGGGCCGTCGGCGTCGGGCGCTCGTGTCACTGCTGCACCGGATGGCGCCCCAGGCCGTGATCGTCGCCCTGCCCGCGATCCGCAGCGCCGCCGACCTGCCGGCGTCGAACGGTGGAGCCGCGCGGGTGCTCGCCACCGGTGCCGGCTGGATGCGGGCGCTGTCGAGCGGTGCGGGCACCGGGCGCGAGGCCCGCGACGCCCTGGTCTCGATGCGCTACCGGGAGCCGCTGCCCTTCCACCCCGGACGACTGTCGTCCGTCATCGCCGACGACCTGTCCGCCGGGGTGAACGGCCGCGTGCTGCGGTCGCGGGGGTTCTTCCGCCTGGCGTCCCGGCCGGACCACGTCGGCTCGTGGTCGAGCTTCGGGTCGATGCTCGCGCTCGACCCCACCGCGAACCCGTCGTGGGACGCCGACGCCCCGATCGGGCAGGCGCTGTGGTTCGTCGGCGAGCAGCTCGACGTCCGGGCGATCGAGCGGGCGCTCGACGGGGCGCTGCTCACGCCGGCGGAGCTGCTCGCCGGGCCGGACGTGTGGCGCGGCTGGCCGGACCCGTTCCCGGTGTGGCCCGCGGTCGACCCGGCGTCGGAGCACCGGCACGAGTGAGGGGGGCGCGGGCGGGCGGGCCGGGGCGGGCGGGTGCGGGCGGGCTGGTGCGGACGCCGAACGACACTGTCGATGTCGTACGACAGTGACATCGTCGCTCCCCGAACGGTGCAACAGCCCGCGCACGAAACGAACGACGGAGTCGCTGTCGTACGGCAACGACCCCGTCGTTCCACGTCGGCCGGACGCACCCCGCCGACCGATCCCCCACGCGCGTCAGCGCGCTGGCACCCCCTCAGCCTCGCGCGCAGCAGCAGCCGCCGCGTCCTGCGCCGCGAACGGCAGGTCACCGAGGTCCAGGTGCGGGTTCGTGTCCTGCGTGAGCACGAGCTCCTTTGCCTCGTCCTCGGTCTCCACCGCCGGCATCGACCCGGGCAGCGGGCGCTGCGAGGACTCCTTCATGCAGAAGACACCGATCGCTCCGACGACGCTCATCGCCATCAGGAAGTACGCCGGCGCGAGCTCGTCACCCGTCGCGGTGAGCAGCGCCTGCACGATCAGGGGCGTGGTCCCACCGAACACCGCGATCGCGATGTTGTAGGCGAACCCCATGCCGCCGTACCGCGTCGAGGTCGGGAACAGTGCCGGCAGCGACGCAGCCTGGTTCGACACCCACAGCGCCGTCATCAGCGCGAGCAGCCCGAGGCCGGCGAGCGTCGACCACTGCGCCCCGTGCCCGATGAGCATGAACGCCGGCACGACGAGCACGACCGTGGTGGCCGCACCGATCCACATCACGACGCGGCGGCCGAGGCGGTCGGAGAGCTTGCCGGTCAGCGGCAGCATCACCGCGAGCAGCAGGAGCACCGGGATCGTCAGCAGTGTGCCGTCGATGGCGGAGTACCCGAGCGAGTCGGTCAGGTACGTCGGCATGTACGAGGTCAGGGCGTAGCCCACGGTGTTCGACGCGGCGACGAGCATGATCGCGATGACGATCGGACGCCAGTGCTGGCGGACCATCGCGACGACGTTGGCCGGGCGCTCCCCCTCGAAGGACGCGCGGGACTCGGTCGCGGCCTCCTGCGCGGCCTGGGTCGCCTGGAACACCGGCGACTCCTCGATCCGCAGACGGAAGTAGATGGCCACGACGCCGATCACACCGGCCGCCAGGAACGGGAACCGCCAGCCGTAGGCGGTCATCGCCTCGTCGCCGAGGGTGAGCTGCAGCACCGACACCACCGTGGCACCGAGCGCGAAGCCGAGGTAGCTGCCGAAGTCCAGGATGCTCGCGAAGAACCCGCGACGGCGGTCCGGGGCGTACTCGGTGACGAAGGTCGTCGCCCCGGCGTACTCACCACCGGTCGAGAAGCCCTGCGCGAGCTTCAGCACGACGAGCAGGATCGGGCCGAACACGCCGATCGTCGCGTACGCGGGGAGCGCCCCGATCAGGAACGTCGACGCCGCCATCATGATCAGCGTCGTCGCGAGCACCTTCTGCCGACCGATCCGGTCACCGAGGCGTCCGAACACGATGCCACCGAGCGGCCGCGCGATGTACGTCGCCGCGAACACCCCGAGGCTGAACAGGATCTGCACCGCGGGTTCGGCCGTCGGCAGGAAGACCTTCCCCATCGTGACGGCCAAGTAGCCGTACACACCGACGTCGTACCACTCCATGGTGTTGCCGACGACCATGCCGCTGACGGCTCGTCGCATCATGCTCTTGTCGACCACGGTGACGTCGCTCTCGCGCAGCCGTCGGTGCGGTCGGGGGTGGGTACTGCTGGGGTCGGAACCCATGCATCGCTCCTCGAGAAGATCGGTGGGCCGTCGGGAACCGGCCCAGAACAGCGAGCGACGTTACCGAGCAACCGAAATGTCATTGGCCGGTGATTCTCAGGGAACGGCGTGTCACCCGAACGGGGGTCGCCGCCGATCCGCACCAGTCCGGCGAACCCGGAAGCTGAGTAACGAGCCCGTAACATCGGCCCATGGCGATCGAACCGGAGACGAAGAACTGGACGTGGGTCATCGAGTCCGCGTGTCCCGAGTGCGGCTACGACGGCAGCGCGGTGACCGTCCGCGACGTGCCGGGCATCATCGACGAGAACACCGCAGGATGGCCCGCGGTCCTCGGACGCGATGACGTGCGCGACCGCCCCGACGACCAGACCTGGTCACCGCTCGAGTACGGCGCCCACGTGCGGGATGTCCACCGGAAGATGGCGGAGCGCCTCGAGCTGATGCTCACCGAGGACGCCCCGACGTTCCCGAACTGGGACCAGGACGCCACCGCCGTCGAGGACCGCTACGGCGAGCAGGACCCCGCGATCGTCGCCGAAGAGCTGCGGGAGTCGGCCGACCGCGCGGCCCGGGCCTTCGCGGCGGTGCCCGACGAGGTGCTCGAGCGCACCGGGCTCCGGTCCGACGGCAGCGCCTTCACCGTCGCGACGCTCGCCACCTACTACGCGCACGACCCGGTGCACCACCTGTGGGACGTGCGGCGCACGCTCTAGACGTGGGGACCACCGGCCTGGAGGCGCGGTGCGGCCCTGCCCCGCACCTCCAGGCCGTCAGGCGATCGCCCCCGCACCCGCCCCCACCTACCGGAATCGGGCGTACCCACCGAAACCGGGCGTACCTGC